>JBBRDO010000040.1:0-37238 GCA_038203825.1 Chloroflexia bacterium | reverse complement strand
GCGTTGTCGACGTCATCATAACCTCGGAAGACACCGCTGAGCGCAAACCCCACCCGGCTCCGCTGCTCAAGGCCGCCGAGAAGCTGAATAAAGAGCCTGCCGCCTTCGCCTATGTGGGAGACTACCGCGGCGACCTGATCGCGGCGCGGGAAGCGGGCATGGTGTCGATAGCCGTGTCCTGGGGCGGGATGTTCCCCGTGGAAACGCTGATGGCGGAAGGCCCCGATTACATCATCGAGCGCCCCGATCAGTTGCTGGAGATATTTCAAGCGCATAACTAGACTACGTTGCGATTGCTGATTTTTGCCCTCAATGTTGAGGATAGCCAGGGAAGGCCGGTTAGTAATGGTAGACGACGAGCGGTATTTACTGGGGATAGACGCAGGTACATCTGTTATCAAGAGCGTGCTGTTTGACGTTCTCGGTAACGAGGTGGCCATCTCGCGTCGCGACACCCCCGTACTTCACCCGCACCCCGGCTGGTCCGAAGCCGATATGGAGGCGGTGTGGGCATGCGCCCGCGAGACCATCAGCGAAGTGACTTCCGAGGGGCGCGGGGTGCGCGTGGCCGCCGTCGGCATCAGCGGCACCTGTTGCGGCGCCTGGCTTCTGGACGAAGATAAGCTCCCCGTTCGTCCCGCTATCCTCTGGAACGACGCTCGCGCCGCCGGCATCCTTGCCGAGTGGCAGGGCGACGGCACCTTCGAGCGCATCTTCGCCATATCGGGCAACGCACCCTTCCCCGGCTACACTCTGCCGGTTCTGGCGTGGCTGCGCCGCAACGAGCCCGAAACCCTCGACCGCGCACGCTGGCTGCTCTTCACCAAGGACTGGATCCGCTTCAAGCTGACAGGCGAGATCGCCAACGAGGAAACCGACTGCTCCTACATGCCTTTTGACATACGCGAGCGGGCCTTCTCTCAGGAGTTGTTCGACCTGGCGGGTGTCGCGGACTGCGCTCGCCTTCTCCCTCCCATGCTTGGCAGCGCCGAGATCGGGGGCCGTGTCACGCCTGACGTAGCCGCCGCCACAGGCCTGCCCGAGGGCGTGCCGGTGGTGGCCGGGTTAGTAGATGTGGTGGCTTCCACGCTGGGTGCCGGGGCCTCTCTGCCGGGGCAAGCGTGCAGCATAGTCGGCACGAGCGCGCTCAATTCCCTCGTGTCATCCGCGCCCGTGTTCGAGCCCGAGGGCATAGGCGTGCAGGCTACCATGCCCAACGGCCACTGGCTTCGCTCGCTCGTCAACACCTCGGGGACGCTCAACATAGAGTGGATGCTCGACATGCTGGCCGGGGTAGAGAAGGCGCAGGCGGCAGACGAAGGCCGCACCGTGTTCGACGTGATAGAGGAGATGGCACAGGCCGTGCCCGTCGGCTCGGGCGGAGTAATGTATCACCCCTACGTGAACAGCGCAGGTGTCGTATCCCCCTTCGTCAACCCCGCCGCTCGCGCCCAGTTCTTCGGCCTCAGCATAGAGCACACTCGCGCTCATCTCTTCCGAGCGGTCTACGAGGGAGTGGCCCTCTCCATGCTCGACGCCTATGAGCACATGCCCGAAGAGTGTGAAGAGATACTGTTGTCGGGCGGCGGTGCCCGGAGCAAGTTCTGGTCGCAGATGTTCGCCGACGCCACGGGCAGGCGCGTTCGAGTGGCCGGCGGCTCGGAGTTCGGGGCCAGGGGCGCTGCCATGGTGGCGGGCGTGGGCGCCGGTATCTACAGCGATATAGACGATGCCGCCCGTACAGCCACCGCAGTGCGCACGCACGAGCCGAACCCGGACGCCGCAGCCCACTACCGCGAGCTATATAAGCTTTACGTCGAGCTCTACACAACGTTGGGGCCACTCTGGCGCCTCCGTGCCGAAATCCTCAATCAAGAGCAGGCTGGCGTTCAAGCTGAGATTGTTCACGATACATCGCAAGCTCGGGATTCTTAACTGAGAATCTCGGAAGGGAGAAAGTTGTGGTTTGGGATCAAGAGCGAGCCGAGCGCTTGCAAGCCGGGTTACAGGAAACCAATCTGGACGCGCTGGTGGTGCGCCTGCCCGAGAACGTCCTTTTTCTCACCGGCTACTGGCCCATGAGCGGTATGTCGTGGGTGGTGCTCGTACGCGGCGAAGAGCCTGTAGTGCTTGCGCCCGTCGGCGAGGAAGAATGGGTCGAACGCGCCGTCGACCCTCACAACGCCATCTACTATGGCTGGGGAGGCGTCAGCGACCGCCCACCCGATGTACAGGTGCAGGGGCTACTGGTCGAGTTGAAGAACAGGTTCGGCTTGCAGGGCAAGCGCGTCGGCTACGAGGGCAGCTTCGAGACTATCGCCCCGCCCTATATGAGCGCCGAGAACCATATTTCGGCGGTCCCCTCCACGCGCATGCTGCGCACAGTATTCGGCAGCGACCTGTCCGATGCCACCGATCAACTGCACCTGTGGCGCAGCAGAAAGACCGCCAAAGAGGTTGCTGCCCTCCGGCTGGCAAACGAAGTGGCCGCGCTGGGTCTGCAGGCGTTCGTCAACGCTGCCATCCCGGGCGCGAAGGAAGCCGAAGTCTCTGCCGCGGTCGAAGCCGCCATCTACGGGCAGGGCACCGGCTACAAGGGCGTGCGCAGGTGCCGTGGTTGGGCCGAAGTCATGTCCGGTCCCGACGAAGGCGCTGTTTCCTGGTACCAGTTCCTCATATCCGGCGACCGCCGCTTGCAGGAAGGCGAAACCGTCCTCCTTGAGCTTGGCACTATCGTCGAAGGCTACTGGTCCGACCTCACGCGCACCGTAGTCGCCGGTACAGCCGACGACCGCAAGCGCGACGCATACAGCGCCGTCCTCGAAGCCCAGCAGGCCGCCATCGACATGCTCTGGCCCGACGTCACCGGTGCTCAGGTGCACGCAGCCGCCACTAAGAGCCTGCAAGCAAGAGGCTGGGCGCAGTACTTCCCCCACGGCACCGGGCACGGCGTGGGCTTTCGCTACCACGAGCCGTTCCCCCTCTTCCTGCCCGGCTTCCAGGGCCAGTTGGCGGAAGGCATGGTAGTAACAGTAGAGCCCGGCGTATACGAGAAAGGCTTCGGCGGCATCCGCATCGAGGACAACATCCTGGTAACAGCAAACGGCCCCGTCGTGCTGAGCGAGTTTCCCAAAGCCTTAATCGAAACTCAAAGACCATCAAGGAATCGCGAAACGCGTCACGAAGACTAAACGAGCAGAGGACACGAATGCAACATAAGCCTACGAGAATATCTGCAATTACGACAAATACCTTGAACACTCTGCGTTCGCCTTGGCGATCTTGGCGTTTCAAAGAACTCTCTAAGGCTCGATAAAGCTCACCTGAGAAAGAAGAGGCTACAACCATGAAAGGTGTAATGAAGGTCGCGCCCGGCGTGGGCAATATCGAAGTGAGGGATGTCCCTGAGCCCGACGCGCCTGCGGGCTACGTCAAGATAGCGATTAAGATGACCGGCATTTGCGGCACAGACTTGCACATCTACTACGATGAGTACAAGTCCTGGCCTCCCGTGATCATGGGACACGAGATCGTCGGCGTGGTGGACTCCGTGGGCGACGGCGTAGAATCGGTCAGGCCGGGCGACCGCGTGACGAGCGAGACCTATTTCTCGACCTGCGGCACGTGTATGTTCTGCCGCGCGGGCCGCATCAACCTCTGCCCCAACCGCCGCTCCATCGGCTCAGCCGTCAATGGAGGCTTCACCTCCTTCGTTATCGTGCCCGAGCGCAACGTCCACATCCTGCCCGACAACGTCAGCTTTACCGCCGGCGTCATGACCGAGCCCCTCGCTTGCGTGGTGCATGGCGCTCTTGAGCTACCCAAACTGACCCCCGGCGATGTAGCCGTCCTTGCCGGCCCTGGCGCTATCGGCCTGCTAGCCCTCCAGGTGGTCAAGGCCTCCGGCGCCAAAGTGATCATGCTCGGCACCGACGCTGATGCTCTTCGCCTCCGTACCGCCCACGAGCTGGGAGCCGACTATACATTCAACGTGCAACAGGACGACTTCACCACCGCCGTCATGGACATGACCGGTGGCTACGGTGCCGACATCGTCTACGAGTGTTCGGGCGCGGGGCCTGCTGCCATGACTCTGCTCAACCTGGTGCGGCGCGCAGGCCAATACGCGCAGATAGGCCTGTTCGGCAAGCCCGTAGCGTGGGAGCTCGATCAGATTTGCTTCAAGGAGCTTAGCGTAACAGGTAGCAACGCCTCTATCCCCTCTTCCTGGAACCGGGCGATCAACCTGCTTGGCTCCGGCCTCGTCAAGACCGAGCCGCTCGTCTCCAACGTCTTTCCGATCACTGAGTGGCGCGACGCCTTCGACACCTTCGAGAAGAAGGTAGGGCTGAAAACCGCGCTTCAACCTGTGGAATAGTGAACTAACCCGGTACAAGGAGGAACAGCAAAATGCTCGATACAAGCAAAGGCGCACCCGATGTGCTCGCCCAACTGGTAGATCTTTATGCGAAGTGCGATATCATCGATTTGTCCGCCACCCTGGAGAACGGCGTGCCCCGCTGGCCCACCCATCCGCCCCTCGTTCTGCACCATACGCTCAGCCACGAGCACGACGGCTACTTCTCCAACACCATATTCATGCCCGAACACATTGGCACCCACTGTGACGCCCCAGCCCACAGCCACGCCAGTATGCCTGAGTTCACCGTGGATAAGTTCCCCCTCGATGCAATGGTCGGCCCTGCCGTAGTGATAGACCTCTCGCCACTCAATATGCAGGCGGGTGAGCAGCGGGGCAAAGAGGTCGTGCTCGACTGGGAAGAGAAGCACGGGCAAATCCAGCCGGGCGACATCGTCCTGTTCAACTTCGGCTGGCTGGCCCGCCACTGGCACACCGATGCCCAGTGGACCTATTACAGCAAGAACTCGCCTGGCCTCAGCGGCGACGCCATCGAGCTGCTCCACCAGAGGGGTATCAAGGCTCTCGGCAGCGACGTCATCGCCTGCGACCAGGCCATCCTGGACGGCGTGACGGTCAAGTCCTACGCGCACGAAGAATACATGCTCCCCAACGGCATCCCACTGATCGAAGAATTGGCCAACCTTGAGAGCCTGCCCCCGCGCTGCTTCTTCGTCGCGCTGCCACTCAAGATCAAAGGCGGCTCAGGCTCCCCTCTGCGGCCCATAGCGCTCGTCGAGAAGAAATAAAGCCTAAACCTTAACCACTTTGCGATCCTGGCGTTTCAACAAGAATAAGAAGTGGAGCGGATATGCGATTTATCGAGCAAGTAGTAATAGTAACAGGCGCGGCCCGTGGAATCGGCGCGGCGATAGCCACCCGCTTTGCCACCGAGGGCGCGTCCGTCGTGATTGCCGACCTCGATGGCGCCGGCGCCGAGGCTATGGCTCGCCGCTTGACCCCTGCGGGTGGGAGCGCTCTGGCCGTGGCCGCGAACATCACAGAGGCCCCCGATCGTGAGCGCCTCGTGGAGACCACAATCAGGGCCTTCGGGCGCATCGACGTGCTGGTGAATAACGCGGGCATTATGCAGAGGATGGCATTGCAGGACGTGACCTACGAAGTGTGGCACCGCACCATGCAGGTGAACCTCGATGCGGCCTTCTTCTGCTCCCAGGCCGTGTTGTCCGTCATGCGCGAGCGCGGCAAGGGGCGGATCGTGAATATCTCCTCCATGTCGGCGCGCACCGGTGGGCAGGCCTCACCTCCCCACTACGCAACCTCGAAGGCAGGACTGGTGGGCATGACCAAGGCCCTTGCCCGCACTGTCGGCGAATGGGGAGTGACCGTCAACGCCGTCACACCCGGCATCATCGATACCGACATGATTGCTGATTGGCCTCCCGAGTGGCGCGAACGCTGGCTGGCCGAGATCCCGCTCCACCGCTTCGGCACAGCAGACGACGTAGCGGCGGCGGTGGCTTTCCTGGCAAGCGACGATGCTTCCTATATAACGGGCACCACGCTGGACGTAAACGGCGGCTATTTCATGATCTAGGGGGAACGGCAGTATGCAAGCAGTTACCACAAACGAAAGACGCAGACCGTCGGTCAAGCAATTGCTGGGGCCCCTGGGGGTCGTGCCTCCGGTCTACTGGGCGCTCGGCGTATTGCTGATCTTACTTGGCCTCCAGTCGCCAAGCTCGATCGAGCCGGGCCATCTCCTCGACTTCACCCGGCAGGCTGCGGCCCTCGGCATTGTCGCCATAGGTCAGACTATCGTGATGATAGCAGGCGGCCTCGACCTGTCCGTGGGCGCGGTAGTGATCCTGGTGGACGTCACCGCTGCCCAGATGATCAACAGCGACCCCAGCAAGATCATACCCGTGATCATATTCTGCCTCTTCCTGGGCGCTCTCGTGGGAGCAATCAACGGCTTCGTCGTTACCCGCATGCGCGTAGCGCCCTTCATCGCCACGCTCGGTATGTCCTCGCTCGCCCTTGGCGCGGCGCTGGTTGCCTCCGGAGGTGCCCCACGAGGCAACATCCCCGACCAGATGCGCTTCTGGGCCACCGGCTTCATCGGGCCCATCCCTGCGGCGGCCATAGTGTGGTCTCTTTTCATCCTCCTCATGGTCTTCATCGTGCGCCGCACCATCTGGGGCCGCTACCTCTTCGCCGTCGGTGCCAACCCCGTTAGCTCTTTCGCATCCGGCGTGCGGGTGCAGATGGTAACCCTTCTCGCCTACGTAGCCAGTGGCGTGTCGGCTGCCATAGCCGGGCTCGTCCTTGCGGCTTATATCGGAGTTGGAACCCTCAAGCTCGGCGACGATTATATGCTCAACTCCATAGCGGCTGCTGTCCTCGGCGGCACTCCGTTCGAGGGTGGTCGCGGCTCCATAGCGGGCACGGTCGGAGGCGCTCTATTCCTGTATGTGCTGTTCAGTTTACTCTCTGTGACCCAACTGCCAATCGTGGGCCAGCTTCCGTACGGCGGGCGGCTCATAGCGCAGGGAGTCATATTTATCGTGGCGGTCGCGCTGTATGCGCGCAGAAGAAGGCATGTGTAGTGATCGGTCACCGGTCACCGGCTAATATGAAAGGGGGTGTTTCGCTCAGGCGGAGAATGAACTTAGAAAGAAGCAACTTTATGATTATCAACACTGATGGAGGAAAGATAAAGTGAAACTCAAGAAACTAATGTCAAGCATGACCCTCGTCCTGGTTGTGTCGGCTATGCTCTCGGCCTGCGGCGGCGATGCTTCCACTGCCACTTCTGTTGCCCCCGCTGCCACTGCTACCAAGGCTACCACGGCTGCTACAGCAACCACCGCGAGCAGCACCGGCCCAACAGCCACCACGGCTGGTGCCGCAGGCGGTGCTACGGACGATCGGATGGTTGATACCACCAAGTTCAAGAAACCAGGTCCCTACAAGATCGGCTTCAGCAACATCTCAGTTGTAAACTCCTGGCGCGTCCAGATGGTGCGTGAGCTCGAGCAGGAAAAGACACTCCACCCGGAAATCTCTGACCTGTTCATCACCGATGCCGGTGGCGACGTCAACAAGCAGATCGCCGACGTTGAGGACCTCCTGTCCAAGGGCATTGACGCCCTCTTGATCACTCCTGCATCCCCCGACGCTTTAGTGCCCGTGGTACAGAAGGCGCTCGATGCCGGCATCCCGGTAATAGTCTTCAATAGCTCGATCGCAGGCGATATCGCAACAGCGTCCATCGGCACTGACGAGACAGAGTTCGGCTACGTCGATGCCAAGTGGCTTATGGATCAACTCGGCTGCAAAGGCCAGATCATAGCCCTCGACGGTATCGCCGGCAACTCGATCTCCGAAGACCGCTTCAACGGCCTGCAGAAAGCCATCAACGAATGTGCCGACCCCACCGCCATCAAGATCCTGAGCCGTACGGCTGCTGACTGGGCGTATGACAAAGGTAAGATCGCCACTGAGCAGGCTCTCGCTGCCTATCCTCAGATCGACGGTGTATGGAGCCAGGGTGGGGCTATGACACAGGGTGCCATGGAAGCCTTCCAGGCTGCCGGACGCAAACTGGTCCCCATGACGGGCGAAGACAACAACGGCTTCATGAAGCTGTGGAAGAAGCTGCAGCCTGCAGGTTTCAAGGGCATCGCTGCCTCCGAGCCCACATGGCTCAGCGGCTCGGCCCTCAACCTGGCTCTGGATGCCCTTAATGGCAAGCCTGTTCCTCACAAGAGGCTCATCCCAGTGCCAACGATCACCGATGCTAATCTCGACCAGTATGTGAAGCCTGACCTCTCGGACGACTACTGGGCCAACTCGAAGCTACCGGCCGATGTCGCGGCCAAGTATTACGCAGTCAAATAGCTCTTATGCTATCGCTTGCGGGGGTGGGTTCTCTCCTCCCCCCGCAGGTGATAGCGCAAATCCCGACTTAATCGGCCTCCTGTACGGCCCATTGAGCGAGCAGAAGTAGCGGCAAACGCCGTCCGACGTAGGCCGTCTATCGTCAACGTAGAAAGGTGAGAGAGGATGAGTGAGACCGAGACAATACTTGAGATGCGTGGGATATCGAAGAGCTTCCCCGGAGTGCGGGCGCTTAACGCTGTGACTTTTACCTGCGTCAAGGGTCAGGTGCACGCGCTCGTCGGAGAGAACGGTGCCGGCAAGTCCACGCTCATGAAGATACTCGCGGGGGTCTACCAGCCTGATGCGGGCGAGATCGCCCTGCGAGGCAAGCCTGCCCGCCTGCAAAACCCGAGGGATGCGCAGAGCCACGGCATCAGCATCATCTACCAGGAGTTCAACCTCATCCCCTTCATGACGGTAGCCGAGAACATCATGCTTGGCCGCGAGCCCCGCACGCGCTTCGGCACGATAGATAAGACTAAGCTCAACCACGAGGCGCAGGTATGGCTCGACCTGCTGAACGTGCCTATCAGGCTCCGTACCCCCGTGGAGGAGCTTTCCGTCGCCCAGCAGCAGATCGTCGAGATCATGAAGGCCCTCTCTTACGACGCCGAAGTGATCGTAATGGACGAGCCCACGGCCGCCCTCACCCCTATAGAGGTGGGCAACCTTTTCAGGTATATACACCTCCTCAAAGAGCGCGGCCACACGATCATCTTCATCTCACACCGGCTGGACGAGGTCTTCGCCATCGCCGACTGGATTACGATCCTGAAGGACGGGGAGGTCGTCACCTCCCAGCCCGCCGAGCAGATAACTAAAGGCGATCTGGTGCGCTACATGGTCGGGCGCGAGCTCCGCGAGACCTTCCCGCCCCGCCGCGAGCCTTCCCAGGCCGAGCCCGTGCTGGAGTTGCGTAACGTCTCCTCGCCGGGCCGTCTGCACAACGTCTCCCTCACTGTGCGGCGCGGCGAAGTGGTCGGCGTTGCCGGCCTTGAAGGCCACGGCCAACGCGAACTGACGCGTGTCCTGTTCGGCCTTGAGCCTGTCAGCACCGGGCAGATACTGGTGAATGGCAAAGTGACCGACCTGACCAGCCCGCGTAAAGCGATGCGCGCCGGGGTGGCCTTCGTCAGCGACGACCGCAAGGTTGAGGGTCTGCAACTGCCCCTCTCCATCCGCTCCAACATATCGCTGCCAAGCCTGAATCGGCTCCATAGACTATTGCTCGTGCATCATGCCGGTGAAAGGCGCCTCGCCGCGAATGCAGCTAAAGAAGTCGATATCAGGTCCTCCTCGCTGAGTGCGGAAGTGGGCACATTGAGCGGGGGTAACCAGCAAAAGACCGTCCTCGCCAAGTGGTTGACTCGCGACCCCGACCTCATCGTCGTGGGCGAGCCTACCCGTGGCATCGATATCGGTGCCAAAGTCGAAGTCTACAGGCTGCTGCGCGAGCTAGCCGACCGTGGCAAAGCGGTCGTCCTGTTCTCCAGCGACCTGATAGAGGTTATAGGCATGAGCGACCGCGTGCTCGTCATGCACGACGGTGAGATCGCTGCCGATATGCCCGGTATCGGCGCCACCGAAGAAGGCATCATGCGCGCCGCCACAGGGTACGACATCTCCGATATTGCCGACCTGGGCGCCGCTCCCGGTGGGTCCACTTTGTTTGGTCCCGACATGTCGCCTGCCGTGAGCCGGCAGAACAGCAACTAAGCAAATAAGGAATATCATATGGCACAGTCCTCGGCTTTACAAAAGAATACCAGAGACACCGCGTCCATATCCGAAATACTCTACTCGCAGCGCAACATCATAATCATCTATGGCTTGCTGTTGGCGATCTTGATAGTGGCCACTATCCTGCAACCGCGCTTCGCAACCGCCGAGAACATCAAGAACGTGCTGGTGCAGGCCACAGCCCTGGGCATCATTAGCGTGGGCCAGACCTTCGTTATCCTCACCGCCGGCATCGATATCTCCGTCGGTTCCATCGCCAGCCTGGTCGTGGTGATTATGTCCCACCTCGCCGACCGCAACGCCGATGGCGTCATAGGCGCCGTGCTGGCAGGCCTGGCCGCGGGTGTGCTCGTTGGCCTCCTCAATGGACTGGGCATTACGCGCCTGCACGTTTCGCCCTTTATGATGACCCTGGGCACCATGTCCATTGCGGCCGGCGTGGCATTGCAGCTGCGCCCTCAGCCCGGTGGACTCATCCCTGCCGACTTCGGCTGGCTAGCGTCGAATCAGTTCCTCGGCATCCCCGTGCCGATCTACCTCTTCGCGCTGGTAGTCCTAATAGGCGGCTTCGTCCTGAAGTTCACGCGCTTCGGCAAGCACATCTACGCAGTAGGCGGCAACGAAGAGACCACCCGCCTTAGCGGCTTGCCCACCGACCGCATCAAGATAGGCGCCTACCTCGTTAGCGGCTTGTGCGCTGCCATAGCGGGCGTATTCCTCTCTTCCCGCATCAGGTCGGGCGACGCCAGCATCGGCACCAGTTTCGGCCTCGACTCTATCACAGCGGTCGTGCTTGGCGGCACGAGCCTCTTCGGCGGCAAAGGTAGCCTGGCAGGTACAATCGCAGGCGTTTTCATAATCGCCAGCCTCAGCAATATTATGAACCTAATCGGCGTCTCGACCTACTACCAGTACATCCTGAAGGGCGGCATCCTGATAATCGCCGTCTCCTTCTACTACTACCGCCGCAGAAGCCACGGCGCGTGATCACCCCTTATCAACCAACCATAGACCCAACTACCAATCTCATCACCTCTCCACCTTACATAAATGACTACTACAGCTAACCAAAACCAAAACAGACATAGCCGCGCCCTTCCAGGTCCCTGGCTCCTGACGGGCGCTCTTTGCCCTGCCCAGAGTCCCTTCGCACCCCTCCTTTTCGCGGGCAGACTGGACGAAGGCATTACCGCCCTGGCCGACCTGGGATACGATGCAGTCGAGTTGAGCCTCAGAGAGCCGCAAGAACTGGACGCCGACGGTCTACAGCTCAGGCTCTCCCAACTCGGTCTTGTGGTGTCCAGCATCGGCACCGGGCGGATGTTCTACGAGCAAGGCCTCAGCCTCACCTCTCCGGTCGAAGACGTTCGCCAACAGGCCGTGGAGCGTCTGTTGGAGCATCTTGAGTTGGCGGCACGGCTTGGGGCCGCTGTCACGGTGGGGGGGGCGCGCGGTACCCTGCCCACGAACGACCCTGCCGAGGCTGCCCGGCTCAGGAAGATCTCCGCCGAGCTATTGCACAAGGTCGGAGAGCGCGCGGATCAACTGGGTGTCACCCTCCTTGTCGAGCCCATAAACCGCTACGAAACCAACTTTATCAACACGACCGAAGACGGGCTGCGCTTCCTGGATGAAGCGGCCCTCCCCAACGCCAGGCTGCTTCTCGACACCTTCCACATGAACATAGAGGAAGTATCGCTGGCGGGGGCGATCCGCATGGCGGGCGATAGGCTGGGCTATGTCCACCTGGCCGACAGCAACCGCCAGGTTCCCCACTCCGGACATACCGACCTCGCCGGCGTCCTGCGCGCACTCACCGAGATTGGCTATCGTGGCTACCTCGGCATGGAGGTCGTGCCCCTGCCCGACGACTACACGGCGGCGCAACGTGGCGTCGAGAACACGAGCAGGCTTATCAGGGAGCACATTGCATCCCAACCATAACCAGAAAAGAGGCCAACGAACCATGCTTCAACAGACACAACCCGACACAGCAGACCTGGCTCATATCGCGGCCCAGGTCCGCGCCGACTGCATACGCAGCGTGTATCACGCGAAAGGCGGCCATATCGGAGGGCCCCTCTCCTGCACCGACATCCTGGTGGCTCTTTACTTCCACGTAATGAACATCAGGCCTGACGAACCGCTCTGGGAAGACCGCGACCGCTTCATCCTCTCCAAAGGCCATTCCTCCATAGCCCTCTACGCAACGATGGCCGCGCGCGGATACTTCCCCCGCGAGGAGCTCGACACTTTCGACGCGATCAACTCGCGCCTGCAAGGCCACCCCGACATGTCCAAACTCCCCGGCCTCGACATGTCCACCGGCTCCCTCGGCCAGGGCCTTTCCCCCGGCCTCGGTATGGGGCTGGGTGCTCGCCTCCTCGGCAAAAGCTGGCACACATGGGTCGTGCTGGGCGATGGCGAGTGCCAGGAGGGGCAGATCTGGGAGGCGGCCTTCGTCGCCGCCCGCTACAAGCTGGACAACGTGACCGTCTTCCTCGACTTCAACAGCCTGCAACAGTACGGCTGGCCCGGCGACACCATCACCAATCGCCTGCCTCCCTGGGACAGCGCGGAAGGCATGGCCGCCCGCTGGCAGGCGTTCGGTTGGAACACCCTGCTCATCAACGGCCACGACTACGGTCAAATCATCGGCGCCTGCGAGCAGGCTCTGGCCCACAAGAACCAGCCTACCATCATCATCGCCTCCACCGTGAAGGGCCACGGCGTATCTTTCATGGCCGGTGCCTACGAGTGGCATGCTAAGGTGCCTACCGCCGACGAGCTTGCCTGGGCAATGCGCGAATTGAGCGAGGAAAAGAAGGGAGAATCCGATGACGACGGAAACTAGCGACAAAGCGCAAAGCGTGAGCGTCGTGCTTGCACCCGAAGGCAAGAAAGAAGCTCAGCGCGAGGTGTTCGGCGAAACCCTCTCCGTGCTTGCCAATGAATTTGCCAATCTGCTCGTGCTGGATGGCGACCTCGCGAATAGCACGCGGGCTGACATCTTCGCCGAAAAGCAGCCGGCCAAGTTTCTCCAGATGGGCATAGCCGAGCAGAACCTGATGGGCGTGGCTGCCGGCCTCGCCACCGTCGGCTTCATCCCCTTCATTAGCACCTTCGCCGTGTTCGCTGTAAAGCGCGCCCTCGACCAGGTGCGCGTCGTCGTGGCCCAGCCTGGCCTCAACGTCAAGATCACAGGCGGCTATTCCGGCCTCCTCACCGGCAAGACCGGCAAAACCCATCAGGCCGTCGAAGACCTGGCCGTCATGCGCGCTATGCCCCACATGACCGTGATCGTGCCCGCAGACTGCATAGAGCTGCGCCAGGTCCTCCGCGCTGCCTGCCTCTACGATGGCCCCATGTACATCCGTTTGACGCGCGACTTCAGCCCCAACATCTTCTCCGACGACTACAAGTTCGAGATTGGCAAGGCCGTCATCGTGCGCGAAGGCGGCGACATCACCATCATCAGCACCGGCGTCCAGACCGTACGCTCCCTCGAAGCCGCCTCCATGCTGGCAGCCGAAGGCATCGAGGCCCACATCCTGCACGTGCCCACCCTCAAGCCGCTGGATAGCGCGGCCATCGTCGAGGCGGCCCGGCGCACAGGCCGTGTGATCACTGCCGAGGACCACAGCATAATTGGCGGCCTGGGCAGCGCAGTCGCCGAGGTGCTTGGCGAGCAATATCCTGTCCTGATGAAGCGCGTGGGCATGCAGGACACCTACGGCGAGTCTGCCCCCGATGACGACCTGCTGGAGAAGTATGGGCTGGCTCCCCACCACATAGCTGAGGCCGCGAAGGCGCTGCTGGCTCACAAGTAAGCCTGGAAGGACCGACGTGCAAGTAGGCATTATCTTTCCACAATTCGAGATAGGGGCCGACCCCGCCATCATCACCGAGTTCGCCCGGCGCGCTGACAGCGTCGGCTACAGCCACCTGCTGGTCTACGAACACGTGCTCGGCGCCAACATCGAGCAGCGACCCGGCTGGCAACGTCCCCACGGCGACACCCACCGGGCCTACACCGACAAAGACCTCTTCCACGAGCCTCTCGTGCTCTTCGGCTTTCTCTCCGCCGTCACCCGGCGTATTGGCCTCGTAACCGGCGTCATCGTCCTCCCCCAGAGGCAGACCGCACTCGTCGCCAAGCAGACCGCCGAGGTCGACGTGTTGAGCGGCGGCAGGCTGCGCCTCGGCGTGGGCATTGGTTGGAACAGCGTTGAGTACGAAGCCCTCGGCATGGACTTCAAGAGTAAGGCCGTCCGCCTCGAAGAGCAGATAGCCCTCCTGCGCGCATTCTGGACACAGCCCGTGGTAGACTTCGGGGGCAAGTGGCACACCGTGTCGCAGGCCGGCATAAACCCCCTGCCCACCCAACGTCCGATCCCCCTCTGGATGGGAGGCGGCACCGACACCGTCCTCGATGTGGTGCTCGACCGCATTGCCCGCCTGGGCGATGGCTGGTTCTCGCAGATGAAGCCGGGCGACGTGGCCCGCGACACCGTTCAACGTCTCCGCGACTATGCACAGGCCGCCGGACGCGATCCTCTCTCCCTCGGCATCGAGGCCCGCCTCAACCTGCGCGATGTCGAGCGCTCCCAATGGCGCAAGTACATAGACCACTGGCGCGAGATCGGGGCCACCCACATCAGCATCAGCGCTATTGGGCTGGACCTCTCCCCACAGGAGCATATCAGCATGGTAGACACGCTCTGGACCGAGCTATCCCTGGGAGATTACACCTGCGCCGGAGCCAATCATGGATAACCCTCTCCTCCTCGGCATTGATAAAGGCACCTCCGTCACCAAAGCCGTCGTGTTCGACGCCGCAGGCAACGAGCTCGCCGCTGCCCAGGCCCCTATCCGTGTGGTCTCGCGCTTTGCCGGCTGGCAGGAAGAGGACCCCGCCGAGGCCTGGGACACCCTCAAGTCTGCCATCAAGCAGGTGCTGGCGAAGGTGGACGCGAGCAGGATCGTGTCGATCAGCGCGACGGGCTACATGGGCGGCACCTGGATGATAGGCAACGATGGGCACGAGTCGCGCAACGGGACGATCTGGACCGACCAGCGCGCGGTCGGCATGGTGGACCGGTGGGTAGAGGATGGCACGGCCGCTCGCTTCTTCGACATCAGCGGCAACGCTATAGTTGCCGGACTGACCCTGGTGGTGCTCGCGTGGCTCAAACAGCACGAGCCTGCGACGTTGGCACGCACGCGCCACATCTTTGGCGCGAAGGACTGGGTGCGCTACAAGCTGACCGGGATCGCGGGCACCGACGAGACCGAGATAATGTGGATGCCCGGAGACCCGCGCACCCGCACCTACTCGGACGATCTTTTCGCGCTACTGGGCATCGCCGAGTACCGCCATCTCTTCCCCGACCCCCAGCCTTCGGACTCTGTCGCAGGTATGCTCCTACCCGATGTCGCCCGGGAGCTTGGCTTGCGTCCCGACACTCCCGTGGTGGTCGGCATGGGCGACGCCTGTTCCGGCCATTACGCCACCGGCACGCTCGACGAAGGACAGGCATGCACGATCCTCGGCACGAGCCTCATCAACGACCTCACAACTGCCGAGCCTGTGTTCGAGCCTGTGGGGTTGGGGGTGCAGTTTGTGTTGATAGGCAACAAGTGGATACGGATGCTGCCCAACACCGGGGGCGGGTCGATCAATCTGCGCTGGTTCCTCGACACTCTGTGCGAGCCGTACAGCCAAAAGGCACAGGCCGCTGGCATGTCCGTGTATGACCTGCTCGACGAGGAAGTGAGCAGAACTCCCGTCGGCTCCAACGGCGTCCTCTACCACCCCTACATCAACCGTTCAGGCGTGATCGCACCCTTCTTTAACCTCGACGCCAGCGCCAACTTCTTCGGCCTCCGCACCAACAGCACCCACGCCGACATGCTGAGGGCCGTATACGAGGGCGTCGGCCTGGCCGTCTACGACTGCTTTGCCGCCATCCCCAGCCCCGTAGAATCGCTGCGCCTAACCGGGGGCGGTGCCCGTAGCGCGGCCTGGTGCCAGATCGTGGCCGACTGCATGAACACCGTCTGCGAGGTCCCAAGTGGCGAAGAAACCACTGCCAAAGGCGTCGCAATGCTGGCGGGTGTGGCCGTCGGCCTCTACAAAGACTACCGCGACGCCGTCAACAAAACCGTCCACGTCGAGCGCGTTTACACTCCCATCCCTGAGAACGTGGCGAAGTACAAGCGCCTCTACCCCCTCTTCCGCAAAATCCGCGAAGACCTCGAAGCGTCCTGGCATCTCCGCGCCTCCACCTACGCCGCCCTGGACATATAGATGCGCATCAAGCCGGTGCAAGTGTGCACAGTCCCCCGCCTCAATCTAGGTGGTGAGCCCCCACTAGCCAAGGAGGTGCAGGGGTCCTCCCTTGCCGGGCTACCTGAGGTGTCCCCTGGCCCTCACTCTTTATTTTCGAATCTCCCCTCCCTGAAGGGAGGGGCCGGGGTGGGTCTCCCCTGACCTCCCCACCAACAGGAACAGCACGAACGGAGGGTGTCCATCCATGAACCAATACGACATAGCGCTTATCCCCGGCGACGGCATAGGAAACGAAGTCATCCCTGCCGGCCTGCGCGTTCTCGAAGCCGCAGGCCGCGTCACAGACAGCTTCAAGCTCAACACTCATACCTTCCCCTGGGGCTGCGAATACTACCTCAAGACCGGCAGAATGATGGAAGAAGACGGCCTCCAACAGCTCGCCTCCTTCCACTCCATCTACCTCGGCGCTGTGGGCTACCCCACCGTCCCCGACCACATCTCCCTCTGGGGTCTCCTCCTCCCCATCCGCCAGGGCTTCGACCAGTACATCAACCTGCGCCCCATCAAGCTGCTGCGAGGCATCAATGGCCCCCTGCGCGACAAGGATTGGCCCGACATCGACTTCATCGTAATCCGCGAGAACAGCGAAGGCGAGTACAGCGGGCATGGCGGGCGCAGCCACCGCGGCCAGCCCCACGAAATCGCTACCCAGACCTCCGTCTTCACCCGTGCCGGCGTCGAGCGAGTGATCCGCTACGCCTTTGAGGCGGCGCGCACCCGCGGCGTGAAACCCGATGCCCCCTTCATCAGCGCCACCAAGTCTAACGCCCAGCAGTACACCTCTGTCCTCTGGGACGAAATCTGCATCGAAGTAGCCGCGCAATACCCCGATATCCCCTGGCGCAGCATGCTTGTCGACGCGCTGGCCGCCCTGATGGTGCTGCACCCCGAGCGATTGAGTGTGATAGTAGCGTCCAACCTCTTCGGCGACATCCTCACCGACCTCGGCGGTGCCTTGCAGGGAAGCCTGGGCCTCCCGGCCAGCGCTAACCTCAACCCCGAGCGCCGCTACCCCTCCATGTTCGAGCCTGTCCATGGTTCTGCCCCCGACATTGCCGGCCGCGGCATAGCCAGTCCGCTCGCCTCCGTCTGGGCGGGCGCCATGATGCTTGAACATCTGGGCGAGACCGAAGCCGCCGCCCTCGTAATGAAGGCGATGGAGCGCACCATAGCAGAGGGCCACACCCTCACAGCCGATCTCGGTGGCTCCTCCACAACAGACGAAGTGGCGGACGCCGTTATCGCCGCCCTGGGATGAAAAGTGCGCAGGAACAATAAGCGTCACGGGCGTTAAGTGGTAAGATGATAGTTGGAACAATAGATATCGACCTGGAGGCAATCAAAATGGTAAACACCAAAGATAGACGAACAGAAATCACTTCCTCAGAAGCACAGGAAGTTGGCAGCGAGATCCCCGAAATGAGATTTTACCTGGCCGGCGAGTGGCGCGAGGGCAAAACCTATACAGTCCTTTGCCCCTACGACCAGCAGCCCGTGGCTCGTGTGCATCGCGCCGGCCCCGAGGACCTCGAACAAGCGACCCAGGCCGCAGTGCGCGCCTTCAAAGTCACCCGCAAGCTGCCGGGACACAGGAAGGCCGAAATACTGCGTAATATATCCGAGGGCATCAAATCCCGCGCCGAGGAGCTAGCCCGGATAGTCGCCCTCGAAGCCGGTAAGCCGATTAAGGCCGCCCGCGTCGAAGTAGGCCGCGCCGTCTTCACCTTTGCCGTGGCCGCTGAAGAGGCCACACGTATTGAAGACGAGGCCCTCCACCTCGATGCGATACCCGGCGCTGACGACCGCCAGGGCTTTGTGCGCCGCTTCCCTGTCGGCCCCATCGCCGCCATTACCCCCTTCAACTTCCCCCTCAACCTCGTAGCCCACAAGCTGGCCCCCGCCATAGCAGCCGGTTGCCCCGTCGTCCTCAAGCCTGCCGCTCAGACCCCCGGTGCTGCTCTCAAGCTTGCCGAGATCATCTCCCAGTCAGGCTGGCCCGCCGAGGCGCTCAGCGTACTCCCCATGAACAGCGCCGAGGCTGCCCCCCTGGTTGAGGACGACCGCTTCGCCTTGCTCACATTCACCGGCTCTCCCGTCGTCGGCTGGGACATGAAGAACAGGGCCGGCCGCAAGCGTGTAACTCTCGAGCTGGGCGGCAACGCCGGCGTGATCATCCACGAGGACGCCGACCTCAAATACGCCGCCGAGCGCTGCGTAACCGGCGGCTACTCCTACGCCGGGCAAAGCTGCATCAGCGTCCAGCGTATCTTCGTGCATGAGTCGGTGTACGACCGCTTCCTCTCCCTGCTCATCCCTCGCGTGACGGCCCTCAAGGTCGGCCCTCCCCTCGACGAGTCCACCGACGTCGCCTCCCTGATAAGCATCAAGGACGGCGAGCGTATCGAATCGTGGCTCCGAGAGGCCCAAAAGGCGGGCGCCAAGTGCCTCGTCGGCGGGACCGTCGAAAAGGCTATCGTGCAGCCTTCCGTCATAGTGGACGCCGGCCCCGAGCTTCGCGTCAACAACAGCGAGGTTTTCGCGCCCGTGGTTACCGTCCAGAAGTACACCACCTTCGACGAAGCGCTTGCCTCCGTGAACGACAGCGAATTCGGCCTGCAAGCCGGCGTGTTCACCAACGACGTCAAGCGCATTTTCGATGCCTTCGACGAGCTGGAGGTGGGTGGCCTCATCGTCAACGACATCCCATCCTGGCGCACCGACCAGATGCCCTACGGCGGCGTAAAGCAGTCGGGCTTCGGCCGCGAAGGCCTCAAGTACGCCATCGCCGAGATGACCGAGCCCAAACTGCTCGTGATAAACCTTGCCTAACAGATGAACGAAACGCCAAGATCGCAAAGTTACAGGGCTAGTAAGATCAAAACCACCAAATACCCAGGTGATTTTGGCGTTTCAATTTATCTTCGCCTCACTTAAACGTACTTCACCGGCCCATCAAAACAAGAGGAGCGAGGATGCAAGAAGTTCTACAAAGGCTGGGCCGCATCGGCGTCGTGCCCGTAATCAAGATCGACGATGCGGCCCAGGCCATACCGCTCGCCGAAGCGCTCATCGCGGGCGACATGCCCGTGGCCGAGATAACCTTCCGCACCGGAGCCGCCTCAGCCTCCATACGCGACATATCCCGTAAGCTTCCCAACATGCTCCTGGGCGCAGGCACGGTCCTCAGCGTCTCCCAGGCTCAGCAAGCAGTGGACGCAGGCGCCCGCTACATTGTCTCTCCCGGCTTTAGCCCTTCCGTGGTCGAGTGGTGCCTGCAACATAACATCCCCGTCCTCCCCGGCGTTGCCACCCCCACCGAGATCATCGCCGCCCTCGATGCCGGCCTCTCCGTTCTCAAGTTCTTCCCCGCCGAAGAGCTTGGTGGCGTGCGCATGCTCAAGGCACTGGCCTCCCCCTTCTCCACCGTCAAGTTCGTCCCCACGGGCGGCATCACCCCGGCTACACTCCCCGACTACCTCCGCCTCCCCAACGTCCTCGCCGTCGGCGGCTCCTGGATGGTCAAGCCCGCCCTCATCTCCGCCTCGCGCTTCGATGAAATCACGCGCCTCGCCCTGGAAGCGCGCGGTATAGTATTACAGGCACGTTGATGCCAATCTGAAGGTTGTAAACGGTCGATTGAGAATACAACCGAATGTCCTCAGCCGCGTCTATAGTGGTTTTGTTATAATGGCTCCATGACCGAAAGAGATATATCCGGCGGTGTAGTGCACGAAGTTCCGGCGGATTTACGGGAAGCTTTGGGATCTGACCCCGAGGCGCTCGCAGCCTGGGAGGATCTTACGACCCTTGCACGCAATGAATGGATATGCTGGACGATCTCCGTCAAAAAGCCGGAAACCAGAAGGCAGCATGTTGAAAGGGTGTGTACAGAACTTAAAGAGGGGATCCGGCGACCCTGCTGTTGGTATGGCTGTGTCCACCGGACAGATAAGGCAGTTAGTCCTTCAGTACAGGCAGTGGTGCTTGATAGACGGCGTAAGTCCGAGTAGGTTGTTTGCCGCCGAAAAGTGCATCACAGGCTCCAGTGGAGCGTACGCGCGCCGGCGTTACTAAGGAGGCACCGTTATGTTGTCGGACAGGCAAGCCGATCAGCAAACCCTGGCGCCGGCCGAGTCGGCCACAGAACGCATCCCCGGTTACTGCGCTATGTGCGTCTCACGTTGCGGCTCGATCGCCGTGGTCGAGAACGGTCGCTTCGCCGCCCTGGAGCCGAACCCGGCACATCCCACCGGAAAGGCCCTGTGCGCCAAGGGCCGTGCCGCCCCCGAGCTGGTTTACAGCTCAGAGCGTTTGCTCTAT
Organism: Chloroflexia bacterium; assembly: GCA_038203825.1. GTDB lineage: Bacteria > Chloroflexota > Chloroflexia > QHBQ01 > JADMIH01 > JADMIH01. The sequence continues at coordinate 16,500 of JBBRDO010000040.1, read as the reverse complement.
CCTCTGAAGCGGACCAGGCCAAAGGGCGATAAGGACCCCGGCTGGCAGCGCATTAGCTGGGACCAGGCGCTTGCTGAGACCGCTTCCCAGCTGGCGCTGATAGCTGAGGAATCTGGCCCTGAAAGCGTGGTGTTCTCCACCTCCTCTCCGTCTACCTCTGCTTCATCCGATTCGCTGATCTGGATCCAGCGCTTGATGCGAGCATTCGGCAGCCCCAACGAGTGCGGGGCAATGGAGCTATGCGGGTGGGGCCGGTACGGTGCCACTCAATACACATACGGTGCTGCTGTCCCCGGCCATTACATGCCGGACCTCGACAATGCGGGCTGCATCCTATTCTGGGGGTACAATCCGAACCTCGCCCGCCTCTCCCACGCGGTTGCAACTACCGCTGCCCTCAGGAGGGGCGCACGCCTGATCGTGGTCGATCCTCGCCTTACAGGGCCCGCCAACAAAGCGGACATCTGGCTTCGAGTGCGCCCGGGCACCGATGGGGCGCTTGCCCTTAGCATCGCCCACGTCATGATTGAGCGCGGCTGGTACGATCGCGACTTCATCCGCGACTGGACGAACAGTCCACTACTCGTACGCTCCGACACCGGCAGGCTGCTGACCGAGCGGGACATGTCAGACGATGGCAGCCCCCAGCGTTACATCGCCTGGGACTCGGCCGGCCGTCGCTCTTCGATCTATGACCCGGCCACCGGCAGCTATGAGCGAATGGATGTAGAACCGGCGCTATTCGGTGAGTTCACGGTAGAGACGCCGAGAGGCAGCATCGTTTGCCGGCCGGTCTTCGACCACGTGGCGGAACTTTGCCGGCGTTACCCGCCGGAGCGGGTAGAAGCCATCTGTGGCGTCGAAGCCAGGCAGGTAGAAGATGCTGCTCGCTTGCTCTGGGAAGCGCGGCCGGTTGCCTACTATGCCTGGAGCGGCGTCGAGATGCAGAGCAACTCCACCCAGATCGCCCGGGCTATTGCCCAGCTTTACACGTTGACCGGCAGCTTCGACTCGCCGGGAGGTAATGTGCTCTTCGCAGCCGTACCAACGACAGACGTTTCCGGCCAGGAGTTGCTGTCCGCCGAACGGCGAGCCCGTGCGCTCGGGCATGGGGAGCGCCCGCTTGGGCCGTCCCGCTCTCAACAGGTCACCTCTGATGAGGTATACCGCGCAATCCTGGACAAGCAGCCCTATCCGGTGCGAGGGCTCGTAGGCTTCGGAGCTAATCTGCTGGTCGCCCACGCCAACGGCTTGAAGGGGCGCGACGCATTGGCGGCGCTCGATTTCTATGTGCACGCCGATCTGTTCATGAGCCCAACTGCGGAGATGGCAGATATCGTGCTTCCCGTTGCCAGTTCCTTCGAACGCGAGGCTCTAAAGATCGGCTTCGAGGTGAGCGCGGAAGCGCAGTCGTTTGTGCAGTTGCGGCCGCGAGTGGTTGAGCCTCGCGGTGAGGCCCGCGCCGATATCGAGATTGTCTTCGAGTTGGCGTGCCGGCTTGGTCTCGGCGCGCACTTCTGGGACGGCGACATAGAGGCCGCTTACCGCCATCAACTCCGGCCCTCAGGGGTTTCGCTCGAAACTCTGCGGAATAACCCGGGCGGGGTGCAAGTGCCGGTCGAAACACGTTACCGCAAGTTCTCAGAGCCTGAATTGGGCGCTGCCCAAGAACCCGACGGTGTACCGAAAGGTTTCTCGACACCCACGCGAAAGATCGAGCTGTATTCCGAGACGTTGTTGGAGCACGGCTATCCGCCTTTACCTGAGTATGAAGAGCCTCTGGTCAGCCCGTTGTCGCGGCGGGACTTGGCCGAGCGGTTCCCGCTAATCCTGACCTGCGCCAAGCACAACCTGTATTGTGAGAGCCAGCACCGAGCCTTGCCGAGCCTGCGACGCCGCGCTCCGGACCCCGAAGTTGAATTGCACCCCGAGGCAGCCACCGAGCGCGGCATCGGCCCGGGCGATTGGGTCTACATCGAGACGCCACTGGGAAGAGTGCGGGCGCGTGCGAAGATGAACGACACTCTTGCGCCAAATGTGGTATGCGGCCAGCATGGCTGGTGGCAGGCAAGCCCGGAGATCGGCGCGCCTGGCTACGATCCTTTCGGTCCGGACGGGGCCAATTTTAACCTCATTATCGGCAATGATGCTATTGACCCGATCAGCGGCTCGGTGCCGCACCGCGCATATCTGTGCCAGATCCGGCACGCGGACTGAGGTTCGTAACCCGCCTCCACAGGCTAGAGGCCAATTCCATAACCTTGTATACTGGTATCTGCTATAGATACAGCCTATACGGCCTCGTCATCACGAGCACTGGAGACACTAAATGCAATCAAAGCGACTTCGATGGGGCGTGCTGGGCACGGCGCGCATCGCCGATAAAGTAGTGTATGGCATAAACCTGTCCGCCAACAGCGTGCTCACCGCCATCGCCAGCCGCGACCCCGGCATGGCGCGAGACTGGGCAGCCGAGCGCAATGTCCCCCACGCCTTCGGCTCCTACAACGAAATGCTCCTCTCTGACGCTATCGACGCCGTCTACATTCCCCTGCCCAACGGCCTCCACAAAGAGTGGACCGTCAAGGCCCTTCAGCACGGCAAGCATGTCCTTTGCGAGAAGCCTCTCGCCGCCAACGCGGTCGAAGTGCGCGAGATAATCTCTACCGCCGATGCCACCGGCCTGAAGGCGATGGAAGCCTTCATGTATCGCTTCCACCCTGCCGTCGCGCGCCTGCAGCAACTGCTCACAGAGGGTGCTATCGGCGACCTCATGGTCATACGCGCTTCCTTCGGCTTTCGCCTCCTCAGGCCCGCCGACATCCGCTGGAGTGCCGGTATGGCGGGCGGCGCGCTCATGGACGTCGGCTCATACTGCGTCAACAACGCCCGCATGGTGGGCGGCGAGCCTCTCGCAGTGAACGCAAGCTCTGTGCTCTCCTCAGGCGGCGTCGACATCAACACCGTGGGCATCCTGGAGTTCCCCAACGGGGTCCTGTCCGCCATAGACTGCAGCTTCGAGACCGGCCCCGGTGCCCATCAAGGACTGGTGATCTCAGGCACCGATGGCCGCATCTACGTCGCCAACCCCTTTAGCCGCGACGAAAACGACCCCGTACATATCGTGGTCAATGACGCCCATGACTCCGAGCGGCAGGGTGCGGCCTACACCATAGACATTCCCCCCGCCGACCACTACCACCTCATGGTCGAGCACTTCGCCGACGCGGTGCTCAATGATCGGCCTGTAGCCTACACCCTGCAAAACAGCCTCGGCAACATGCTGGTCCTGGACGCCCTGAAAGAAGCCGCCCGCACCGGGCAACGGGTCACAATGTAACCACTTTGCGTTTTCCTTAGCGATCTTTGCGTTTCATAAAGGAAAACGTCCCTCCACCTCCACCCACATGCAGGCAGACAAAGCTATGAAACACCTCATCACCTCCATGGGCGAGATATTGATAGACTTCCTCCCAATAGTGGAGGACGGGCAAACCGTGGGCTTCAGGATGCACGCCGGCGGCTCCCCCTTCAACGTCGCCATGGGCTCGGCCCGGCTGGGCATTGCCACTGCCTTCGCCAGCAAGCTCTCGACCGACCTCTTTGGCCGCTTTCTGGCCGAGCGCGTCCACGCCGAAGGCATCGACACGCGCTTCCTCTTATCAAGCGACGCCCAAACCACCCTCGCCTTCGTGGCCAAAGAGAACAACGAGCCCGTCTATGCCTTTTACAGCGAAGGCACCGCCGACACCCTCATCACCCCCGCAGAGGTCCCCGCAGCCCTCTTCGAAGACACCGGCATTCTCCACTTCGGCTCCATCAGCCTCCTGCTGGGCACTACTCCCGCAGCCGTTGTGTCCACCGTCGAGCGGCTCAAAGGCAGCGCCCTCCTCTCCTTCGACCCCAATGTGCGGGCCGGCCTCGTGCGCGACGAGCCTGCCTACCGTGCCCTCCTTGACCGCCTGTTCGGCATGACCGACATAGTCAAGATCAGCGCCGCCGACCTCGACTGGCTTATGCCCGGCCTGGGCGCATCTGAAGCATCCGCCCGCCTGCTAGCTAAAGGACCCGCCCTCGTGGTCGTCACGCGGGGCGGCCAGGGCGTCCTCGCGAGGCGGGGTGACGACAGGTGGGAGGTCCCCTCCTTCCCTGTCGATGTGGTCGACACCGTGGGCGCCGGTGATGCGTTCAGTGCCGGTATGTTGGCCGGCTTCATAGAGCGCGGGGTTACTTCTCGTGCTGCCCTCGACCGCCTTTCGCCTGCCGATCTTGTCTCCGTGCTCCGCCTGGGCGCTGCTGTATCAGCCCTCACCTGCACCCGTGCGGGCGCCGACCCTCCCACTCGTGCCGAAGTATCAGCGTTCCTGGGGCCCGACACCGGAATATTGCGCGGGTAGGATAGTCCTCCTGTGCCTGTGAATAAAGGAAGAGGTATTCAATGCCAAAAGATTACGCTGCGGGGCCCCGCAGCCTTGTACGCCGACGAGACCGCGCTGTTGAAGATGAGGCCTGGATCAAGGCAATCCTCCACAATGCGCCTGTGGCTGCGCTCGCCACTGTGCACGGCGACCAACCGTTCATCAACACAAACCTGTTCGTGTACGACGAAGCGGCCGGCGTCATATACATGCACTCTGCGCGCCTCGGGCGCACCCAGGCCAATGTAGAGCGGCACGCGCGCGTTTGCTTCAGCGTCATGCAAATGGGCAGGTTACTCCCCGCCGATACCGCCTTTGAATTTAGCGTCGAATACTCGAGCGTCACGGTGTTCGGGTCGGCTTCGATAGTCTCAGACGATGTCGAAGGGAGGCGTGCCCTGCAGATGCTAGTGACAAAGTACGCCCCCCACCTCGAATATGGGCGCGACTACGCGCCTGTTACCGACTCCGAGTTAGCACGCACGTCCGTCTACAGGATCGCAATAGAGGAATGGAGCGGCAAGAAGAAAGAAGCCCATCCAGATTTCCCCGGCGCATTCCTCTACGGACAACCCACTCAGTCGGGAGACTGACCCTCCGGCCCGCATGCTCCAGCGCGGCCCCACATCAGCGTCTCCCTTACAGAAAACCTCTAAAGCGACGCCCATAAATGGGCTGTGGTTCGTTGTGTATTAGGTCATTCATAGTCTCTCCTTGTGGTAGAATGTTGGTGGTACAGGTGATGAGCCTGTATGTCGTAGCCGTAAGGCTGTGTCCTTCGGGACAAAGAGCACCTTGACAATCTAGCATTTGGGCGTTGGTACGGAAAGGCCATACCGTAAAATGTTAGCCGCATAAAGCCTCTATAAAGTATCTCGGAGCAATCCGAGTAGTTCGTGCGGACACCACGCAAGTAGCTTGTAGCGATACAAGAAGCCTCATGGCTTTTGCCGTGAGGAGTGTCACTTATCCGCCAGCCGGATCGCCACCTCGGTCTCCCACTTCGTCGTATCCGGCTCCTCGTCCGGGTCGGTGAGAGTCGTCTCGTACCGCCCGCCGAACGCTTCCCCCTTCTCCACGGTCCATTTATCCCAGGTTAGACCCTGTTTGCCGCCCCAGTGTAACAGCATGCCGTTCCCTTTATATGCGTTTTCAAGCCCCGTATACACGAGCGATGCGTACCGCCCCGCCGGAAGCGTACCCGCCGTCACTCGGTCATCGCCTTCTTCAGTACTCTCCACCGGTACGCCCATCTCAATATCCATCAACGCGTCCATGTCAATGACATGAAACCGGACGAAGGGCGGCCCTCCTGGAGCAATGCCGCGCTCCCCCAGCCAAGCAAACACTTCCTCGAACGACTGCGGTATTACCTCCGGCATTTCACCCATGGTCACCTGTGTTCGTATCCCCATGTAGGGCTGTTCGTCGCGTCGGTCCAGCTTTGGCTCTGTAAACATGTGTCACGCTCCATGACTGTGTGATTTTCCTGGCAGCCCTCGAACGGTACCGGCCGCATCGGATGGCCTGATTATAGAACTTGCGTTCTCATATGTCAAGGCGCAAGTCCTGCTCCGGCGTCGTGGCCCACACCCATATCCCTATGTCGTTGGGTGGTGGTCGCCCTGCTCTAACAGGGGCAAGTGAATAGTGAAGGTCGTGCCTTCACCCACGGTGGATTTGGCTGTAATTGTTCCGTTGTGCCCGGTCACAATCTGCCGGCTGATGAATAACCCCAGCCCCAGTCCGTGCCCCGCGTTTGGCGTGCCATCTGTCACCTGGAAGAACCTCGAGAACAGCCTGTCTAGGTGTTCCGGCTTGATGCCCTGCCCATAATCCTGGATCTCAATTTCGGCCATGTTGCCTGCGAGCCTAAGCCGCACATCTATTCGTTTTCCGCTGGGTGCGTAGGTAATGGCATTGGTCAGCAGATTGAGCACCACCTGCTGTAGCCGCGAGGCATCCCCGTTGACGACGATCGGTCCGTCCTGGGCGGTCAGCACTATAGTTTGGTCCTCGGTCAAATCCTGTGCCATCGCCACCACCTGTCCCAGCAGCGTATCAAGCTCCACCGACTCGACCTGAAGGCGGAACTTGCCAGTCTGCAGGCGTGAAACGTCTACCAGGTCAGTGATCAGCGCGGCCAATCGCTTCGACTGGGAAAGGGCAACGGTAGCGTTGTGCAGAAGGCGCTCGCTATCTGGCCGGTTCTTGAGCCCCTTCGTCAGTATGTGCAGATTTCCCGCTACCACGGTCAACGGGGTTCGCAGTTCGTGGCCGGCCTGTGCGGCGAACTCCTCCTGCATAATACGCAGGCTCCTCTCGGTAATATCGCGGATAACTACCACCCCTAGCCTACCATGGCCTTCCTCGCTTACTGGCTTTCCTATTGCTTCACACCAGCGAGGGGTGCCATCCAGACTAGGCAGGGTAAAAGTCATGGAGAACGTCTCGCCTCGGGCGACCCGCGCCTGTGGCGTCGCATCCGCAGGTAGGGGTTCTCCTTTCTCATTCGCCACCATTTCTTCGGCCCCGTCGTTACTGCCGAATAGCTGCGCGTATGCCTTATTACTCAGCAACTGCTTACCTTCAGAATTGACCACCAGCACGGCATCACCCATGCCTACCAGGATCACTTCCAGTTGCTCTCTTTCACGGTCGCTACGTTGCTTTTCCTCTTCTAGTGAGATCGACAGGCTCTGGAGTTCGTTGCCGCGAGCCTCCAGGTCAGAATTGGACGTGTTCAACTCCTCGATCGTGGCCTGCAACTCCTCGTTGAGTGTCTCCAGTTCTTCGTTGGTGGCCTGCAACTCCTCGTTGAGTGTCTCCACCTCCTCAACTGCCGCCTGTGTCTCCTCGTTAGCAGTTTGGAAGTCTTCCTGTTGGCCACGCAGATCGCCGTTGATCCGGGTTAGCTCATCGTTGGCTGCCAGTAGCTCCCGATTGGCTTCGGACAGATGCTCCATCCGCTCCGCGTGGCGCGCGATCATATCATCCGACTCGCGCTTAGCCTGCACTAATTCCTCGTTGCGCGTTTTCAGGGTGGCATTCGTACTCTTGAGATCTGCTATGACCTGCGCCAGTTCCACGTCCACCGCGAGTTGCTTTGCATGGGCCTGCTCCAGGGCGCGCATCGATAGTGTGGTCTCGGTGACATCCGTTACGAGAACCAGCGCGCATGCGCTCTGCACTTCCGCGTCCTCAGCGCTCAGTTGCGGGTAGCAGCTTATCTCGAGATAGATCGTCTCGCCCGTGATCGCGTGCGGGGCCGGGACCTCCTTCAAAACTACTGTTTCCCCTTGTTTGATGGCCTGGTCTATTGCGATTCGCAACCTGCGCTGTGGTACGTGTTGCGCCAGGTGCAGCAGATCTTCACCTACTCCCTGCGTGTGGATCGATAACAGCTTGCGAGCGGCGTTGTTAATCTCCTGAATATCGTAATGCTGGTCTACTACAACCACGCCGACGCGAAGCTGGTGCAGCAAGCTCTCTCTTGTGGAACGGGTCTTCAGTATCTCCTGCTGAGTCCTGAGCAGTTCGAGCGCGGTGCCTTGCTGCCTGCGTTGAGGCGTGCGCGATGTAGACACGGGCGCGAAGGATCCACTGTGGAAAGGCGGAGTTGGCCTGCGTTGCCCATGCCTGCGGTAGATCTTCTGGCCCCCTTGCTGGGGTGTGAAGTATTCGGCGATCGGGCTGACGGTCTCGGTCTTGCCCAACGCCAGGTAGCCGCCGTCTCGCAAGGCGAAAGCGAACATCTCCAGGGCGTGTTGCTGTAGGTCCTTGCTAAAATAGATGAGCACGTTACGGCACACCACCAGGTCCGCTCGCGGGAAGGGGGCGCTCCGAACCAGGTCGTGTTCGCCGAAAACTATCAACCCACGCACTCTCTTTCTTGCCTCCAGGTCCCCATCTACCCTCGTGAAATAGCTCTCAACGAGTTCCTCGGGAAGCTTGTCCAAAGCGGCCGTTGGATAGCTCCCGCGCCGGGCGAACTTGACAGCATCGGCGTCCAGGTCGGTGGCGAAGATCTTGACGTTGAATCTGGACAGTTCCTCGCCCAACAATTCACACACCAGTATTGCAAGCGAATACGCCTCTTCACCTGTAGCACACCCTGCCGACCAGATCCGTAGCTCTCTATCGTGCTCCCGGCTATAGGCGATCAACTCGGGCAGCACCCGGTCACGTAAGCAGTTGAACAACTCCGGGTCGCGCATGAATTCCGTGACTTTGATCAAGAAGCTGCTCGCTAGATGCTGGTACTCTTCCGGGTGCGACTCGATATACTCCTTGTAGCCTGCCAGGTCACCGGTCTGCGTGGCGACTATGCGGCGCTGGATGCGGCGCTGTATAGTGCCCGTCTTATAAGAGCGAAAATCCTGGCCGAGCCGTTCCCGCAGTTGGTTCAGGAATAGTCCTACCTCGCGCTCGGCATCATCCGGTTTCTCGGGCAAGCCCGCGCCGGTGAGGATGTCGTTCAGAATCTGGCCAATGCGCTCAATATCGGCGACCACATCTACCGTCTGCGGCTCGAGCGATAGCGGCATACCCGGATATGCGGCGGTGCGCGGGTCCTGTATCACCACTGTGCCCCCTGCCTCTTTGACCGCACGCGCCCCCGACGTGCCATCCGACCCTGTGCCGGTCAAGATTACTGCGATCAGCCCCTCACCGTAGGCTTTAGCCGCGCTGCTGAAAAGCAGGTCAACCGAGGGTACGGGTCGTCCTGTGCCGTCCGGCAGCACGATGACATCATGGTCGCTAATCTCGACGTGCCTGTTGGCCGGCACAACATACACAGTGTTGGCTCGTAGCGGCTCCTGGTCCTGAACGATGATCACAGGCAGCGAGGTGTGCCGCTCAAGGATTTCTCCCAGGTGGCTGGGGCGTTTCGGGTCAAGATGCTGCGCGATCACAATAGGCGCGGGGAATGGGGTAGGAAGCGTAGCCACCAAATTGGACAACGCTTCTATACCACCTGCAGATGAGCCGATCACTACAAGCTGTGACCCCGATTTCGATATTGTATTGGACATTCAATCACTGTCTTTCAGGCAACCATGCCAGGACTTAGGACCATAACGGCTTACTTAATTAACGCAGTATAACATAACACTATCTGGAGCCACGCTGCTATTTGCTATAATTAGATAAGGGCGTGCCGTTCGCCGCACGCTTCGGGAGATGTGTATGAGTACCAACAGGCAAGATCGCGGCCCTCTCTTGATCACCGGTGACACCCGCCTCAACAAGGTGCTGGACGCGATCCCCGCTGCCCTCGACTACATCGTCTCCCTCAGGCCTCACGACTTCGATCGCTTGCACAACCCTTTCATGCGCAAGCATATGTCCCCCCGCATCAGCCTGCGCCGCGTGGCAGCCATGGCCGGCATCCCCGAAGCCACTCTCCTGAGCAATCTCGCCAACATAAGCGACCCGAATACAGCGACCCTCCTTGAAAACACCCCCTCCGAGGATCCGCCGCAGTCCCCAACAACTTCGCCCGCCTGGCTGCAAGGCGTCGACCAGGGCGCTCTCCACTGGGTCGACCTGCTTCCTATCGATGACGTGCTGGGCGACCCCTTCCTCGCCGTAAACGTCGCCGTGCGCGGCATGAATCCGGGCGATGTGATCGGCATTCGCCACCGCTGGGAGCCTCAACCCCTCTACGACATCTGGCAGAAGATGGGCATCGAGTGGTACGCTCATCAAGCAGCACCCACCGAGTGGCACATCTTCGTGCACAAGCCCTCCGGTGCAAGGCCGCCTGTCGCCGCCCGCCCCATTCTCCTGGAACTCCGCTACATGCCCGAAGACACGGTAGAACCTCGTTTGGTGGCGACCTTTGAGCAGTTGCGACCCGGCGAAAGCATCGAAGCGTGGTGCCTCCCCACCGGCGTTGAGCACGTGCGCGGCATCCTTGAAGCGCGCTACCCCGGCGCCTACTCCTGGGAGCAAACCGGTGCCACGTCCGAGCGCGTTGTCATAGCCATCCGTCCCTCAGGCGGTCGCGAAAGCAAGCTCCTATCAATGAGGGCCGCTAGCACGGACCGGTAGACGCTTTAGGCAAACGCCTCATCCATCAACCGCCCCCGAAACTCCCCATCCACTGCCGCCCTGTAAACTACAGGCTGGTGGTACTTCCTGTATGGCGAGCCTTTTGCCCTGCGCGCCTCGGCCACCGTCGCGTCCAGCCAGCCGAACTCCATCTCCTCGGGCAGCGCCGCTCCCAGGTCGCTCTTCAACCTGAGATAGTAGGGAGTCGCCGTCATTGCACTTCGCTCGCCCCATTGCGGCGCGTATGACCACACCTCTTGCACGTAATCGCTTAGCTCGGGTTGGTACTCATACTCCGGCCCATAAATGATGCCCAGGTGATAGCCGTACTTCCTCGCGTAGTTCGTCAGTACCCATCTGTTGTTGACGTTCACATGGATCAAGGGCGACTTCTGCCGCGCGGCGGGCATGCTGATCGCCAGCCTGGGATCATCCGGGCCAAGCTCAGCCGCCGTAACCAGTCTCCCTATAAGCCCCAGGTATCTCTCCGCCCAATCGCGGCCCGGCGCCAATCTCACGCGCCTGAGTAGTTCCCCGTACGCCCATTCGTCAGTGCTATCGGTTAACGCCATTCCGCGCTCAATCCACCATCCTCAGCTTGCACGGCGTGGGGTCAATCGATACCATCAAGGGTCGCGCCATGTGCGTGAACGATACCACTGCCTGCCCCGGCGCCAGCGCGGCCAGCCGCCGCCACTGGCTGTCGTCTATCCCGGGTACGGTCTTCTGCAGCTTCGAGATGACCGCCGAGTCGGTGATCTTGTGGATAACGTAATTGTTGAGCAGCCCCAGCACTTGCGACGGTAAATGCTGCGGCAGTTGCGTCACGAACACCAGCCCCAGCCACCGCTTGCGTCCTCGCTTGGCGATGCGCGCCACCTGCTGGAACAGCACCGGCATCTGCTCGATCCTCTCCGCCGACAGGAACTCATGCGCCTCCTCGATAATGATCAGCACCCTCGGTAGTGCATGCTCCTGCTTGACGGCGTCCTCGTATCGCTCGTCCTGCGCGTCCTGCACTCCCCTCAACAGATCTGCTATCACCAGATTATTCAGCGTGCTCGAGTCGCTGTCCGACAGGTCAAATATACTCACATGCCCCGGCTGCAGTAGCCTGTTATAGCTTATCGGGCGCACATCCCCCGTCATCTGGTCGAACACATTGATCCTCTTTAGCCTCCACAGCTTGCCATACAGCGCCCGCCAGCTCACCCCGCTATCCACTTTCACAGCGTTCACTCGCTTCATGACCGCTTCCGCATTGTCTCTGAACTCCTGATTATAAAACGTCGGCGACCCCGGTTGCTTGTTGACGATATGCAAAAACGCATTCACTATATCGAGTAAATACGACAGCGTCAGCCGCGGATATCCTCGGTCGAACTCGTCTATATCCATCGCCATCCGCTCCTGCTCGGCATCACCCCTCGCCGGAAATATCCCCAGGTCCCGCAGCACCAGTTTCGCCGTATCATATGCCTGGTCGAACCGCATCGACTGCGCGTCCGACAAATCCAATATCTCCTTAACCGCATACGGCGACAGACGCGCAAACTGCAAGCAAAACGGCTTAACATCGGGATGCTCAGGGTTGGCCGTCTCCCGGCCCACAAGGTGATAAATCGCCGTGTTGGGCACGCCGTGTGCCTCCAGGCCGCGCATCTTCAATGCAGCCAACATTCGCGGGTCCGATGTCGGCTGGTCTATCTGCGTATACTCCCCCTCCACGTCCAGCACGATGACCGCGTAGTCGTTCGCTTGCGCCTCAGCAATCAGCCTCGATACCGTTGTCGACTTGCCCCCGCCCGTGGTCCCCATTATCCCGGTGTGGCGGGGCAGCACGCTCTTGTCGGCCTTCGGTATCTTCACCGCGATATTATCGTAGCCCGAAACCAGTCCCAGCCGCAGGTCGCCCTCCAGCTTCAGCACATCCGCGATCTCGGCGGGATTGAGAAGAAAGACCGGGCTGTTGGGCAGCGGTCGAAAGCGCGGCGGCACCACTCCGCCGTCCACTTCTTCGCCCATGATCTCCACCTGCACCCTGCCGTGGTAAGGTGGGGTTAGCACCCCGCCCCTTGCTGCGGTAGTAATAATCACAGGGGCATCACCACGCAGACCGTCCGGCTCGGCAAACGGCCCCGCCACTACCACGCCCAGGTAGTCACGCCTAACAAGCATCGCTTTGCCAGCGCCATCATCCCTCTCGAGAGCCGCCTCTGCGCGTTGGGCGGGCACGCCGCTCTTGATACGCACAATCGACTGCGACCCGAGAGTACCCCTTGTGACGTGCTCTTTAGCCAGCACTACCGTAATCGAGTTGTCCTCGCTCGACGGCAAATCGAACGTCGTGCGGCCTATAGCCCCCGCGTACTCGACGCTCTCCTGCCACGGCCCGCCCACCGCTTCAATCGCGGCCTCGATCCCGTCGAGCGCCCTTTCTGGCACCGGTCTCGACCCGTATGACCTCTCCGCTCCAAAAACACCACGCTTCTCATCTTGCTCACCCATCACTGTAGATCTCCCTCCGACCACATAATTAGCCCAACTGCCGGCCCAACCTTGCGTCATCTCGTGTACCGCTCAGGCAGGTACTCAAAAGGCACACCCTGCGCGGCATACGACACTTCCATCTGTGTGGCAAGTGCCTGCGCCCCGAACGTGCTCGCGCAAATCCGATCTGCGAGGTCGATCAGCATAGGGAAGCCTCTATGCTCGTGCATCGTGCTATCGGCCATCGCGATCAGCGCCGCCTCGTGCGCCCGGTCTTTATGCGCGTAGAAAATATAGGGCGGGGCCATCTTCGACACCCTGTACACCCCCCGCACTATGCGCGACCCAACATCATGCACGAAATCTTCCGCCAGCTTTGTGTGCGTGGGGTCGTACCTGTTGTTCCGTATAGTGTTCGCCATACTGGCCTCGCCTGTCTCCACGATCGCGTACTCCAGCGGGTCGAGCGCCTGCCCTATCGTCAACAACAGCAGATCACGCGGCGCGCTCGGCACGAACACCCACGTCTGATAATCACACAGCAGGCTCCGCAGCATCTCCACGCTCCGCGACATAAACTCCATGCTGCCCGACCCCGTCAGCAGCTCCAATGGAGTAGGGTTGCCGTGTCCCATGCGCCACTGCGCCTGGCACTTCTCCAGTAGTACCGCGCGCTCGGCATAAGACATGATGCCCCTTCGCGCCAGGATCGTCAGGTCATCTTCACTCGACGTGCCAATTGCGCTCCGGTTCATGCGCTTCTGAAGCAGCTGCATCATCGTGTCGAAGTCGTCCACTCCGCCCACGCGCAGGTCGCGCCTGTACAGGCGGTGCACATACGTGCCCTGGTCGCCCTTGTACGAGATGCTGCAAATCCCAATCTGGTTCACGGTCAGCGGCACCGTCTCGTGCGCGAAGAATGTGCCGTCAACTGCTTCCACAGCTCCCGTGAACAGCAGCCCCTTGTGCGTCCGCTCTATCTGCGCGGGCGTCACCTTGTATACTCCCGCCTCATCCGGTGCATTGGGGCGCTTGTGTATCTGGCCGAAGACGTGCTCCCGGATGACCGGCTTCATACTGTGCTCGAAGCGCAGGGCCGCCGCGATCTGCTCGTCGCCGATGCGGTTATACAGTTCGTCGAGGTTCACCCCTGTCTGCCATGTCGACAGGTCCAGCGCCTCAGAGATCGGCTCTCCGAATATCTCCTCGAACTCCGTGCTCCCTAACGGCTGAGGCCCCTTCGCCCTCTCCCGCTCCCTTCCATCCCCGCTTGTAGACATATCTGACCCCTCACACTCGGCTAATTCGCCCCCACCTGCAGCAGTGCCGCAGCCCGGAGCCTTACCTCTACCATGTCTCGCTACCTACCAATTCTTCCCGCTCCCCGACCGGAGTTCGACGGGTTTCCCCGCCTACTTCACGATCCCTATCCAGTCCTGAAAGCTCGATCCGCGCTCCACGTCCTTCAGCAGCAGGCGCGCGTAGTCCCGTGCCTGTGCCTCCGGCAACCCGTATCGAGATGCAAGCAGTCGGGCGGCCTGCACGCGGCGGCTACCATGGCTCAGTCCCGGCGATTCGATAACGTCAGACATAGCATCCAATGCATCGTCAGCGGGCGCCAGCAGTTCGAGCGCCAGGCGGTCGGCCCGGTCTTCGGCGTCCAGCGTACCCTTTGTGGTGTACCCCCCTGCCGTGGTGCGCTCCATCAACTCGACGTGCAGGCCCAGCGGCACCGTGCTCAGCACGGCGTGCAGCCGCTCGACCCGTGTCGCCGCCCTCAGCCCGTCCAGCACAGGGACGATCTCCTCCCCCAGCGCCTCGATGGCTCGGGTGCGCGGCTCGCTATAATCGATCAGGAAGTGGGCGAGCTCGTGCGCCACCGTGAAGCGCTTCTCGTCGGCGGGGTCATTGCCGTCGGCGAGCAGAATCCCGTAGCCGCCGTATGCCAGCATGCACCCTCGCAACAGGCGATTTGGCCCACCGATACTCTCCGCCATGTTGCGCTCACTCAGCCAGCGGTTGACACTCTTAAGCGACAGGTGAGGTAGCTCTTTCGTGACCACGGGCAGCGCCATTGACGCCACGCGGGAAAGGTCGCGTGGGAATGCCGGGGGATCATAGGGCAACGCCCCCCAGAAATCGTCCACCAGGCGGGCCAATCCTGCTTCCAGCCACATCCTACATTACTCCTTTCAGCCTTCTGGAACCCCGCTGGGGTCGTCACCCTCAGCCGTTTCGGGCGTGCTACCTTCTTGCGACTCTTCTGCCCCGTCGCCGTGCGACCCCTCCCGGTCACGAGCGGCCTTCAACATCCCACGCGTGGAAGAAAAAGGGGAGGCGGCCGTTCCCCTGTTGCCCTGCGTAAATGCGGCGTGAGCGTCCACCTCGCGCACTATCTTCGCCAGGAGTCCCGCGTCAACCCCCAGCTTCTCGGCCACTCGCTGTACATCAATAGCAAACTCTGCCGGGTCAGGGTCGGGTCGCCCGCACAGCCGCAGGTGGTTGTAAGTGTCCCGGTCACACCCCAGCATCTCGCGCACCTCCTCCTCGGACAGCCCGTTGATCTCGCCATAGCGCGCGAGCACCCAGGACAAGAGATGAGGCCGGGAGGCGGCATAGTCTGCGGCTCGCGCCAGTAATGTCCCCTCCAGGTGTGGTGCATTATCAGACATACAACGTTTCTCCAAGGCGTTCCAGGCGTTTGCCGATCCGGTCTTTATACCGTTTGACGATGGCCTTTTGCTCTTGCTCAGGCAGGTGCTCTATTTCCAACGCTTTCGCATACTCAGCGGTCGCACGCTCTCCATGCAGCAATAGCATGAGGACCCTGCGCTCCTCCGGCTCAGTTATCTTCGACAGCACAATCTCCAGAATGGCCTGTGCCTCAGCCTTGTCTGCGACACGCTCCTCAAAGCTATTGTTCCGATCGGGCAGCCATTGTTCGACAGAATCGATGGATGTTGCCCCTCGCCCCTGCGTCTTCTCCCGGCTCAGCGCGTTTATCAGGTCCCTTTTGGCCGCCTGCGTAAGATAGGTGACCAGGCTGGCGCGCTGCGGGTCGTACTTACCCGGCTTGCTCGTGTACTCCATCAGGGTCTCGAGCACCGCGTCAATAATAATGTGCTCGTCTCGCCGTGCGACTTCGTTGAAGCTCATGGACAAACGGCGCGTTAGCTCAGGTAGCCAACGTGTCACGCAATCATCGGGTGCGCTCTTATCGCCGTCGATAAGGCGCAAATGTAGAGTCAGGTCTGCCGCACTATTCATACTGATTATCGAAAGCCGGGCCCAAACCAATAAAGAATGCTTGCGGTCTCTAATAAATAAAGGCCGAGGTGCGAGTCACAGTAGAATATACAGCACTCTCAATCCACCTGTCAAAACCGGCCCCCGCTGTAAGTGTTCAGACTTGAGGTGGAGCAATTTCCACTATATGATGGGAAGCATGAAAAGGGAGGCACTAGCAGAGGAAGTAGAGCGGCTGCGAGTAGAGAACGGGCAGCTTCGTGAGCAGCTGGCCCAAGCACTGGCCCTA
>JBBRDO010000039.1:0-38378 GCA_038203825.1 Chloroflexia bacterium | reverse complement strand
CATGGCGATCCTGGGCAACCTGGCACTGCACACCGACCCGGTAGACCTGCAGCAACCACCGGCCATCCCTGAGGCCGTTATTACGTTCAACAACTTCAGGCCGGCCAACGGGGATATTATAGGTCTGGGCGCACAGGTCATAAGCGTCCAGGTCGCCTCGAACAGCGCCGTTGTCAGCGCGACGATTACCCTGGACGGCAATGTCCTGGAGACCAAGCTCAGCGGCACGTCGCCCATGACTCAGACCGCCACCGCGAACACACCCGGACTTACTTTAGGGCCGCATTCTGCCCGTATCAATGCGGTAACAGAGAGCGGGGACCGGAAGAGCAGCCAGTGGAGGTTCAACGTGGACTCGCGGGCCCTCGCGCCAACGGCGACGCCAGTGGCAGGCGCAGAGCCAACGGCGACGGCACCCTCGCAGGGGGCCCTGGACAGCGCTCGCATGCGGCCCGCTCAGGATAGCCTGGTGCAGGCAGGCGCGGGAGAGGTCGCTGTGAGCGTGGATATCACCGATACGCAAGCGCCCACAGCCGCCACGATCACGCTCGACGGCAACAAGCTGGACACGAAGATCGCGCCCGTAAGCGGAGTGGACAACAGGTTCAGGGTGAGCGCAACTTCTCCCGCTGTGGCCGCAGGCAAGCACACTGTGCAACTCGATGTGACAAGGGCAGGGGCGGGCACCCATTCGTCGCAGTGGACTTTCTCAGCGATAGTACCGGATGCTGACCACGCATACTTCAAGGAAACGGGCTACTTCGTCGGCCAGCCTTTCCTGAAGTACTGGCAGGAGAATGGCGGACTGGGCCTGTTCGGCTACCCGATATCCGACCTCGTGCAGGAAACCGACAAGAGCACGGGCGAAGTCTACACCGCGCAGTACTTCGAGCGGGCGCGCTTCGAGCAACACCCGTCGCTGGGGGGCCAGGTAGTGCTGGGGAGGCTAGGCGCACTCTTGCAGCAGCCGGAGCCAGCCGCACAGCCGAAGGACGGGTATACATTCTTCCCTGAGACCGGGCATAATGTATCGGCTGCTTTTCTGAAGTACTGGAACGAGACCGGGGGCCTGGCGGTCTTCGGCTACCCGATCACTGAGGAGCAGACCGAGAAGAACCCCGTTGACGGTAAAGAGTACACAGTGCAATACTTCGAGCGCAACCGCTTCGAGTTGCACCCGGAACAGGCCGGCACGCCTTTTGAGGTGCAGTTGGGCCTGCTGGGCACACAGCTATATAATCAGCTATATGGAGTATAGGGAATGGCGGGAGATGATTATGCGCGGGCAAGAAGCCTCAAAGCAGAGGGTAATAATAGTATCTAACAGGCTCCCTTTTACAGTGAGCGTAAACGACGGAGCACTCGATTTCGCGCAGAGCGGTGGAGGTCTCGTGTCGGGGTTGACTGCGTGGCTCGCGAATCTAACTCCCGGCAGCGCGTACAGCTACACCTGGGTGGGCTGGCCTGGTATATCAATCCCGGACGAGCTACGGGGCGAGTTGGAGAGCGTGGCCGGGCAGCGCTTCAACGCCCATCCTGTTTACCTCTCGGATCAGGAGATGGAGAGTTTCTACCAGGGCTTCTGCAACAGGACCATCTGGCCCCTGTTCCACTACTTTCAGGCTTACGTAGCGTATGACGAGGCCTCCTGGACCGTATACAAGCGGGTGAACGAGCAGTTTTGCGAGGCAGTGATGGAGATCGTGCGGCCCGGCGACATCATATGGGTGCACGACTATCACCTGATGTTGCTACCCGGACTGCTACGCGAGCGTCTGCCCGATATACCGATTGGCTTCTTCCTGCATATCCCGTTTCCAAGTTACGAGCTATTCAGGATGATGCCTCGCGCGTGGGGAGAGCAGATACTGAACGGCCTGCTCGGCGCGGACATGGTTGGCTTCCACGCGCGGGACTATACGGACCACTTCGTCAACTCTGTAGGACGCATCCTCGAATACAAGCGAGTAGGGAGGGAGATTATTGCGGGCGACCGCATGGTAAGGGCAGGCACGTACCCGATGGGAATAGATTACGAGAAGTACGCGAAGAGCGCCCGAAGCGAGGAGGTGCAGCAGGCAAAAAGCGAGTTGAAGCGGACCCTGCTGGACGCGAAAGTGATCCTCTCCATTGACAGACTCGACTACACGAAGGGGATAGTCAATCGTCTGCTCGGCTACGAGCTATTTCTGCAGCAAAACCCGGAGTGGCGAGAGAAAGTGGTGCTGGCGCTGGTGGTGACGCCTTCCAGGGTGGGAGTGCAGCACTATTCGGAGACCAAGTACCAGATCGAGGCACTGGTGGGCCAGATCAACGGAGAGTTCGGCAACATCGGCTGGGTGCCCATTCGCTACCAGTACGCTTTCATCCCTCTCGTGCCGCTGGTGACGCTGTACAACACCGGGGATATCGCGCTTGTGACGCCCCTGCGCGATGGCATGAACCTGATCTCTAAGGAGTACCTTGCCTGCCGCACTGACAGCAAGGGTGTCCTCATCCTGAGCATCTTCGCGGGCGCAGCCACCGAGCTAACCGAGGCCGTGCAGGTCAACCCCAACAGCAAAGAGGAGATCGCCGAGGCGTTACGCGCCGCGCTTGAGATGCCCGTAGCGGAGCAGATACGCCGCAACAAGGCGATGCAGAACAGGCTGATCGAGTACGATGTCTCGCCCTGGGCGCAACGCTTCATCAAGGACCTGTTGCGCGCCAGCCGTTTGAAGCACGACTGGCTGGCCACGGATGATGCAGGCCGTCGCATCAGGCCCACATCCAGGCAGCGCTTCATTTACAGGAACGGCGAGTTCGTGCAGTTGCCTGAGCGGCATCCCAAGTCTGAGGACGAGTAATCGTCCGTCGCGCTTCGCCTCGAACAGTGACCGGTGTGCTTCGTCGCCCGCCACCCCCGATGGTGATCTGGGAAGGGGTAGCATGTGCCGGCCCTGATATGGAATGGGATGTATACTTACTGAGAATCACCACCTTTGGTAGCCAACCGAGAGCAGAAATCCCTGAGCACGAATCAGTGTAAAAGCGGAGGAGTCTATACACATGGAAGATACGCAAGCCCCGGATCCGACGACAGCAACCCCCATGAACGCAGCAGAACTACTGGTGCGCTGTTTGGAAAATGAAGGGGTCAAATACATATTCGGGGTACCGGGCGAGGAGATACTTAACCTGCTGGATGCCCTGTCGCGCAGCAGTATCAAGTTCATTACCACTCGTCACGAGCAGGGGGCGGCTTTCATGGCCGACGTATACGGACGCTTGACGACGTACCCCGGTGTGTGCCTGGCGACGCTGGGCCCGGGAGCCACAAACCTCATTACGGGCATAGCAGACGCGAACCTGGACCGAGCTCCGCTGGTGGCGATCACGGGACAGGCAGGGCTTGAGCGCGTGTATAAGGAATCGCACCAGTACATCGACGTGGTGCAGATGCTGAAACCGATCACCAAGTGGAACGCGAGAGTGGAGCAGGTGGAAGCCGTGCCTGAGATGGTGCGTAAAGCGTTCCGGCTGGCTCGCCTCGAGAAGCCGGGCGCTACGCACCTCGAGCTGCCGGAAGATGTAGCGTCGATGGACGTTCCGGCGAATATACAGCCGATGCCCATTCGCCGCACAACTTACCCGCAGGCGGGACCTGTAGTCCTGGAGAAGGCGGCAGGTCTGCTTTGCGCGGCCAAACGCCCCCTCGTGCTAGTGGGCAACGGGGTGGTGCGCAGGCAGGCCAGCGGACACGGAGCGGCTGATGCCCTGGCCGGGCTGGTTCGCAGTTTGGATTTGCCGGTGGCCCACACCTACATGGGCAACGGGTGTATTGATTACCGCGACCCGCATTCTCTTGCCACCGTTGGTTTGCAGAGGCCCGGCGCAGACCTGGCGGCAGTCCCCGAACTGGCCGAGGCCGACCTCGTGATGACCGTCGGGTATGATCTTGTGGAGTGGTCGCCCGTGCTGTGGAACCCGAAAGGCGACAAAGCGATCATACATGTAGACAACACGCCCGCCGAGATAGACGGCCACTACCTGCCCGCCCTGGAAGTTGTGGGTGAGATTGCTCACGCGTTGCAGACGCTGGCGGGGCTGTGCCAGGGACGCGCCCACTCATGGTGGGGTGAGGCAGGCAGCAAGAGCGCGCAGGGGGAGGAAAACGCGCTAGCCGATCTGCAAAGCTACGCCACAGACAGCAGCATGCCAATGAAACCGCAGAGGGTGGTTTGGGAGATCAGGCAGGCGCTTGGCGATGACGACATACTGATAAGCGACGTGGGGGCGCACAAGTTGTGGCTGTCGCTATTGTATCCCGCGGCCAAGCCCAATACCGTCATTATCTCCAACGGCTTCGCCACCATGGGGATAGCGTTGCCCGGCGGGATCGCCGCCAAGCTGGCCCTACCTGACCGCAAGGTGGTGGCCGTGAGCGGGGATGGCGGCTTCCTGATGAACTCGCAGGAACTGGAAACAGCGCACCGCCTACGGTTGCCGTATGTGAACGTTGTGTGGACCGACAGGCGCTACGGCGTTATTGAGCTAAACCAGAAACGGCGGTTTGGGCGCACCTTCGGGGTGGAGTTCACGAACCCCGACATCGTGCAATACGCAGGCTCGTTCGGGATCCCCGCCTGGCGGGTGGAACAGGCGGACGATTTCGCGCCGCTACTCCACCGTGCCCTCAATATGGACGTGCCCACGCTTATTGAGGTGCCGACAGACTATACCGAGAACATGAAGCTTGGCACTCTAGCGGCGCGGTAGTGTAGCAGACGACGGGGTGTGACGACCAGTCACCCGTCGTCCGGAGAAAAGAGGGGATGTAATGCAACCCGATCCGATAATAGTTTACAGGCGTTCATGGTGCGAGGACAGCGATGCGGCAGTGGAGTATTTTAACGAGCAGAAGATAGGGTATAGGGAAATCGACATCGAGAAGGACGAGGTCGCCGCGCAGGGGGTCGAGTTCGTGACGGGTGGGCACCGAATCACGCCGACGCTCGTGTACCGCATGCAGGCAATCGTGTTCGACCCCTGGGACCGGGAGCGTTTTGAGGCGTGGTGGCGGTTGGCGAACCGGTGACCAGTGACCGGTGACCAGTAGTGATAAGTGATAAGTGACCGGTGATGCGTTACGAGAGACTGGCGAAAGCGGCATGGGACGGTTGGGTGGTGTGGGATCGTTTTGTCGCGACAAAAATGCGATCCGTACGATCGTTGGTTGCGGCACGAAGCAGGGAAGGATTTCAAAGTGATTGTAGTCAGGCGAGTGTATGATGAGGGGGAGGAGAGCGGTGCCCGGTTCCTGGTGGAGAGGCTGTGGCCGCGGGGGATGCGGAAGGAAGCGCTAGCGCTCGACGACTGGCTTAAGGACGTGGCGCCCAGTACCGAGTTGAGGCAGTGGTTCGGGCACGACCCGACCAGGTGGGCGGAGTTCAGGGAGCTATATTTCGCGGAATTGGACGCCCATCCTGATGCCTGGCAGCCTCTCGTGGACACAGCTCGCAAGGGCAATGTTACGCTGTTGTACAGCGCGAAAGACACCGAGCACAATAGCGCTGTGGCCCTGAAAGCGTACCTTCAGAAGCACATCTAGGCTATAATTATTGCATGGATATAGAACTTGGCGCGCGGCACAGGCAGGTGCTGGGGCTTGAGAAGATGAGGCGCAGGCGCGGCTATAGAGAAGGGTGGCTGTACCACCTGTGCCGCGAAAAGGGCCTGTTGAACGAGTTACATGAGCTTCAGTTGGCCGGGCTGGTGGGAGAAGCGCCTGACCCCTCGGTGTACCAGCCGGCAGTTCACGAGATTGAGATCGCAGAAGACGGTGAAATACTCGTCCCGCGCACACGGCTCACGGTCGAGCTTGTACCGAGCACGTGCTGGTTCTCCAACCTGCGCTCGGAACTGAGCAAAGAAGAGTGGGACCGGCTCAGGCGCGCCACTTACGAGCGCGCAGGCCAACGCTGCGAAGTATGCGGGCAAAGGGGATCGGCACACCCCGTGGAGTGTCACGAGGTGTGGGAGTATGACGACAAGCAGCATGTGCAACGGTTGGCGGGCCTTGTGGCGCTATGCCCGGCCTGCCACGAAAGCAAGCACATGGGCTACGCTTCGAGCACGGGCAGGTCGGGCCAGGCACGCGCCCATCTCGCGAGGGTGAACGGCTGGAGCATGGACAGCGTCGAGCTATACCTCGAAGCCGAGTTTGAGCAGTGGTCGATCCGCTCACAGCACGAGTGGACGCTTGATCTATCGTGGTTGCAGCAGTTCGGGATTGAGATAAGCCCCAAGCGGCCGAGCAGGGCGAACCATCCGTAACTGGTAGGCATAAGCGTTGGTCATATGCCTATCGTGCGCCTCAAACGGTTGGCGTAAATGTTCGCTCGTGTTCTGTTTCGTTCAACATGAACGACATAAGGTCCAGAAGCAGTGGCGACCCCTACTCGCCATTCCACGGGATAGGCAATCATTGCGAATATGAATGTGCCAAAGCAAGCGACAATCCCAACCACGAATATGATGCGCATCGCCCAACCGACTACCGGAGAATTGGCGTTCCAGTAGAAAATGCTACCGAGGACTAGCAAAAACATAACCACCGCTGTTACAGCGAATATTATTGCCGCTATAGCGCTGAAGATAATAAAGCGCCTGGGAGGACGGAAAACGACCTCCACATACCAAATCTCTTGGATTGGAAGTTCCATACCGTCAAGAGCAATAATGTCTCCCTGACGAACTATTCTGTCTCTCATAACATCCCCCAACTCTAGCTGCGGTCTGTCCCGTCTGAGCGCAGGCTACCAACCCCCGCAGCTTGCAGGATTGCCGAGACCACCCGCTGACGGGATGCAGCGCTGCGCATGAAGTCGAGGCTGTCGGTGTCGATTGTGAGCAGGGGCGTGTCCTCGTAACCGTCGAAGAAGGAGTCGTAGAGGCGAGCAAGGTCGGCAATGTAGGAGCGCTGCATGGCGCGCTCGATTGAGCGGTCGCGCTGGTAGATGCGGGACATGAGGGTATCCACGGAGGCGGTCAGGTAGACGACGAGGTCGGGGGCGGGGACCTGTCGCGCCAGGGCATCGTATATTTCGTCGAACAGGCCCAGTTCGGGGCCGCGCAGGTTCAAGCCGGCAAAGAGGCGCGTTTTAGCAAATAGGTAGTCGCCAACCAGGTCGCCCGAGGCGAGAGCAGGCTTCACGACCGCCTCTTGCTGGCGGTAGCGGTTGAGCAGGAAGAAGACCTCGGTCTGGAAAGCATACTGCTCGCGGTCGGCGTAGAACTTGCCGAGAAAGGGGTTCTCTTCGAACTGCTCGAATAGTGTGGGCACCGAGAACTGCTCGCCCAGCATGCGGGTCAACGCAGTCTTGCCCACGCCTATTGCGCCTTCGATCACGATGTAAGTCATGCCCCATTATACTGATATCCGGCGTGCCAGGAATAAGCAAGCGAAGCAGGTCTCCCGTTATCCGGGCGCTGATTAGGATGTTGCCGTCGGGCTTGGCCGTTGCTTTGACGTGGAGGGCTTCCAGTAGCTCACGCTTCTCATCGAATGACAGATCTGCTGCGATGTAGGGCCTCCCTAATTGTACCTGCCGGCAGATGTCCGGCGACAGTCCCAGTTGGCACACGCCTTTTGCTCGCTGGCAGAACCCATGGAGCAATGCGCGCACGTTGATGGGCTATCAGGTGAGGCGACTGAGCAACGGCCCACGCTGAAGCATTACGATACAGGTAACTACGGATTAGTGATGACAGGGCAAATCGGCCCGGGAACTCAGGAGAGAGGCACTTTGAGCAATGGGCCAGGTGTGGCATACTTGATCCTGTGCATGGAAAGGGTTTAAAGCACGTCGCACATAGCGAGTGCAAGCCAGCTTGAGTTGGGCACGGCCCAAGAGGCTACCGCTCTGTATTGTGAGACATCACTCAATCACCGTGAGGAGAATAGATTCCTATGGCCAATGGTTCGATCCCCAGCACCTTACCCACCGTACAGCCTTATCAATTGGAGCGCCGAGGAGTGCTCTTGCGGCCAGACCTGTCCAACCCTTACGAGCAGGGCGGAGTACTCAATCCTGCAGCGGTGTTGCATGACGGGGTGACTTTCTTGCTCTACCGGGCCGTTGCGACGGTACCACCAAACTACTCTCGCATCTTGATCGCCACTTGTTCGTTCGGTCCACAGGGAGAGCTACAGGCCAAGAAACTGAACAAGGTGGCCCTTGAACCCCAAGCATCCTACGAGTTGCTGGCAGATGGGCAAGGTGGTGGAGTGGAAGATCCTCGTATTACACTCCTCGACGGCGTTTACTACATGACTTACACGGCATATGGCACGTTAAACGGAGTAGCTACGCCACGCATCGCAATCGCGAAGTCGCACGACCTGTTTGCCTGGGAGCGGCTTGGCCTTCCTCATTTTCAGGTGGATGCCAAGGGTGATCCTCACCTCTCGGGTAATGATCTCAACCGCATGCCTAATAAGGACGCTATCCTGTTCCCCGAGCGGATAGGTGGCCGCTACTGCATGATGCATCGTCCCATGTTCCCGCACTCCTCCGGCCTGCCTCAAAGCATATGGATTTCGTGGAGCGAAGACTTACTTTACTGGGTCGACCACGAACTGGTGCTGGCACCCGCGCTGCCCTGGGAGTCGCTCAAGGTGGGAGGCGGTACGCCACCGATCCGTACGACCGAGGGCTGGCTTACCTATTATCATGGGGTTGAAGGGTCGGCGGACGACGATCCGGACCGCCGGTATCACGCCGGTGCCTTGCTGTTGGCGCTGGACGATCCAACTCGCGTGCTGTACCGGTCTCCTCTGCCGGTGCTGTCGCCCGAAAGTGCGGACGAAACAACGGGAGTGGTGAGCAACGTCGTCTTCCCTACGGGCATTGTCCAGCAGCCGGATGGAAGGCTTGACGTCTATTACGGTATGGCCGACCAGGCGATCGGCCTTGCTACCTCCTATCTCCCACGAGCGGACAACCAGCGCGATAAAGGGTAGGCCTCACAGGGAGCAAGTCATGCGAAATGACGATCCTCTGATCTCTGAAGTCGAAGATTTGGATCCCGACCCTACGCCAGGGAAAGGTCGATTTGACGTGCGCGAGCTTCTGCTGGGGTGTTTGCTACTTATGATGACGCTTGGCTGGGCCGGCTGGCAATGGTGGCAGCAGGGCAGCAAAGAGAGTAGCTACAGAATGGGGCAGGAGGCCGAAAAGGCGTCCAGGTGGAGCGAGGCGCGCTCTGACTACGCTGCTGCTTCAGATTACCGCGATGCAACAGCCCGCGCCGCGTCTGTGACCAAAGTGATCAACGAACTTCAGGACAACTTCGTCAGCGCCCGATGGCATGCCCAGGAGGGCGACTGGGCGGCAGCACTCAGGGCAGTGCAGGCAGTGCATGCTATAGATCCCCATTATGGGGATGTAGGTTCTCTGGGCGCCGAAGCAAGTCTGCATGTCTATCAAGAAGCACTAAAGGGTGTGGTAGCGATGCGGCCGCAAGCTCAACCACCGGGCCTATATTACAGAACAGAAGAGGGTTGGCTCTGGCTGGAGGGAAGCGACCAATGGAGCAGCGTACGGAGCTTGCTTTCAGCAGGTGTTATCGTATATGACATACCGGCAGAGAACCAGGTAAGTCAAACCACCCCGACGCCAACATCTTTGGTATCTACTACTTCCGATCCTAGACAAGACACAGAGTGGCTCAAGGGCCGGCGTCTCGTGGCCGCAGCGTCGGATGGCGATAAGCCCAGCTTCACTATTCTTGACTTCGATCCCACGGTGTACGACTTCTATATAGCAGGCGAAGGGGTCGTTTGGGGTGTTCGCAGCAGTGCGGCCTCTTCCGGTGAGCAACCACTCGGAGGGCAGCCGGCTGTCAGAGACCGCCAGTCGTTCCCTGTAGGTCGAGAATTGGATTACCAGCGCCTTATCAGCACCCTAAGTTCAACTGTGCGCCTCCCTGGAACAGAATGGGTAGTGTTGAATGCCGATTCAGGGCATGATCGTTTGCTGTTGGCCGATATAAGAGCGCAACGGTCAGGGAGCGCTGCCATTGATCTGTATATTTCGGATGCAGGTGGCGATAACAGACGACTACTGTATTCGCACGAAGGAGCCCTCGGGAATACCCTATTCAGCCCCGATGGACGATATGTACTACTGTCGACATACAGCCCGCTCGGCGGCAGCCGCACGGAGAAGTTATCGCTGGTTTTGCTGGACCTTCAGAATAGCGCACCACCTCTGACGATAGATGAAAAGGTTATAGCGGCCAGTGCGCCCGGTAGTTCTCCCTATACTCAGATGCGCGCCACATTTCTGCTCAAAGGAACGTGGGCAGGCATGATGCTGGTAGCTGAGTGGGAAACCGAACATGGTACGCTGAGCCTCTTCGACCCTGCGAAGCCGGAAAGCCCGATACTGAGCGTGGAGATAGCAGGTGGCATTGCCGGGAAGGCGTGGGCAGTAGAACAGGAAGACGGCGCAGAGTTGGTGGTGGCCTGGCAAAGCTGGCTGAGTGGATTCTCGACCAAAGACCCTCCTCTCGTGGTTACAATATTGGCGTCCGAAAAGCCCGCGGTAACGAAGACGTTTACGCTTAATAAAGGAAACGAGGCGCTAGGTGTCGTGCGCAGAGGGGACTACCTGATCTGCACAGCCTACCGAGCCGCAGAGGGATCGGAAGCTGCCCAAGTCACCGTGTACAGCTTTCCGCTACCAGGCCCAAGCAATGGGGAAGAGAAGGGGATCGAGCTCTACAACTCCACAGCCTGGAATAGCTCGGATTTCTTTCTCTCGGGATTCGACTGGCAATTGGGGCCGAAACTGCTGAGCTATAGCGAGAATGGGCAGCTTCATGCTCGTACTTACGATGGCGTTATTGACGTGACTCTGGAAAGCGCAGTAACAAGTTTCTTCGACTTCGATCGGCTTAGCCCCCTCCGCTCGCTCCACTAATGCGCTGAGCAACACGATATTCGCAGCCGATTCTGTCCCTACCTATTGACCGTGAGATAATCTTGCTGTATAATCGAGTTTCTACGTAACCGTTTACGTGATTTTTGCGCAAAGTTTGCTAAGTCCGGGCGCGGTACTGTACAGGGGGATGCGATGTCGCTTCGTACCTTGGGTTGGGGAACATGCGCTGTGCTGCTCGTGCTGAGCGCGGGTTGCGACTGGTCTGTTTCATCACAGGCACCCACCCCTTTGTCCGGCACTCCCACGGGAGCAACCTCCCCCAGCCTTATTTCCACGACGACAGCCAGTCCCGCGGCAGGTGACCAGACCGAGGCTACCTCCCCGGTCGCACCACCCAAGACTCAGGAGAGCTCCTCGACGCCCGCCACTCGCGGCGACCTTAACCTGTCTCACCTCAATTTTCTGGTCGAAGATGTGACGATCGCCGGGCAGCCCATGGCTATCACGCACATCTACAGCGAGTCTCCCAAATATGAGTGGGTCGATGCGTCGGGCGAGGGGATCGCGGCGCTGGACGATGCAGCCAGGGCGGCGGTCGTTTACCTTACGGATTATGAGCGCACCTCAGACCCGGCATCTCTCGACAAGGCCCGGCGACTGCTCAATTTCGTCATGTATCTGCAGGCCGACGACGGCGAATTCTACAATTTCATCACCGACCGCAACGGCACGATCAATAAGACGGGCAACACTTCGTACAAATCATCCGGCTGGTGGGCCGCCCGCGGTGGATGGGCTTTAGCCCTGGGCTACCGAGTGCTCAAATTGAAGGATCCTACGTATGCGGGTACGCTGCGCGACCATTTCAACCTCCTCCGCGATGTGTGGGCCCGCGAAGTCGCATCCACATATGGCAAGTTCAGCCCTGTGCATGGCTTCAACGTGCCGGGGTGGTTAATCGGCCAGGGAGGAGACGTCACCAGCATCGCAGTGCTCGGGCTTCTCGAATATGACCAGGCCATGGGCGGGTCCGATGTAGCCACGCGTGATCTTTTGGACAAGCTCTGCGAAGGCCTGGCCGATTACCAGAATGGCGATGACCGTAATTACCCGTGGGGAATACACCCCGACAGCGCGGCCGCACCTCTCTCCTGGCACGCCTGGGGTAGCACCCAGACTTTCGCCCTTGCGCGCGCCGGAAAGCAGCTCACCCGGCCCGAGTGGGTCAACTCGGCGCGCCGGGAAGCCGATACCTTCTACGCGCGCCTGCTGGCGGGGGAAATGGTTTCTGAGTGGGGAGTACTACCTTTCAGCTACCCGCAGATTGCCTACGGTATCGACAGCATGACCCAGGGCTTGCTAGCGCTCTATCAGGCCACCGGGGATGACAAATACGCTCGCATGGCCGGCCTGGCCGGGGGGTGGTTCTACGGCAATAACAGCGCGGGCTTCCCGATGTACGATCCCACCACGGGGCGCGGCTATGACGGCCTGTTGGGCCCAAGCGAGTTCCGCGTCAACCGCAACGCGGGCGCTGAATCGACGATCGAAGCGCTGATGGCGTTGCAGGCGGTCAGCGACGACCCCATTGCCCAACGCTACCTGGCCTACAAGCCCCAGCACGCCAATGCCAACTCGTGGCAGGTGCTGGAGGCCGAGACCGCTGCCCAGATAAAGGGCGACCCCGTTAGCTCATACAAGTCCGGTCAGAGTACGGGCGAGGCCCAGTGGAGCAACGGTCACTATATCGCCATTGGCCCGAACGATGTTTTCACGCAGCAGTTCAGCGTGCCTGAGGCCGGAAAGTATTATCTGTACACGGCGTACTTGCGCCAGTCGGCGGCTGGGAAGGAGTTCACTGCCGAGGTTCTTCGCGCATCGGCCCCGCCCTCGATTGACGGCGACCTGGGGGATTGGTCCGCTGCTCAACCACTCTCCGCGACCTCGACCGCAAATATAGTGCGCGGCGCGGCCGGGTGGGGTGGCGCGGACAAAGACGCTTTCGTTGGTTACCTGATGTGGGACGAGAATAACCTGTACGTGGCGGCCCACGTGTTCGACCCCGAGCACAGCCAGACTGAGACCGGCCCATCGGTATGGAAGGGGGACACTCTGTGGGTCTATCTCGATACCAACCGAGATCGTAGTAGCGTGGATGCCAAGTTGACGCTGGCCCAGACTCCGAGCGGCCCGCAAATCTGGAACTGGACGGCGAGCGCCTTCGTGCGCGACGCTACGCTGGTATGGAAGCAGGGCACAAACTCCTACGTGTACGAGGCAAGCCTCCCCTGGAGCTCTTTGGGTGTGTCGAAAGTGGAGGCCGGCAAGCAGATTGGCCTTGAATTGGGGCGCGGCTGCTGTGGCAGTGGCTTCCAGGACCTGTCAGCCAAGGACCCGGATACGGCTGCCAACCTGGTCCCCGCGACGCTGGTTGAGGAGCTAAGCCCAGGCTCGGATAATCAGGCAGGCGGCCCTACGGGACCTGACGCGGTTGCCTTGCGCTGGAGTCTCGACGACGGTGGGCCGCGCAAGCATTCCGAGGGGGGCGCACCTGACCGCGACTATCTCTCGCTTGACCGGCTGGCTTCCACACCGATAGATCTGTCAGCAGGCTCCCATACATTGCGCCTGGAATATGCTGGCACCGACCCGGCCCGCGCTGCCCTGATAGATGGTTTCTTGCTGCTTCCGTCTCGTATAACCAAGACCCTGGTCACTCCTGACGGGCATACGTTGACACTCACCTACGACATTGAGAGCGGTAAGCTCGTGCTAGAGGAGAAATAACGCATGCCCGAAGAACCTACAGTCGGGCTGGTTTTGGGAAGCAAAGAACCCAGGGAACGAAAAGCCCGTTCCCAGTCTGAAGTCGCGAAGCGAAGAGCCAAAAGGACCGATAAGCCTCGCATCAAAGACATCGCCGAGCAGCTTGGCGTGTCGGTGGCCACAGTGTCGAGGGCTCTCAACGACAAGCCAGGGGTGGCTGATGACTTACGCAGACGAGTGATAGAGATGGCGGCGGAACTCGATTTCACGCCCAACATGGCAGCCCGCAGCCTTAACGGAGCGCGCACGGGCGCAGTGGCCTTTGTGGTCCACCAGCACGGGATTCCGGTGGCAAACGACCAATTCTACTTCGTGATGCTGCGAGCAGTCGAGCGAGCCCTCTCCAAGCATGGGTATCACGTGATGATCGCCACCGTTGGCGAGCGGGCAGACGGGCGCAACGAGGAATTGCGGCTGGTGAGCGAGCGCCGGGTCGACGGAGTTATCCTGGCAGGTCCGGACATCAATTCGTCTCTGGCGTTATCGGCTATCCAGCACGGCCTGCCGGTTGTATTGGTAGATAACGCACTCGAGCGCACGCCCAGCGATTCAGTGGTATGCGACAACCGGGATGGGGCCAGGGCCGCCGTGGAGCACTTGCTCTTCCATGGGCACGAGCGCATAGCCTTTGTGGGCGGGCCCACGACGTGGCTAAGCACTCGCGAGCGGCGGGCCGGCTATGAAGACGCGATGCGTGAAGCTGGACTGGAGACTATGGTTATACACGAGGAGGCCACCACTGTAACCACAGGCATGGCTGCGGGGCGTAAGCTCGTAGGCGTGCCCCACACGCTCCTGCCCCCAAGCGCAGTGTTCGCAGTTAACGATGCCATGGCGCTGGGCGTAATGAGAGCGGCCCGAGAGGCAGGATGCCGGGTGCCGGGCGACCTGGCAGTGGTCGGGTTTGACGACATCGACATGGCCGAAATCTCCGACCCGCCTCTTACGACCGTGCGCATCGCCAAAGAACTGATGGGCGAATTGGCCGCCCGGCAGTTGCTGGAATTGATTCATACAGAGCGACAGTTGCCGGTCAAGAGCGTTGTCGCTACAACGCTCGTAGTAAGAATGTCTTGCGGCTGTGCCGCGAAATGAAGGGAGGTGATTTGAGACGAGTAGTTCGAGAGATTAATTGGCCACTCAAAATGTACTAATTAGGAGGGAAGCAGGAAAAATGAAACCTAAATTTGCTCTAATTGTGATGCTTATGCTGCTATTGCCGCTCATGTCGGCTTGCGGCACAGAGGCCACACCCACAACCCAGCCCGCGGCAGCGCCCACTAGCACCAAGGCAGCGGCGGCCGCTCCCACGAATACGACGGGGGCAGCTGCGCCCACGACGGCGCCCAGCGGAAACAAAGTGAAAATCACGCTAGCCACCTGGACCGGAGCCGACGAGGCCAAAGAACTGCAGGTGGTCATCGACAAAGTAAACGCCGCGGCCACTGACTTCGAGATTGTGCACCAGGCCAGTCCCGCCGACTATTACACCAAGCTACAGACTCAGATCGCCGGCAATACGGCCCCCGACCTGATGTGGCTCTCGCAAGAGTATATCGCGAACTACGCGGATAACGGCGCTATCCTCGACGTTACGGACCTGGTCGGCAAGATGAGCGACATGCCGGCCGCCAAACTTGATGACTATTACCCTGGTTCGCTGGCGGTGTCCAAGTACAACGACAAGCTGTATGGTCTGCCATGGATCGCCCAGCCCGTCATGCTTTACTACAATGCTGACGCTTTCAAGACGGCGGGCATGAACCCACCCGATGAGAGCTGGACCTGGGATACTTTCAAAGACGCGGCCAAGAAACTCACAATAAAGGATGCGTCGGGTAACGTCACCCAGTGGGGCACCTCGTTCAACGGCTGGCCTCCCATCCAGATGTTCATCTGGCAGGCTGGGGGCGAAGTGATCACCAAGGACCTCAAGAGCAGCCCGATCGACAGCCCCGAGGCGCAGGCAGGTGAGCAGTTCTACTCGGACATCATCTATAACCCCGACTACGCAGTGCCGGAAGCCACTATCAAGGAACAAGGCTTTGGCGAGATGGCAAAGGCGGGCAAGGTAGCCATGTTCTTCGGTGGAGCAGCAGACGACCTTGACTACGCTCACGCCAAAGACCCTAAGAATGCCGACCTAAGAATGGCTCTGGTGCCCAAGGGGCCAAAAGATCGCACCACTTTCGCGTGGACAGCCATTACGGCTGTTTCAGCCCGCACCCAGAACCCCGAAATTGCCACCAAGGCCATGGTAGCGCTCACCGACGGCATCCACCACTGGAAAGTGCTCGCTCCTCGCAAGTCACTAGCCACGGTGGAAGTTATAGCTGCAAGCGTACCAGGCAAGAAGGACTCAGCGCCGGTGCTGCTCAAGGCAGCCGAGTCGATGCGTTCCTTCAACATCATACCGAAGCACGCCGAGTGGGATACAACCTTCTTTGAGCAGTTCCAGGACCCGCTCTTCCACAAGAAGGGCACGGTAGCAGATCTGTCTAAAGCGGCCAGGACTAAGCTCGAAGAGCTTTTACCGAAGTAAACCAAGTGTCAAGGACCAGGGACAGGGCGGCATGGATCAAGACTTGATGCCCATGCCGGCCCCTGGTCCCTGGCCCTTATCAAGGAGGTAAGCTATGACTGACACCGGTTCGTGGGTGGGAGACTATAGCTCCACCTTTCTACACTGGTTGCTGGTCGGCGGAGCCGTCATTGGCATGGTGATGCTGACTTACTTTGTGCTCAGGCGGCTTGGCGTGAAGGCCGAGGCGGCCACCGGCATTGCTCTGATCATGCCCTGGGTACTGGGTTTCCTGATCTTCAACCTCTTCCCGTTCGTTACCTCTTTCTACTTGAGTTTCACCGACTACAACATCCTGCGCCCAATCTCGCTGGACAAATTGCCTCCCCTTGTAGGCTTAAAGAACTACACAAACGCCCTGACCGAAGACCCTAATTTCTGGCCGGGTATGAAGCTGACCTTGCTCAATGGGGCCATTGGTATCCCGCTCGGCCTGGCGGGGTCGCTCGTCACCGCGATGCTGCTCGCTCGCGACGTCAAAGGGGTGGGCATCTGGCGCACAATCTACTATCTGCCGGCTGTACTGCCAGCGGCGGCTACGGCGCTATTGTGGCGCTGGATGTTCAACCCGTCGAACGGCCTCATCAATACTTTACTCAGCCCGATCCTGAGTCTTTTCGGCCTGGAGAAGCCAGGCTGGTTTACTGATGCCAACCTGGTACTCCCATCGTACATAATCATGGGGATGTGGGGCGTGTTCGGCACCACCACGGTCATCCTGCTGGCCGGCCTGAAGAATGTGCCCCGCGACCTGTATGAAGCAGCCACCCTCGACGGGGCTGGAGGGTTTGGGCAGTTCCGCAACGTCACAATCCCGATGCTGACGCCTACCCTATTCTACGTGTTCGTCACATCGATGATCGGCGCTCTACAGTTTTTCACTGCTGCGCTCTTCATTCAGACCCCACGCGAAGCGGGCACATTCTTGAACGTATACATCTGGCAGCAGGCGTTCGGTTCCCAAAAGATGGGTTACGCGTCTGCCCTCGCCTGGATACTGCTGGCTATTACTTTTGCGCTGACTGCGCTGGTCTTTCGCTCGCAGTCGTTGTGGGTCTATTACGAAAGCGAGGTCCGCCAGGAGAAGCCACAAGGTGCACGAAAGCGTGGGCTTCTTGGGGGCCTGCGCGCAACCGAGACGGCCAGCGGTGCTGAAGGCAGCGTACAAGGAGGGCACTAAATGGCTACCACTGTAGAGACTGATGCCCGAGGAGCCGTGCACCAGGAGACACAGCGCAGATATGGAAATGTGCGCAAGCAAAAGACCCTTTCCGATATCCTTACCTATTTCGTCCTGGGCCTGGGTGCCGCCCTCGTGCTGGTGCCGTTTGCCTGGATGATAGGCACTTCTCTAACTGCGCGAGACCAGCTGTTCATCTACCCACCGCGCGTCATCCCCGATCCGGTCGTCTGGAAAAACTACACCGAAGCCTGGAACGCCCTGCCGGTCTCCTTCACGCGCTTCACGGCGAACACGGTATTCGTCACCCTGCTCGCGATGAGCGCGGAGATCTTCACGTGCAGCGTGGTTGCATATGGCTTCGCACGCTTCCGCTTTCCGGGCCGTAATATCATCTTCCTCATCATGTTGGGCACAATGATGCTGCCTGGCGTGGTAACGCTGATACCCCAGTTCATTATGTGGCGTGAGCTGAAGCTCATTGACACCTATGATCCGCTCGTGCTGGGGGCCTGGTTCGCGTGGGGTCCGTCATATATCTTCCTGATGCGACAGTTTTTCATGGGCATACCGAAAGAGATCGAGGAGGCAGCCGTGATCGATGGTGCGAGCCCGATCCAGATATACTGGCGGATCATGCTGCCGCTGATCAAGCCAGCGCTGCTGGCCATAGCAGTCCTGAGCTTCATTGGCAACTGGAATAACTTCCTTGGCCCGCTGATCTATTTGAACACGGGAGAGAAGTATCCGATGATCATGGCCCTCAAGTTCTTCGAGCAGAGCCTATCCAAAGAAGCCCCGCTGTTCCACTACATGATGGCCATGTCCACTATCATGTCGATACCACTACTGGCACTGTTCTTCCTGATGCAGCGCACTCTGATCGAAGGCATCACGGTCGGCGCTGTCAAGGGATAAGCAATTGTACAAATACAACCAACTGTGCTACGAGTACCCGGTATCCAAGCTCTGGAGCGGGGGCAGCTACGGCAACCCCGCCTGCTTCGCACGCACCGACCAAGCCTCGAACCTGAGCGGCCTGTGGCTCGCAGCTACCAACGAGTGGGTGTGTGGGCGGCTGGACCTGCACGTCGAGATAGACGGAGCGCGAATTTCGGCCGGCAACACCTCATTCTACCCGGGCCACCAACAGACTTCGTTGTCGGGCGGCGGCCTGTCGGGCGAGAAGATCGCCTTCGTGGCTCTAAGGGGCACACCTGATTGGGGACATGAGCACAAGCAGGACGCCAGCTTCTACACGGTATTACGCCTGAGGGCACAGGAGGCTACAGGGTCGCCCGTCCACGTGCGCGTCGTATGCGACGTGCGCTGGCCCGCAGTGCCGGCACGTGAGCACACAAAGCAACCTGAGCGCTACCACGTGCAACGACGCGTGCAGCAGCGGCTCGATGGCGGGAGCTTGTGGGCTCAGTCCGTGCCTTTCCGCGTCGACCGCTGGGATACGACACTTGGGGACCAGAACGAAGTACGCGCCATTCGCATTCCCGAAGGCTGTGAAGCCACATTCAGCGAGCCGGGTCGGGCCCGGCTCGCATATAATGTCGAGATCGGCGCCGGGGAGGAAGTCATCCTTCCGTTCGTATTGGTCGCCGGAAGCGAGGGACCGGATGCCTTACGGCAGGTAGTGAGCACGTTACCCGACTGGGAGGAGGCTCTCGCCGGGACCATATCAGCTTATGAAGACCTGCTGAACACGACTTTGCTTCACACTCCTGATGAGCGCATCAACCGGGGGATGCAGTGGGCTAAGGCTAACACGGTACGTGTACAGCATAACTATCGGCTGGGCGCAGGTTTTACCAACGACCCGCCGCAAGACATAGTGGTCGTGCGCGATTGCGCCTGGTATGGGCTGGGAGCCGATTGGCTGACCCCGGATTTCGTCGAAAGCATGTACAGCCTGCTCCTCAAGTATGGGATCCATGAAGGCGGCAAGCTTACCGAATATATCCACGCCGACACCGGACAACGTGAAGATTACGCCCTGAACATCAACGACGACACGCCTCTTTTCGTAGTGGCTGTACAGCACCATTACGCCGTGACGGGAGATGTCGCCTTCCTGCACCGTGTCTACTCCGCCGTACGAGGGGCATGTGACTGGATCCTGGCCCAGCGGCGCGACGGATTAGTGTGGTGTACTGTAGAGGGGGCAGACATCTGGGGCAACGCCACCTGGCGCAATATTATCCCAGGGTACAACCTCGCAGGGGCTGTAACCGAGATCAACGCACTTTGCTACTGGGCTCTACTTTCGGCTGCCGAAATCGCCGCGGCTCTGTCCGAATCCCAGGACGCGGGGCGCTGGCAGGTTGCCGCCGACGACTTGCGGTCCGAAATCAATGCGAAGTTGGCAACGCCGGGCGGGCTCTATGTGCTGAACTTGGGCGATAAAGGGGTCAATGCGACCCGCACAGCGGACCTGGTATTCCCCCTCCTGGCGGGTGTGGCTGACTCTAATAGGGCGCGCCGAAGCCTCGATCTGCTGCACGGTGCTGAATTCCACACACCATACGGCACGCATACGGTGGGTAGCGGAGAAGCCGAATACCACCCGAACTTCGGACACGGACTGATGGGGGGGCTGTGGCCCAATCTTACCGCCTGGGTAGCATATGCAGGGCGCAACGTTTACCCGGAGCGGGTGGCTGAGATGATGAGCAGCGTGTACGCGCTGAGTGAGCCCGAGGAGCCTGCCGCCGGGGGCCACCTGGTTCCCGGCGAGTTTCCCGAGTGGTTCGACGGCGAAACCTTTGAAAGCCGGGGAATGGCTATGAGCCCATGGATGCCCCCGACATACCTGTGGCTTGGCGTTGAGGGGCTGGCGGGGGTAACAGCTAGCATGGGCCAGCTGGCAATTGCTCCCAATCTACCCGAACACTGGCAGTGGCTGTCGATGCGCAATCTGCCCTACCAGGGTGGCGGCATGAGCTTCTTCTGGCACCAGGGTACGCTGCATACTACCCGCGCGGTCAGCAGCCTGGACCCGCAGATGGTTTACGCTCGCGATGTGAGCGATGAGGTCGCTATTGACCACAGTGACGGCCTGGTGGTAACGGCTCTTGAGAGGGATGAAGGCGTTACCATGCTACTAGCCGCGACGCGCGACTTCAAGGGAGTCTTGGATTTCAGGGGTGGCCGCCATAGCATACGGATCTCAGCCGGGGAGGCTGCACTGGTAGACTGGAACAGCCGCGCCGGCCTGGCTGCCGTTGCGCAGCCGGAACTCGAAGGCAAGAAGGTATGAGAGAGTTGAAGGAGCAAGGCGAGATTGGACTTGGCCTGGTTGGCGTGGGGGGCTTCGGGCGCTTCTGCCTGCAGGCTTACAGTAAGCTTCCGGGGCTGAGGTTGATCGCCGTTTGCGATAGCAACCAGGAGAGGCTACAAAGCGTGGCGAAAGAGTTCGGCATGAGGCCGTACGATGACTACGAGGCTATGCTCGCCGATCCGGACGTGGACATAGTGGCTATTAACACGCCGCCTTCGAGTCATGGGCCGATGGTAATAGCCGCAGCCAATGCAGGCAAGCACATCTTCTGTGAAAAACCACTGGCAACCGACCTGGAATCTGCAGAGGCCGCGTTGCTTGCGGCTCGCCGAGCAGGCGTAACCCTCAGCATAGACTACGTAATGCGACACAACCCGTTGTACTGGCTGCTGGAGCAGCTCACGGGTCTGGAGGGCGATACCGGCGCCGTTCTTGGCGCCCTACGGCGCTTCTCAATAGAGAACTTTGCCGCCGACGAGAATCTGAATCCTGACCACTGGTTCTGGGACGAGAGCCTGAGTGGTGGCATCTTTGTGGAGCACGGTGTGCACTTCTTCGACCTTGCCGGCTGGCACCTTGCCCGGGCGCCGAAACGTGTGGTCGCCCTTGCTACCGGGCGCGAGGGACATGATCCTTCGCTTCGCTCAAGGACGACGTTGCCTGCCAAGGAAGCCGGGCACCCGCTTGCAGATGCGGGCAGTGGGCGGGAGGAAATAGTCGATACTGTGCAGGCAGTGGTCGAATATAACGGAGGTGCGACCGGATCCTTCTATCACAGCTTCACCCGCGCAGACGCAGCTGAACACCAGAGCATCACTTATGGCTGGGATTGGGCGACAGCGACTCTACACGGCTGGATCGCCTTGAACCTGGTTCTCGAGGCGTGGGTAGACGATGAGGGGCTGGCCGCCTTGCGGGAGGTCGCGGAGAACAAGGAGGGGCTGCGCATAGCCAACGAAGCGCCGCTGGAATCGACCTTCATGAAGCTGCAGATCGTTGAAAGCTTTCCCAACGGCAGCACCATGTGCGGCCACGGCGAGGACCGGCAGGTGACCCAACACATTAGGTTGATCGCCGAGTTGGGTGGGGAAGACGCGAAGCCTCTGGTATACGAGCAGAGCGTGCGCGCCGGCATGGCAGACCTGCTGGACTCGATACGCACAGGACACGCAACCTGTGTGCCAACGGCCGATGCCTGGAACAGTACCGCAGTAGCGATAGCGGCTCGCCAGGCTGCAGCCACTCGGCGGGAAGTGGTATTCCCAACCATGCCTGCCAGCATTTCCAGGACCGATATGTAAAACTCAGCAGTAAACACCCCTCAGTGAATTACTAAATCCGGTCAGGTACACGCAAAGAGCGACTTCAGATAGCTCAGCAATCGAGCGATGCCCGTATGTCGGTGGGCTATCTGAAGTTGCTCGTTAGCAACGGCCCGCGATGCTGCATTATGAGCCCTGCACATAAATTGCCTGCGCTATTGCAGTCTTGTCCATGCACGGCACCAGGGCGAGGATACCCACTTCTTCCCCGGCCTGCGCCGAGCGAATCCCGATTCACTGTACTCACCAAGAACCTGATATATGGCCTCAAAATCTGCCTGGCAGTAGTAAAGCCCAATGCATCCGGGTCATCCGATATGAGGTGGGCGCTCATCGCTATTTCAGTACGTCGAGGGTGAAACGGATCTGCTTTGTGTGGTACGCCCATGGCACGCTGGAGCTCCCAATGCCCTCCATGAACCTGAAAACGACGCTTCTGGTTAAGCCAATAAACGCCCCACGTTATGCTCTCGAGAAGGCTGGCAACATCGTCTACCGTCGCACCGCCTATGCGGTAGATCGCTTTCTTATCTACCTCTGCCATATCTCTCACTTTGCAGACCGAAGGCCCGTACCTGATTGTCCGGCAATCAGGTACGGGCCTTCGGAGGAAGTAAACTGTTGTTTCGGTAAGGTTCGCCACCGCCGCACAGTGCCTCGCCTTTACCTACCTATTATATCGAGTGGCACCTCTGGCAGCTTGCAAATGCACGGAGGCGACCTGCAGCACGCCCGAGAAGGGCAGACATACACCCCTCAATTGGAGGACAGAATATACCTGTTCAGGAAGAGGTTCTCTTCGAACTGGTCGAATAGGGTGGGCACCGAGAACTGCTCGCCCAGCATGCGGGTAAGCGTAGTCTTGCCCACGCCTATTACGCCCTCGATCACGATGTAAGTCATGCCCCATTATACTGTGGGCTGCAACCTCAGATGCCGGTACTCAACCGCGCCCCACGAGGTGCCGCACACCCTGGCGGCACGGGGCTAGAGCAGGTTCGTGTGTACATCGAATGCCTTCACGACCGCACGCAGCTCTTCTTCCGACAGCCCATCCCCTTTGTGCTCGCACATCAGGTCCATGTACTCATAGCGGGCAGCAGTCTCGGCGTACTCTATGCGATCGGCGGCGCGGGTCACAGAGAAGTCGGAGCGCGACATTACGCCGTGTTTGCTCCACAGTACGACGCTGTGCTCGCGCAGCGCGGCGATATTGGCCTCCATGAGAGTGGGCGAACCGGGAAGCATGAATGGCAGCACGGCGACGCCCTGAGGCAACTGCACGATGGTCTCCGGCTCCCAGCGCATTAAGCGGCGGTTCATGGTGGCGGTGTCGCGGTACTCGGGGATGTGGCTGAGGTAGACGAGGTTAGGAGGCTGAGCGTGTATCAGCGCATGGAAGTTGGTGCCGGTGCGGCTCACCTCGTCGTTATGCACGGCGATATGCGAGTTGAACTCGCTCGTTACGCGCTCGAACAGCCTGCGGGGTGATGTGTGCAGTTCGCCGGTCCGCCCATCCTGGCTTATCATGATCGCGCAGAGGTTGGCCGCCGGGTCGGTATGGATGTCGCGGAGGCGGCGTCCTGAGCCGGTGACTATCACGACTTTGCCGGCCAACGCGGGTGCAGGTTGTGGTAATTCGATCTGCTCCACGAGCGGGAAAAGCCGCCGGACCTCAATAGGCCAGCCGATGTAAATGGAGATGTTTCCTGCCGCGCCCTCGCTCGCTTCGATGCCGCTGAGACGTACTCCGGCCTCTCCTATCGTTGCCAGCAGTTCGTTAAGGTCGGGGTAAGGTTCCGGTAGGGACATTGGTTCTCCTGGGGTAGGAGGCCAAACAGGAATCCGTTTAGCCTCCCGTGGTCTATGGCCGTTGTTATCTCAGGAACGCCTCGTGCAAGCCGCCATCAACCGAGACTATCTGGCCGGTGGTCTGGCGCAGCCGGTCGCTGAGCAGCAGGAAGATAGCCTCAGCCTGGTCCGCGGGGGTGATGGGGCGCTTCAGCAGGGTTCGGTTGGCGTAGAAGTTGGATAGCTTTTCGGTGAGCGCTTCAGTAGGCTCGTCCTCGCTGTACTCGATGTCGTATTTCGCCAGGGAGGAGATAACGCGATCGCGTGGGAACATCGCGCTTCCCTGCACCACTGTGGCGGGCGCCACTCCGTTGACGCGTACGAGCGGGGCCAACTCAATCGCAAGCTCGCGCACCAGATGGTTGGCGGCGGCTTTGCTGGTGTCATAAGCGAGGCTACCCTTCTTGGCAACGACCGCATTGACCGAGGTGGTCAGCACGATGTTGGCGGGTAACCCCTGTGATTTCAGCAGCTTCGCAGCCTCGTCGGCCACCAGGTATAGACCGGTTACGTTGATGCCAAACGTGCGCGCCCACATTTCGTCGGGTATGTGGCCGCCTGAGTCGGGTGATACGAAGATGCCCGCCGTAACCGCCACGGCGTCCAGACCACCGTATGCCAGCGCCACCTGTTCCAGCATCGCATGCAGGCTTTCGCGCGCTGTAATGTCGGCGTACAATCCGATAGCCGGGCCGCAGTTCGATATGCCGCTTCCTGCCACGCCAATCCCCACCCCGTACTTATCTGTGATCGCTTTCGCCGTATCAGACGCGCCCCCAGCGTCACGGTCCACGCATACTATGTGAGCACCCTCTTTAGCAAGCCGCAGCGAAACCTCGCGCCCGATGCCGCTACCGGCTCCCACCACGGCGATCACCTGCCGCGCCAGCTCTTTTTCAGCGGGCATGCGCTGAAGCTTAGCCTCTTCAAGCAGCCAGTACTCGATGTCGAAGGCCTCCTGAGCGGGCAGGGCGGTGTATTCGTCCACAACCTCGGCCCCACGCATAACTTCGACCGCGCAGTTGTAGAACTCGGCTGTGACCCGCGACTCGCTCTTATCCTTGCCCCAGGCCACCAGCCCCAGGCCGGGAATGAGTATCACTGTAGGGTTGGGGTCGCGCATGGCGGGCGAGTCCGAGTGCTTGTGCTTGTTATAGTAGGTGGCGTAGTCCTTGCGATATTGCTCCAGCCCGGCGCTTAGAGCCTGCTTCAGTGAAGCAACGTCGCCCTTCTGCGGGTCCCAGCCGACATACAGGGGCTTGATCTTGGTGCGCAGGAAGTGGTCGGGACAGGAGGTGCCAAGCTCGGCCAGTCGCGGAGCGTCGTGGCTGTTGACGAAGCGCAGTATGGTGCTGTCCTCCTGCACCGTGCCTATGAAGCGCTTGTACTGGCTCACCTGGCCCCGCAGCCAGGGCAATATCTCGGCAAAGACGGCGTGTCGTTGCACTTCGTCAAGCGAGCTGTACTTCCGGTCGCCGAATGTTTGGTCGCCCTTGTCGCGCTCCTCGATAAAGCGCCCGGCGCGCTCGATAAGGTCGAGGGTCAATTCATAGCACTCCTTGTCGTCGTTGGCCCAGTTGATTAGCCCGTGGCTGCCCAGGATGACGCCCTTCGCGTCCGGATGGTCGCGGCAAATCTGCTCCAGCTTCAGGCCCAAGTCGAAGCCGGGGCGCTGCCACTCGGTCCACACCACTTCGTCACCATATATCTCGCGGGTGAGGCGCTCAGAGTGCCGAGCCGCCGCGATGGCTATAACGGCGTTGGGGTGCATGTGGTCCACGTGCCTGTATGGCACGAAAGCATGCAGAGGGGTGTCTATGGACGAGGGGCGCGGGTTGAGGTTGAAGGTGCAGTGGCTGTAAAGCCCGACGATTGCATCTTCTATGGGGGTTTTTGGGCCACGGTGAGGCGCATGATGATAATGCCGCTGCAATCCGCGCAGCTTATCCATGTAAAGAGACGAGAAGTTCTCCCGTTTGGAGGTTCTGAGGTCGCCTCCGGAACCCTTTACCCAGAGCACCTCGACCTCTTCACCTGTCAGTGGATCAGGCTCAGTCACCTTGGAAGATGTATTGCCGCCCCCCGTGTTGGTTATGCGCCCGTCGGAGCCAAGCAGGTTGGAGCGATATACCAGCCTCGCCACCGGGTCGAGCGTGGCAGCGTAATCATCGTCCCAGCCGTAATTCACATGGCGGAACGCTGATGATTTGTCCTTTATAGACGATGACATTACTTTCTCCTTTTCCCCTCACTGCTCGTTGTAATTGTCGCGCCGGAAACTTTAGAGCCCTCAGCAGGATCTAGACGCGGCGTGAAAGCTCGCGCTCCTCGTATGCTTTGACCTCGTCCATGAAACCTATACCCACAGGCACACCTCTTTGCAGGCAGAAGTAGTCCCACACAGCCTGCCAGGGCATACCCTTGGCCTCTTCAAGGAGTGCCAATCTGCCCGTGTAATCGCCTTCAACTTCAAGCCTTCGCAATTGATCCGCAGGCTCCACCAAGGCCACCAGGGCAGCGCGCAGCACGTTACGAGCGCCTACTACCCAGGCGGCTATGCGGTTGATGCTCGCGTCAAAGAAGTCCAGCCCGATATGCACGCGGTCCAGGTAGCCGCCGGCTATCACCTCACGCACCATCGCCTGGGTGTCGTCGCTGAAGGTTACGACGTGATCGCTATCCCAGCGCACGCCGCGGCTGATGTGCAGCACTATGCCCGGCACATACATAAGCACTGACGATATCTTGTCTGCAATAGTCTCAGTGGGATGGAAGTGGCCGCTGTCCAGGCAGAGCAAGATTTGCTTGCGTATCACGTAACCCAGGTAGAACTCGTGCGAGCCGACCACGTAGCTTTCGGAGCCGAGGCCGAAGAGCTTGCTCTCAACCGCGTCGAGGTTGTACTTGCTGTCTATTTGCGGAGCCAGTACTTTATCGAGCGATTCGGTGAGCAGCCGGCGCGGAGTTGCGCGGTCGACTGGGGTATCCTTCAGGCCGTCGGGTATCCAGATGTTGGTTACACAGGTCGTGCCCAACTCCCGTCCAAAGTACTCCCCTACCCGGCGACAAGCAATGCAATGGTCTACCCAGAACTGTCGCACACCGGGGTCATAGCTTGCCAGCGTGAATCCGCTAGCGGCCAGCGGGTGCGAAAAGAGGGTTGGGTTGAAATCAAGCCCGTGATTGTTGGCGCGCGCCCAGTCCACCCAGGCGGCGAAGTGCTCGGGGCGTAGCTGGTCTCGCCCTACTTTCCGGCCGCCCGTTTCCGCATAGATAGCGTGCAGGTTCAGCCTGTGGCTGCCGGGGATGAGGCTGTAAGCGCGGTCGAGGTCTTTTCGTAGCTCCTCGGGGCTGCGGGCCTTGCCCGGGTAGTTGCCCGTGGCCGCGATGCCTCCACCCAACTCCGCATCGGGCGACTCGAACCCGGACACGTCATCGCCCTGCCAGCAGTGGAGGGTGAGGGATATGTTGCCCAGCGCCGCCAGAGCACGCTCAGCATCAACCCCGAGAGCGGCGTAGCGATCCTTTGCTATCTCGAATGCGCTCTGTATCTGTCCGGTAGTGGGAGATGCCCCAAAGCTTTTGTCAGGCATAGATCTTATCAACCTTCCTCGCAGATGTCTTCATGCTAATCCAGGTGGAAAATCTCCGGTAGCTCGACAA
Organism: Chloroflexia bacterium; assembly: GCA_038203825.1. Classification (GTDB taxonomy): domain Bacteria; phylum Chloroflexota; class Chloroflexia; order QHBQ01; family JADMIH01; genus JADMIH01. Next base: position 10,738 of record JBBRDO010000039.1, on the reverse strand, counting down.
ACATCTCGTCGGGGCGTGAATTGTTGGGCGACTCGAAGTAAGGAGCCATGAACTCCTGCCAGCGGGTGTTCACCTCGCGCTCAGCCATAGCTGCCTGCGCGGCTTGCAGGCTCTCGGGCGTTTCAAAATAGCCGAAGAGGAGGCCGTCTTGGCGGACAAAGAGCGAGTAGTTGTGCCAACCCGCCTCGCGCAGCGCCTGAAGCATCTCAGGCCACACGGCCTCGTGGTGCCGACGGTACTCGTCCAGCCTGTCCGGTTTTACCTTGAGAATGAAGCCCACTCTTTTCATTGTTGCCGCCATTTGATTGGCCAGTGGTTGGTGGTTAGGATTGCTCCATAACCACCAACCACTGGCTGGTAGAGTTAGAAGTCGAAGTTGCCTATGTTGGTACTATCGAACACGGTGGGCTTGCCGAGCAGCACCACGCCGTCCTTGTCAATCGTGTAGCTGCCTAGCTTACCGGCGGTGAACGTATCGCCAGGGTTGCCCTTGATCTTGCCGCTGGCTATAGCGTCGAGAGCGTAGATTGAGAGGTAGCCGAGATCGCTGGGGTTCCACAGCTCGAACGCGGGAGACGCACCGCTCTTGACATAGGCGCGCATCTGGTTGGGTGTGCCCAGTCCGGTCACGATTACCTTACCGATCTTATTGGCGTCTGTGACGGCACGAGCCGAAGCGGCGATGCCGACTGTGGTGGGGGAGATGATACCCTTGAGGTCGGGATAGGAGGTCATTAAGCCCTGGGCCTCGGTGTAGCTCTTCTCGTCCTGGTCGTCGCCGTATACGGTCGCTACCAGCTGGATGTCTTTGTACTCGGGCTTGGTCAGCTCATCCTTCATCCACTTGATCCACTCGTTCTGGTTAGGAGCCGTGGACGTTGCGCTGAGGATAGCGATCTGGCCCTTGCCACCAATGAGCTTGGACAGCAGTTGTACTTCGGTGCGCCCGATGTCCTCGGAGACAGCCTGGTTAACGTGGACTGTGCGCCCGCCTGCAGCGATTGCAGAGTCCCAACTGACGACGGGAATCTTCGCAGCGATGGCGGCTTTGCCCGCTGTGACCAGGGCATCAGAGTCGTCTGCCGAGATCGCCAGACCACTCACGTTCTGAGCGATTAACGAGTTGATCAGCTGAATCTGCTGGGTTGCGTCAGCTGTAGAAGGACCCTGGTAGTTGACGGTCACGCCCAGTTCCTTGGCGGCGGCCTGCGCGCCTTTATTGGCGGTATCGAAGTAGGGGTTGCCGAGGTTCTTGGGAACCAGCACATAGGTCTTGCCGCCCGATGACGAGCCGGAGCCCGTGGTGGCGGTCGCTGCCGATGTGGTTGCTGTTGTGGCTGTGGGTGCTGCCGCGGCGGCCTTGGTCGCGGTAGGAGCCGCGGCGGGGACCGTGGTGGGGGTTGCGTCGCCACCGCAGGCGGTCAACACGGTAACCAGCAGAACCATCAATATCAGAGCGATACTCTTGTTACGCATTTGAAATTTCCTCCTTGATAAGTGGCAAATAGCCTTAGCGAATATACATGTTCACGGCTTGCCTCGGGTACCCGTCGACATGCCGTACTAGCGGGTGTGCAATAAGGACTGCGATGTGTGGGCGATAGGCATCCTCCTCAGGGTTGAATTGTGAGTTTCGGGTAGAGCTAACACGAAACTCCTGATGTTTGGCTCCGGTACGCTACTGGGATAGGATGAAAGAACGCGACCAGAAGAAGAAGATGGCGAATATAACGATAAGGCTTACGGCTGCGCCCACTCTGATAAGAGCATCACGACGCCACAGCAGCCTGAATTGAATCTTGCTGCCAAGAGTAGGCAACAGGATGGAGAGGATGAGCAGCGAGCCGATGATTATGTCCTGCACCTGACCCTGCAAGTTCATCAGGCCCATGCCGAAGCGCAGCACGCCCACCAGCACCAGGGCGAGGACAGCACCTATCATAGTGCCACTGCCGCCGAAGATGCTCACCCCGCCCAGGACGGTTATAGTGATCACAGTCAGTTCGAGGCCGGTGCCGATGTCAGGGCGCGTGCTGCCGAAGCGAGCCGCGAGGATGAAGCCCGCAAGAGACGCCATCAAACTGGATAGCACGTAGATGATGATTTTGATGCGGGCGACGGGTACGCCGGAGTAACGAGTGGCGGCCTCGTTGTTGCCGATGGCGAAGAGATAGCGTCCGAAGGTGGTCTTGTGCAGGACGAGCCCAAAGATCAGCGCCAGCACAGCGAACACAAGGAACGCGAAGGGCACCTGTGTGCCAAAGAGGGTGCCCTGCCCCAGATAAGTGAACTCAGGTGGGTAGCCGCGGGCAGCCTGGTCGCCAAGCAGCACGTAGGCAAGGCCTCTGTAAAAGGAGAGTGTGCCCAACGTTACGGCCAGGGCAGGCAGCCGCAGCCGGGCAATAAGTACGCCGTTGAGCAGGCCGGCCAGGGCGCTCACAACGAGGGCCACGAGCATTGCCAACCAGATATTCCAGCCGCCCATGTAGAGCCAGCCCATGAGCGACGCCGACAGGCCGAGCGTGGAGGCGATAGAAAGGTCTATGTTGCCTGTAGCGATGATAAAGACCATCGGCAGCACCATGATGCCAAGCTCCATGAAGTCGGAAGTGGTGCGCAGCAGGTTGTTGCCATTCAAGAAGAAGGGCGAGCGCCATGTATTGAACGCGCCAACGGCTATTATCAGCACGACGAGGAGCCACTCCCAGCGCACGAATATGCGCCGAAATGTGCCGACTGTGTCTGTTGAGCGCGCGGTTTGTTTCAACGGCTTCTCCTGGGCATCATGCGCTGCAGCCTCCGCATGATCGTAGCGTCTGCGATCACTGCGAGCAATATCAGCAGGCCTTGTACTGCCAACTGCCAGAAGGGGGAGATCTTCACGAGGGTCAGGGAGTTGTTGATGATGCCGAGCAAGAAGGCACCCAGCACAGTACCCAGTACGGTGCCGCTGCCGCCGAATATGTTGACCCCACCCACGACCGGGGCCGCGACGGTCTGAAGCTCGAAGCCGAGAGCCGTATTAGTCTGAGCAGCCTCGAAGCGCGAGGCCCACAGCACCCCGGCCAGGCCGCACAGCATGCCGGAGATGACGAACACGGTGAATATGATACGCTGGGACTGTATGCCGGCGAAGCGCGCGGCATCGGGGTTGCTGCCGACCGTGTAGATGTCGCGTCCCGTGCGCGTATACTTCAGGAAAAGGAACACCCCCACCGCTGCAACGATAGCGAAGACGATCAAATTGGGTACCCCCAGGGGGGTGCCTTTGGCAAGCTGTTTGAAGTCGGGCGGCATCTTGTCTGCAGTGACCCACTGTCCGTTGCTGTACAGGAAGATCAGCCCACGGTATACGCTCAGCGTACCGAGCGTGGCGATTATGGGCGGCACGTGACCATAGGCAATTATGAGACCGTTTAGGGCACCGAACATCGCGCCGAGCGCCATACTCAAAGGCAAGGCCAGCACGACCGGCATTCCGGGCAACGCAACCACGGTAAAGGAAGTCATCATGGCCGTCAGCCCAATAGTAGAACCAACCGATAGGTCGATGCCCCTCGTGATGATGACCATCATCTGGGCCAGTGCCACGATTACCAGTATGGAGATGTTGAGCAGGATGTCACGGAAGTTGTCAGCGCTCAGGAAGGCCGAGTTGCGCAATGTCACGAGGGCAGAGAGTAGCAGGATGAAGATGATGATGCCCACTTCACGGAAGCGAACTATGGCCTGCAAAAGCCTGCGCCGGGACGGGCTTGCTACGTCTGCTTTTGCCTCTGTGTCTGCTTGTGCGACCATGTGCCTCTTGCCTGTGTTGCGGTGGAAGGTGACTAAGTTACGCGACGGTGGCGGCTGCCATGAGTTTTTCCTGGGTGGCGTCTGCCCTGCTGAACTCGGCCGTCAAGCGGCCCTCGCGCATGACCAGCACGCGGTCACTCATACCGAGGATTTCGGGCAGCTCAGACGAGATCATCAGGATGGCTATTCCTTCGGCAGCAAGGTTGCTCATCAGCCTGTGTACGGCGGCCTTGGTGCCTACGTCTATGCCGCGCGTGGGCTCGTCAAGGATCAATACGCGCGGTCTGGTGCCCAGCCATTTGGCGAGCACAACCTTCTGCTGGTTGCCGCCCGATAGTTGCTGGGCCTTCTGATCCACGCCTGTCATCTTGACTTCAAGCTGTTGGGACGATTCTTTGGCCTGGACAAGCGCCTGCCCCTGATTCAGCCACCCCAACCGGGCAAACCGAGCAAGGATCGGAAGGGTGATATTGTCGGCTATGCTCATTTCGAGGACAAGTCCATGCTCCTTGCGGTCTTCGGGCACATAGCCGATGCCGAGCGCCATTGCCTCGTCGGGGGATTTGATTGTCACAGGTTTGCCGTCGAGCTTGATCGTTCCGGCGGTGGCAGGATCGGTGCCGAAAATGGCCCGCGCCACGTTGGTGCGCCCGGCCCCTATCAGCCCCGACATTCCAACAATTTCGCCGCGCCGAAGCTGGAACGACACTCCTGAAAAGGCCCCTTCAACACCAAGCCCCTCGGCTTCGAGCACTACCGCGCCCGGTTCGACGTGTTGCTTGGGGAATAGCTCGCCCAGGGAGCGACCGACCATCAGGCGTATCATCTCATCGGTGCTGATGCCTGCCATCTCACGCGTGCCGACATAGGCGCCATCGCGTAAAATCGTGACGCGGTCGGCGACTGCAAACAGCTCTTCAAGGCGATGAGAGATAAAGACTACGGCTGTGCCCGCGTCGCGCAATTGGCGCACAATGGCGAAAAGCTCGTCTACCTCGCGCAATGTGAGCGAGGATGTAGGCTCGTCCATGATCAGCACTTTGGCATTGATGGATAGGGAGCGGGCGATCTCGACCACCTGCTGCTGCGCCACGCTCAGGTCGCGGGCCTTCGTGTGGGGGTCTATGGGCAGGCCGAGTCGTTTGAGCAAGCCCGTAGCTTCGGCGTACATGCTGCGCCAGTCTATGCCCCACCTGCCTACAGGTTGGCGGCCCACCATGATGTTTTCGGCAACATCGAGGTCGGGGAAGAGGCTGGGTTCCTGGTAGATTGCGGCTATGCCCAGTTGCTGGGCTTCGCGAGTGCCGGAGAAATGTACAGGCTTGCCTTCAAGGAATATCTCGCCGCTGTCGGGCTGATGAAATCCAGTGAGGATCTTGATAAGGGTAGATTTGCCCGCGCCGTTCTCGCCGAGGATAGCGTGTACCTCTCCGGGTACAACCGCGAAATCGACATCTTGCAGCGCGTGTACGCCTCCAAAGGATTTGGAGATATGCTGCACCTGGAGAACGGGCTGTTTATCGCTCATCGTCGAACTCTCTGTTTTGCACCGATGCTTGAATATGCTGCTTTAGTGACGCGGCCGTCGCGGCCTGCATCATTTCGGAAGGTGCAAAAAACGTCCCTGCGTTCAGGGTGCTTTCGCAATGTTCTGCTTTCGATTTGGTTATCATAGCACCGTTTTGCCCGGAAGTCAATAGTTTTGAAAGCAATTACTTACGAATTTGCTTTGATATACTTGCGTTGCGCCAACTCTTCTGCTATCATGTGGGCAACCGGTTAGAGGATTGCATCTTTCTTATCTCAAGAGGTGAGGCCGTGTCGCAGATTGAACAAACGTTGTCGCCCGAACACAGGCGTGAGCAGATGCTGGCGTATTTGAGCGCCCAGGAGCGCACATCGGTGAACGAGCTAAGCCAGGCGCTCGACGTGTCCGAGGTGACAGTCAGGAAGGACCTCGACCAACTGGAGCAACAGGGCTTGCTAATCAGGGTGCGCGGTGGGGCGGTAGTGTCGGGCCGTGGCAGGCTGGAGCGGTATTTTGCGGCACGTGAGCAGGAGCATATCGAGGAGAAGCGTAGGATCGCCCAAGCGGCGGCCTCCCTGGTGCACTCGGGACAGCAGATTTTCCTCGACGGCAGCACCACGGCTCTTCAGGTGGCCCGTCTGATCAAGGATCGAGAGCACCTGGTAGTTGTGACTAACGGCCTGTACACAGCACTGGAACTCAACTTCAGCGCGGGCATTACTACGATAGTGGTGGGCGGTACCATGCGCCGCCGCTCTAGCTCACTGGTCGGGAGCTTCAACCACGATTCCCTCCGGCGGCTGCGGTTTGACATAGGTTTCTTCGGTGCGAGGGGTGTCTCGGCCCGCGACGGGCTGATGGAAGCCGACATAGAAGAAGCACTGCTGAAACAGCAGATGGCAAGCGCGTCCGACAGCGTGGTAGGCGTGGTCGATTCGAGCAAGTTTGAGGCAACCGCCTTCAGCGCCTTTGCCCTTCCCCAGGAGATAGATCGGATCATCACCGACGTTGCGGCCCCATCGGATACCGTCGAGAAGCTGAGAACGGCAGGCGTCAAAGTGGTTCTGGTGTAGGCAAAAGGGAAACGAACATGGCCGGTCGGAGGGGCGACAAAACCGAAAAGAGCGAACTGCTGGGGCTGTTCGAGCGCTACGCGATAGCTGCGGGTGCGCAGGTAACATTTGCGCGCGATACCGGAGCCGCTGCGACGCTGATCGCGGGGATGGCGAGCGGGCAGGTAAAGTGCCGAGTCGAAGTACGCGAGCTATATCCGGAGTTGTATAGCGCCCTGCTGGCGGCAGGGTTGGCCGTAACCGTTAGCGAGGACACTGGCGTGCTTGACGCCAGTAGATCTCAGATCGCGGCCGCTCTCGCGGGCGGCGTCGGCATTGTGGCAGGCAAGGCAGGGGTCGCCGAGACAGGGTCGGTATTGCTGGCCGACGACTCTCTTGCCGCCCGGCTGCTGAGCATGCTGGCTGACATTTGTGTGGTCATCTTGCCTGAAACTTCAATAGTCAGAGATCTCGATGCTGTGGGTGAGCTTATCGCCGAGTTGGATCGGCAGGGTCACCGCTACTTATCGATGGTTACGGGACCCAGCCGCACGGCCGACATCGAACGCGTGCTGACTATTGGCGTGCAAGGACCCCGGGTGCTGCACATCGTCGTATTGCAGGATAAAGGATAGCGGGAGTCAGAAGGCAGGAGGTGGGACAGCTATGCGAATACGAGGAACGAAGAAAGCCCAGCAGGCCTCGCCCGGGGCGAGCGGCACCGACCACGACCCGCTTCCATTTGAGGAGCGCTATCACCATGCGCTGGAAAACGAGCAATTGCAGAACAACCTGCTCGTTTTCCAGCGCTCATGGAAAGACTCGCGGGCAGGCGCTTTCGCCGCGTATGCCGAGAACCCCGCTCAAGCGACGGTTCCGGATACCGAACTGCCAGCAGAGAACTTACCTAGGGCCAACGGGACTCCCGAGTTTGAGGCGATGCGCAACAGGCTCGCCGCCATCAAGGATGAGGTTATTGAGCACCTGCCTAGCTACATCGAACGCTTCCAGGCAGAGGCGGAAAAGCGTGGCGTGCATGTTTACAGAGCAACAGATGCCGAAGCTGCGAATCGCTACGTAGTCGAACTCTGCCGGGCACACGGGATAGGCCACGTGGTCAAGAGCAAAACCATGGTGTCTGAGGAAACGGAGCTTAACGGCGCTCTGGAGGCGAACGGTATCGAGGCAGTTGAGACTGACCTCGGCGAGTGGATACAGCAGCTGTCGCACGAGCGGCCGTCGCACATGGTAATGCCCGCGATACACAAGAGCCGCCAGCAGGTCGGTGACCTGTTCACTCAAGTATTGGGCCGCCCGGTCAGCCGAGAGGACATCGGCGAGCAGGTAGGGGTCGCCCGGCAGGAATTGCGCCGCGCTTTCCTGGAGGCCGGGCTGGGCGTCAGTGGGGCTAACCTCTTAATCGCCGAGAGCGGGACCGTGGTGTTCATCGAGAATGAAGGCAATGCGCGCCTGGTTACCAGTCTGCCTCGCGTGCACGTGGTGTTCGCCGGGATAGAGAAGCTGGTACCCGACTACTCGACCGCTATGCTGCAGTTGCGCCTCCTGGCTCGCTCGGCCACCGGCCAGCAGATCACCTCTTATACTACTTTCCTGTCGGGTCCGCCCGAGGTGGAAAAGGAGATGCACATCGTCCTGCTGGACAACGGACGCATGCAGATGCGTGATACGCCTCTGATCCGCGATGCCCTGCGCTGCATCCGCTGCGCCGCCTGCGCCGACGTGTGCCCTCCATACGCGGTGGTTGGCGGGCATGTTTTCGGGCACATCTACTCAGGGGCTATCGGCCTGGTGAACACGGCATTTCACCATGGGCTGGACGCCGCTGCCGGGCCGCAGGGTCTGTGCGTGTCGTGCAACGCCTGCGCTACCGTCTGCCCCGTGGGCATCCCCCTTCCCCAGCAGATTCTACAGGTGCGCAGCATGGTAATTGAGGAAAAAGGCGCGCCCGCTCCCATGAAGATAGCAATGGAGTTGTGGGCTAACGCAAGGTTGGCCGGGGCTGCTATGCGTGCTGCAGCCGTGGCAAGCGCGCCACTGCGGGATGGGCAGTTTACAAGGGTGCGGCGAGTGCGCGCTGATCTCGTGCCCGTCGTGCGGCGTCTGACTTCGTGGCGCACCCTACCTGCGGTGCCCACGCGCCCCGCGCGTGACCGTCTGCGCGCCCGCTCTCCATATGCAGGCCCGCAGCTGGAAAGTGCCGCGAGAGGGCTGCGAGTGGCCTACTTTATCCAGTGCATTACCGACCGCCTGTTCCCGAGGATGGCGGTGTCGGTGGTACGTGTGCTTGAGGCCTGCGGAGTTGAGGTGGTCGTGCCTGAGGAGCAGCACTGCTGCGGCCTGCCTGCGCTGGATGCCGGTATGCTCGCCCCGGCTCGCAAGATGGCTAAACAGACGATTGAGACGCTGGAGAATCTGAAAGTAGACTACATAGTCACGGGTGGGGCAAGCTGCGCCATCGCCATACTGCACGACTATGAGCGCCTGTTCGAGGATGAGCCTTTGTGGCAGGTGAGAGCGCAGGCGCTATCTGAGCGGGTGCTCGACTTCACGACCTTTATGGACAGCGTGGCCCAACTTCGACCGGACGCACTCAGTGTAACCAACTCGCCGTTCGCACCCGTGACGTACCACAACTTCTGCCAGTCGGCGAATGTGCTGGGATTGCAGGACGCCCCGCGCCGCTTGATTACCGAGGTGCTGGGCCTTGAGCTGCGCGAAATGGAGGAGAGCTCGGTTTGCTGCGGCTTTGGCGGCTCTACATCCATCACACGTCCGGAGGTGGCGAAACATATCCTGGCACGCAAGCTGGAGAATGTGCGAAAGACAGGCGCCCACACTGTGGTAACAGACAATCCCGGCTGCATCATGCATCTGCGGGGCGGGATAGATTCGCAAAAGCTGCCTGTGCGCGTACTACACATCGCGGAGCTACTTGCCGCTCACCTGGGCATCCGCGAACGCGGCGAGGTCCTGTAAACCTGATACCGCACTCTCGCTGCTCGAACTTATCTGGCTCCTATGCCGCTACCGGAACCCGGAGCGTTCGGGTTGGGCTGTAATGAGGTTACAGTGTAGCCGTGTGCCGGGCAACCTGTGGCGGGCGCAGTTCCCGGCTCCGGCTGCCCGTGGGCCACTACCCACTGCCCATCCTTCACGTCCCCAGCGTTCCAACTAGCACCGGGCAAGAGCGCCATCTGGTTGTTGTACTTGTCGGGTAATACTGTGACAAGTGGGGAAATATAAGTCAGAACCCAGCATGAGCCCTGCTGCTTCAGTTGGCCTGCGAGCCATGAATAATCGTCAGCGTGGCTGTAACCAGCGGGCGGGTATAACTGCTTGAACCGCAAGGTGCCCAGTTGCGACAGCAGCACGTTGAATGGAGGCTGGTTCTCGGGGTGCATCTCGAAGACGGCGCGCTCGAAATACTGGACAGTGTACTCTTTCCCGTCCAGTTCACTCTTCTCCAGAAGCGGGTTAGTAATAGGATAACCTTGCTGTTGAAGTCCACCGTGCTCTTGCCAGTAGGTTAGAAACACCCCTCGTATCTCCTTGCCTGTCTCCGGGAAGGTCATACCTGCCAAAGGGTTAGCAGGAGGGGGTAACTCGGGAGCCCCGTTCGGATACCTCTCCTTATAGGCCAGGGTGCCCAGCAAGGACAGTAACACATCGTTAGGAGCGGCGTTCTCCGGGTGTAGCTCGAAAACCGCTCGCTCGAAGTACTGCACGGTATATTCCTTACCGTCTATCGCGCTTCGTTCCTGGAACTCGCCGCTTATGGGAAAGCCCTGCTGGGCGACCCCTCCGTGTCCCTGCCAGTAGCTCAGGAACTTGTCGCAAACCGTCTTACCGGTCTCGGGGAAGGTCTGGCACTCTTTTGGTTGGAGCTGTTGAGGTTGAGCCGACGCAGGGGACTGAACCAGCGTCTGGAATGCGAGAACCAATACGAGCGAAGGGATGAACACGGTCAGTCGAGAGAACAAACGCACAGGATTCGTCACGCCAGGACCTCCTCTTATTGTGAGCCACTGGTCAGGGTTACCAGTGAAGCGGCTATATGCCAGGGCTTCGTGCTTCCATCTATGTGGAATTATACCACTGATACCATTGTTCATGTGCTGACTAGCTTTGCGCCTCTGTCAGAACAGGGCAAGGACCAGGCAAAACGTATGGTTCCGGGATAAGAAGAAGGGACCGGCGATTGTTCCGGTCCCTTCCTCTTTTGTTGTGTGACCTGGAAGTTACGATCCAGGATCACTGAGTACTAGTATTAGTGTGATACTTGTGACTTGTCAGACGGTCGCTGTACGAACTGGCAGTTGGGGAAGAAGGTGTTTGCCAC
>JBBRDO010000038.1:0-38510 GCA_038203825.1 Chloroflexia bacterium | reverse complement strand
GTTAGCAGGCACAGCGAAGTTAGCAGCTCTATATGGGCCTGTGTTGGTGAAGCCGCCGTTGAGGTTATTGAAGTGAGCGCCGTAGGTGCCTGCATAAGCGGCGCCCGCGATAACCTCGGCCTTGGAGCCTGCCCTGCCGTTACTACTGCTGCCCAGCCAGAGTGAGAAGTCTCCCGACTCGAAGCCGTCACTGAACAGGATCTGTGCTGTGGGTGTGCCCGTTGGCGTTGCTGCAGGAGTATTCGTGGCCGTGTTAGTCGGCGCGCCGGTGGGTGTGGCGGTGGGAGTATTCGTGGCCGTGTTAGTGGGTGCAACTGTGGGCGTATTGGTTGGGACGCCTGTGGGTGCGGAGGTGGCGGTTTGGGTGGGCGTGGTTATGGCAGTCGAGGTGGCAGTTGCGCTCGGCCCCGAGAAGGCAATATTAACATTTGCTGCCGTGTTGGTGTGCAGGGCTTTAACATAGAGGGTGCCGCTGCCGTAGTAGTATGCAGAAGTCGTAGCCGCCTGGAAGTCGGAGAGGGTGGCGGCCTGCGTGGCGAGTGCGCCGTCTACGGTTACGGATTGCGGCGCCGTTGTCGTTGAGACGACCATGCTTACAAGCGACTGCACGGGGTCAGTCAACGTAATAGCGAGCGCCTGGTTGGTGCTGTCCCAGCTAGAAGCTGTAATTCCCTTGGTGCTGATCCTGGTGTAGTTGCGGTTGTCGGGAGTGGTAATGCCCGTCACATAGTAGCTCATCCCCGTAGGCAGGCCGGGAACCTTCACAAAGAAGAGCGCCTGGCTCATGGCCCTGCGTGCGCCGCCCGAAGTCTGCGCTTCGGCACGCACATAGTTGCTCGGCGCAGACAGATTGACGCTCTTGACCACGTTGTATGCGCCGCCCGTCGGTCTTTCGACGGGTAAAGCAGTGCCGTTCACGACCCAGATGATCGAGTCGCCGGAGTAGAGACTTGATGTGATCTGGAAGTGGACGTTAGCAGTGGTTTGCGTATCGGGCACATAGACAGGATAACGGGCGGCAAACGGCTCCAGTGACGCGCTGTTGAGGTTGATTATAGTCCTGCCCGCGAAGTTGTTCAGGGCGTTGTAGACACGTCCTTCGAAGTATGCGTGCATCAGGTCATTGAGGGCCAGGGAGGGCGCATAGATGAATGTAGCGGGCTTACCCGCTGTCAGTCCTGTATGCGCATCGCTTGACCAGCTTCCTATAACTTGCACGCCCTGCTGCAGCACGCCGTCCCAGTCGGTTACGTGGTTGGGATCACGCGTTTCCACAAAGTCGGCCCCCTGGTCCAGTGTGGCTACTGCTTCGGCATCGGTAATTGTAAATCCCGGATGGTTTAGCTGAGCCGGATAGCCTCCTTGTTCTGTAGGCAGAATGCCGTCGGACCCGGTGGGATAAGTTACGAACTGGGAAGGTTGTGTAATACCGAAGTCATAGCGGTTGGTATGCTTGGTGCTGCCCATTTCGTAAGATGGGAAGATAGTGAAGTTAGATCCGTTGAACTGGTTCGCAATGCTCGTCTTGTAGACGAATTCATTAGCTGAAGATTCGGGGGTCGAGGCATCGATACTGTAAGAGTCGAAGTAGGCGTCGGCTGTACCATTGTTGCCTGCTGCCGTAATCTTCAGCTGCGAAAGCCCCGTATAGTCGAGCGGCCTGTCGGCAGCAGGGATGTCTGCGAGGGCTGCGGTCACGTTGATCGTGTAGTCATTCCAGGTATTGAGCACATAGTTGCCAAGGGAATAGGTGAGCACTCGTGCGTTCGGGTTGGTGGAGGGGGCTCGGGTTGCGCCAAGCTCCCACACGAGTACAGTGCTCTTGCCGGGTGATATTACGCCCGCCTGCGTTGTGTAGCCTGTAGGATTGCGCGATACGGTGGGGTCGCCTCCAATAGAGACTGACACGTCGAAGCCCGAACCTGCGTCCACGCGCAGCGGGTAAACGGAGAAGTGCAGAATTATGTCGCCTCCCCGAAAGTTCGGCCCGCGCTGGGTGGTAATATAGGTTTCGCCGTAGGAGGCTGAGGTGGTGGCAATATGCACGGAGCTGTTGCCCGTGCGGTGTGGGTTTGAGGCCAGGGCATTCGTGGTGGAGCCTATAGTACCGTACGTGCTCCTTGTCCAGCCTGCGTAATTATCTTCAAAGACAACATGATTGGCAGTATAGCTGGTTGAGGCCACGTAATTGCTACCTCCATCGTGCTCAGTGGTGAAGATGGCATTATAGCCGAGCGCCTGAGCCTGACTTATGATGCCCAGGTCGGAGAAGCCATCCGAGCTTATTGAGGAATGGACGTGGGTGTCGGTCATATACCACTGTGACGCGGCCTGTGCATCTGCCACCCGGCCTTGCATTGGTAGCATAGCCAGCGCAGCCAGCGCAGTAAAGGCCAGCAGGAGCCTGAGATAATGCGCAACGGCGCGCCCTCGGTCCCTGGTATGGTTCCCTGAGTTCGAGCGCTTCCCGTTCATGCGGGGCGGCGCGAAACGTTGAGTATCCATCGTATTACCCTTTGTCCTTACATATGGCGCATCGCTAAATGGTTCGTGCCCTGGTGCGCCCTACTGAATAGCATATGGTGGCTGATCGGGTCAGGTATGGCAGATATGCTAGTGGTCACCACGGTCAAGTTCGTCTATTACCTGGAAGGTGTTGAGGATTTCTGCGGCAGCTTCCAGGTCGACTTTGTTCCTGGCCAGCACTCTTACGAGTACCACGTAGTCACGGTTGGGAGGTTGTGCCGTGGCTACTATCAGGTTCTGCCCACCACCCGCGCAATTCAGCGAGTAGTCGTAGTCACCCAGGTAGAAAGCATCGCTATAGTGCATCTGCCCTCGATAGTTACACCCGCTGGCGGTTGCCGGGCGCTCAGCGGCAAGGAGGGTGGTGGTGCTGTACTGGTTCGCGAGCTTCTTAGAAGCCCCTATGAATATGCCGGGCACGGAATGCTCTGAATTGAACTTGTACAGGTCGGACGAGGCCTGAATATAGGTGCCCACCTTCTGGCCCTGGTAGGTCCATTCGCCCGCGTCAATATCGCTCCACTCTCTGGGTACGAACACCGTTAATGCCTCGTTTTCGTCGGTGAGGCGAGTGTACCCCGAATAGGCAGGCGTGGAGCCTCCCGCTCCCATGCCCACGCTGTTTACCTGATCGACCAGATCCTTTGGAAAGTTGAACGTGGTCCTGACAGGCACGCCCGATATGGTCGACGACGTTCCTGCTGCTCCAATAGCAGCGGGCGGCACGCCGTTGCCGTCAGTGGTCTTACTGACGGCCTGGTAGCTGACGAAACCGAGCAGGCCGAACAATGCGGCGCCGCTTGTCAGCAGTACTATGTAGTTGCGAATGCTTCTCATTTTCGTGCTCCTCACACTTCTACGGGCCAATATAGGCATTAGCTGCACGTACCTCGTCGAAGTAGATGTCCCCCCTGGCGGTAATTGTGTCCTCATAAGCCATACAATAGAGGCTATTGAGGACGTAGTTCTGGCCGGGCGTGGTGTCGGTGATAGCAGCTTGCACCACCCCGTTCAGTGATACCCTGGCCGTGGGCTGGCTTCCTGACCAGTCGTAGGTCGCTTCGAGCAATTCCCACGAACCGGTAACGAGGCCCGTGGCGAGGTTTGCTGTGGCCGTAGTGCCGTCCCGGCGCAACAAGATCAATTGCCACACTCCGTTGTTGTACTCAACTCGCACGACGGACTTCTGCCGGACCTGGTCACGAAGTTGCAGCACCCGGAAGCTGCCCGTGCCTGTCGCGGAAATGACTTCAATCCGAATCTGTGCCGACAGAGTATGAGATGCGGGCGCCGTGAAGTTCGCGTAGGCATACGAGCCGCTTGAGGCCTTCCCTCCGACTCCATTGCTGAAGTGCGCCCCGAACGAGCCGGTGTAAGCCGCGGCCCCTATCACTTCGGCTTTTGAGCCGGTCGTGCTGCCCACCGCAGTCCCCGTCCAGGCCGAGAAGTTGCCCGACTCAAGTCCGTCATAGAAGAGGATGGACGCGGCAGGTGTGTTGGTCGCGGTAGGCGTTAGAGTATTGGTAGGAGTAGCTGTTGCAGTTGGCGGTATGGCGGTGTTTGTAGCTGTGGGCGTGCTGGTAGGTGTGTTCGTGAACGTAGAGGTGGGCGTATTGCTAGGTATAGTAGTGGCGGTGTCAGTAGGTGTGTTTGTGAATGTGTTGGTTGCTGTGGGTGTCAGGGTTGGCGGGGGCGTATTAGTAGCCGTGTCGGTAGGCGCAATAGTGCTTGTGTTGGTTGGTGTGTTCGTAGATGTGGACGTAAATACTGGCGTAGGGGTGTTGGTGGGAGTGTCGGTCGGCACGCCGGTCGGCATAGCAGTTGGGGTATTGGTAGCCGTGGCCGGCACGTTGGTTGGAGTGTTTGTAGGCGTAGCAGTTGATGTGTTTGTGTTAGTAGCGGTGGCCGGCACGTTGGTGGGCGTATTCGTGGGCGTGTTGGTCGCCGTGTTGGTCGCCGTGTTGGTATTAGTGGGGATCGCTGTTGGGGTTGAGGTGGCTGTGGAAGTTGGCGTGTTGGTGGCGACGACCGTGGCTGTAGGCGTGGTGATGCCTCCGACAAAGCCCGTGCTCACCGTTACATCATCGAACACGACATCCCGTGTGTAGCCTGTGCCCGTATCTCCAAGCTGCATCTTGCCGAGAGGCGTCGTGCCCATAGCCTGGGTGAGGCTAAGCCCGTCTACTCGCACGCCGTCGAACCAGGTTTCTGTGATGTCCTGGCCTGCGACCGTGTCAATAAGCACGTGCACCTGCAGTTCGTGCCATGCCCCTCGCGTTACCGTAACTGTGCTGGTGGTGCTGATTCCCGTAATGTCGTTACGGTAGCCAAGTTTGCCTACTGTGCTCTGCGTCACATATATGCCGAGCAGCGGTGTTCCGCTCGCAGTACGGAAGCGCTGCAGATAAGCCCAGTTGCTGCCCTGGCTCAGCAGATTGAACCTGATACGGTAATATAGCTCGGGCCTGGTCTGGCTTAGTTGCTTGAGGGCGTACACTGCTGTGCCTGAGCTTGTACCCTGGGCCGCATACAGGCCGGTATAGACGTTCTGTTGTTGCACCACGAGCCCAAGAGTCTGCGACCACTGCGAAAGATCCCCTGTCTCGAAACCGTCGCTAAAGACGACGATCCCTCCCGGTGGCGGTGTGGGAGTAAGCGTTGGCGTGGAAGTATTGGTAGCAGTGTTTGTTGGGGCAACAGTATTTGTATTTGTGGGAGTGTTGGTGGGCGCGGCGGTGTTAGTGTTTGTGGCGGTCGGAGTAATGGTTGGTGTATTCGTGAAGATCTGAGTGTTGGTCGCGGTGGGGGTGTTAGTAGGCGAGCCCGGCGTATTTGTCGGCACGACCGCCGTGTTCGTTGGCGTGTCGCTGGGCGTGACAGGTACGGTGGGCGTTGGCGAAGGCAATGGAGTACCCGAGAAGTCGACCAGCAGTTGCGCTGTGCCCGTGTTGTGCAAAGCCTGCAAGTAGAGCAGCCCCGCGCCCGCGTCGTAGTACCAGCTTGAAGTTGTAGCAGCCAGGAAATCGGTCAGTGTAGCGGCAGGTTGTATCACGTTGCCGTCTACCTTGAACGCGCTAGGGGCGGCGGGTGCGAGCATGCGGAGGTTCACGAGGGCCTGAGCCGGGTTGGTCAGGGTCGCTGTGAGCGTCTGGTTCGCGCCCGACCACGTGGCGGCTGTTACGCCTTTGGTGCTGATCTTGGTGTACAGGCGACCGTTTGCGTTGTTGATATGATCAACATTGAGGTCCATGCCCGCGGGGAGGCCGGGCAGAGCCAGGAAGAAGATCGCCTGCGTCATCGCCTTCTGCGCGCCCGCCGAGCTGCGTGCTTCCGCTCGGACGTAGGTGCGCGTGCCGGTGAGCGTGATCGCCCTGCTGACGTCGTAGCTCGGCCCGGAAGCGGTATCGGTAAAGACAACCGCGCCGTTTACGTTCCAGAGGATTTTGTCGCCGGCAACGAGGCCGCTGCCAATCGAGAGGTGTACGTTAGCTGTGCTCTGGGTATCGGGTACATACACTGGATAGCGTACAGGGTAAGGTTCCTGCGAAGTGGGATCCAGGTTGAAGATCACCGGGCCGGAGAAGTTATTGAGGGCATCGTAGGTGCGCCCTTCGTACAGTGAATGGAGCAGGTCGTCAAAGCCTGTTGTGGGCGCGTATATGTACGTAGCTACCATGCCCGCCGCGATTCCCGCGTGCGCATCGCTTGACCAGGTGCCTATGATCTGCACTCCCTGTTGTAGTACGCCCTCCCACAGTGTCTGGAACGCAGGCAGGCGCGTTTCGATGAAGTCTGCTCCCTCGCCCTGCGTGTTGAGCACATCCTGGGCGGGGGTGCAGCTTCCGGGGCAGTTGAGCTGCGCGGGGTAGCCTGTTTGCTGTGTGGGCAGTATGGCGGCGTTGCCGCTGGCGAAGGTCACCCAGTCTGATGGCTGGTTGATGCTGAAGTTGAAGCGCTGTGATTGCCTGAAGCTGCCCAGTTCGACGGATGGATAGACGGTGAAACTGCTTGTGTCGAAGTTATGTACGATGCTGTTGCGGAACACGAACTCGTCGGCTGGCGTGATGGAGGTGGCAGTGTCAAGCGAGTAGGCGTCGAAATAGCCGTCTGCGGTACCATGGTTACCCGCAGCGGTCATCTTAATGTCGGTTATTGCGGCGTAATCAAGCGGCCTGTCCGCAAGCGGGATGTCCTGCATGGCGGTCGTTACGTTGAGCGTATAGCTATTCCAGCTATTCATCGTGAAGGGTAGAGGATAGGTGATGATCCTCGCGTTGGGGTTAGAGGAGGCTGCCCGGGTTGCTCCCAACTGCCAGATGAGTACTGTGCTTTTGCCCGGAGTAGCGACGCCCACCTGGGTTGTATATCCGTAGGGAGAGGTGCGTATTGTGGGGTCGCCACCGATGGAGATGGATACATCGAGGCCCGACCCCGCGTCAATGCGGGTAGGATAGACGGAGAAGTGCAGGATAATGTCGCCCGAGCGGAAGTTGGCCGCGCGATTGCCCCAGGCGATCGACTCGCCGTAGGTGGTAGAGCTGGCAGCCACATGCAACGAACTGGTGCCCGAAAATACCGGCGAACCCGCCAGGACCCCAGTTGTGGACGTTGTAGAACCGTAGCGCGTGGTTGTCCAGTAGCCGTTCAGGGCGTCGTCGAACGCGACATGATAAGCGGTGTTGTTCAGGCCGAGCGGCCAGGTGCTGCCCGCCGCGTGATCGGTAAGGAAGATCGCGTTGTAGCCAAGCGTGGTTGCTTGCTGTGCTACCAGACCCAGGTCTTCGTAGGCGCTGGCGCTGGTCGTCGAGTGAACGTGAGTGTCGGTCTTGTACCAGGTGTCCGCGGGCCCCGAAGCGCGAGTCTCGCGGTGAAGCAGCAGCATGGATGCTGCTACCAGCCCCAGCAGCACGACCGCTGCCCTGGCAGCAGGTGAGATGCCTCCCATGCGCCCCCGGCGCCTCGCCCTGTTAGTGGTGAACGTCCTTTTCATGGCTCCCTCTTGGAATCGACATCCGGTCGCGAACCGGAGACGGCATAACTTGGTTCGCCGTCCTTCGACTCTCCTTCGCTTGCAGTCATTTGCCCGTTGTATTTGGTGCGTAATATGCGTGCCGGGTTGCCGGCCACTACAGACCAGGCGGGAACGTCGTGTGTCACCACGCTGCCCGCGCCAACGATGGCCCCCTCTCCGATAGTGATGCCGCCAAGAATAGTGGCGCTCGTGCCCAGAGACGCACCGCGCTTGACCAGGGTCGGTTTCAATTCCCAGTCGGCGTCGCTTTGCAGCACTCCACCGGTGGTGGCCCTCGGATATATGTCGTTTATAAATGACACGTTGTGGCCCACGAAGACTTCGTCCTCGATGGTCACGCCCTCGCAGATGAAGGTGTGGCTCGATATCTTGCAGCGCTGCCCGATCCTGGCTCCTCGCTGGATCTCAACGAAAGTGCCGATGCGCGTGTCATCACCAATGTCGCAGCCATAGAGGTTTACGAAGTCGCGGATTATCACTCCGCGTCCCAGAACTACATCGTCAGCTATGACTTGAAACGGCATATCTCTCCCTCCCGGCGTGCTTTCTCTTATGATCAGTGTGAAGTGTGTCCGACGGCTGTCGTTTGCCGGCTGCCTGACACGGGTTCCGCGACGCGACCCCCACGCAGGAAAAACCAGATAGCATCGAGAATGACCTCTATCTCGTCGGCCTTTAGCTCAGCGAACATGGGGAGTGACAACATGCGCCCGGCGCTGCGCTCTGTTACCGGGAAGTCGCCTTCGCGATGGCCCAGGTGGGAGTAAGCCGGCTGCAAGTGGATGGGGATCGGGTAGTGTATGCCGGTGCCGATACCCTCGGTTGTCATAGAGGCTTGCAGGGCATCTCGGTCATCAACCTGGATCACATATAGATGATAGACCGGGTCGTTGTGATCTGCCGTTGTCACGGTGGTGATCCGGCTGCAGCTTGCCAGTTGGTCATAGAGCCTGGCTGCGTGCCTGCGCATATCGTTCCACTCGTCCAGGTGGCGCAGCTTCACCCTCAGGATCGCTGCCTGCAGCGTGTCCAGGCGATGGTTGCCGCTGAGCGTGACGTGGTGGTATTTCTCGCGCTGCCCGCAGTTGCGCAGCACCTTCATCGTGTCGGCAACCACCGAGTCGTTAGTCACTATCGCCCCGCCATCGCCGTAGGCACCCAGGTTCTTGCCCGGATAGAATGAGAAGGCCCCCAGATCCCCGATAGCACCCACTCGTCTCCCCTTGTAGCGGGCACCATGAGCCTGGCAGGCATCCTCCACGACAAACAGACTGTGGTCGCGGGCCAGTTCCATGATGGGGTCCATGTCGGCGGGTTGCCCAAACAGATGCACAGGCATAATGGCCCGGGTGCGCTCTGTAATATGCGAGGCTATTTGCTGCACGTCAATGGTCAGGGTGCCGGGGTCTACGTCCACGAACACGGGTTTAGCGCCCACGAAGGAGACTGCGGCCGCACTGGCGATAAAGCTGTTGGCAGGCACTATCACCTCGTCACCCGCCGTGATGCCAAGGGCGCGCAGCCCAAGCTCCAGAGCCGAGGCCCCACTGTCAAGGCCCACGGCATACTTGGCTTCGCAGTAATCGGCGAACTCCTCCTCGAAACGGGCCACGTCTTCTCCTAAAATGAAATCGGTACGCGCCAGGGCTGACGCGATGGCCTCGTCAATCTCAGGCTTGATGCTTTGGTACTGGCGCTGTAAATCGACAAATTTCACTTGCATTGCGGTGCTCCTCTCGTTATCGGTGACGGTCGGCTGTCTTATCCCGTTACCCGTCATTTGTCTCACATCATGTGGTCCGCGTTGTTGCCCTGATCTCCGCCCGGCCCGACCGCCACCAGCGCTGGGACCTGCTGGCGGGCGAAGTTCACAGGACGAAACAGGCTGTTCATGCGCATCTTGAAGATGTGCCAGAAGGCGTCCCTGGCTATCTTGGTTGACATCTTCGACTGGCCGACCTTGCGGTCTACGAACACTATGGGCAGTTCGCCCAGCCTGTAACCCTGGCGGTGCGCCCTGTAGTTCATTTCGACCTGGAACGCGTACCCGTTGGAGAATACTTTGGTCAGGTCTATGCTCTCCAGTACCTCTCGCCTGAAGCACTTGAAGCCTGATGTGCAGTCCGTCAGTGCAAGACCCGTGATCCAGCGGGCGTACAGGTTGGCCGAGAGGCTGAGGAAGAGTCGCTTGAGCGACCAGTTCACGACCGCGATGCCTTTGGCGTAGCGCGAGCCTATCACGAGGTCGTGATCACCCATCATGCTGATGAAGCCGGGCAGGCGATGCGGATCGTGCGAAAAGTCGGCGTCCATCTCAATGATGTAGTCGGCTCCGTGTTGGAGCGCGTACTTGAAGCCTGTCACGTAGGCCGTGCCCAGCCCTTGCTTCTCCGGGCGATGGATCACGTGGACGCGGAACGATTGGGCAGCCAGCTCGTCTGCCAGTTCTCCTGTGCCGTCGGGCGAGTTATCGTCCACGATAAGCACGTTGAATTGCTCTCCAAGAGACAGCACTTCCGACACGATTGCTTCCAGGTTGTCCCGCTCGTTGTAAGTTGGTATTACTGCCAGTGCCTTCATTTGTATCCTCCTTCTCTCGGCCTATCCTCGTGCCTTGTTACTGTGCAAAACCTTAGACGGCTGACGTACGCAGGGTCCGCCGCCTGCCTTTTCGTTTTATGGGTAGCGTGGGATCTTCATTTCGCGCTTTCTCTACAACGCGTTCTTTGCTCAACACGCAGACCATGTAATTCAGAAAGAAGTTCAGGTGCAGGCCGCGGAGCATACGCCCATACCCGTAGGCGAGAGTGCACAGGGCGGGGTGGTCGTAGTAGAAGTGCGAAATCTCGTCAAGGTAGTGGGCCTGCTGGACGGCCAACCTGTTCTGTGTAGCCAGTTTTGTCATGCGCCTGACCGTGTTAGAGCGGTAGTAGGTGCGGTGTGGCTGCCCGGCTTTTCTGCCCTTGAATACTCGCCAGGCCATGTCCATCACGGGACGCGGTAGGGCGTTAGATACGATGTTCTTGTATCCCAACAGGTTTGGCGTGCAGATAATGAGCTTGCCCCCCGGTCGCAGGCAGCGCTGCGCTTCACTCAGGAACATAGTGGGATCGGTAAGGTGCTCCACGACGTCCACGCACACAATCACGTCGAAGCTGGCCGATTGGAAGGGCAGTTGTTCTGCGCTGCCTATCGCTTTGCTGTTGACGTCGTGGTTCTGGAGCAGGTCCTGGGGCACGACGTCGATACCAACCACGTGGCGAGCACCCGCGATATAGCGCTTGAAGTGCTTTAGTCGCGTGCCGGCACCCACGTCCAGCACGAGCGCGCCGTCGAACAGCTTGTCCAGCCCTGTGATGCTTGACTCTACAAGCTTCCGATTATAGTCAAAGACGTTGCGTTGCGTCGCGAACTCCCTGAACTGCTTGAATTTGATCGTGTCCATCTTCTTGAACCCCACAATTTCATGCTATGGCTTGCCGGGCGTAGGGCCCGCAGCGCCGGTGCTGAGTATAGCCTCGTTGTTCATTTCGTCGGTTTCGGGGGTGACGTTATAGGGGTCTGCCGCCACCGTAATACTGCTCGGTACCGTCCCTGTGAGGGTAACCGACACGCTCGCGCTCGCGCCCGGCTCGATACGCTTGATTGTGCTAACTGCGAGCAGGTCGTTATGTTGGCGTGCTCCGTTGAAGAAGCCCACGCTAACCGGGCCGGCCGTCTTGCCGCTGTTGTGCACGGTCGCGCTGATCACGCTGTGTGCGGGGTCAAAGGTAAGGTCAGCTGCTGTCAGGCTGAAGTCTCTGCCTGGAGGGGCATAGCTCACCGCTAGCTCGCTGCTCGCGCCCGGCGCGATCGTGGCGTCGACCTGTAGCACATTGTCCGTAATCGCATACTGGACGGCCTTCCCGTTCAGTGTCACGCCCGTCATGGGCACATTCTGCGTTTCGGCGCGCTTGATGTGGTAGGTGAGGGCGGCATCTGTTTCATTGGTGACGACCACGTCGTTTGTGTAGAACATCACGTCGATGCTGCCGTCATCGTTGGTTTTCTGTACGAAGAGGTGCTTCATGATGTAGTCGATGCTCTGCCATTCGACCTTGCCTTGCAGGCTGTTGATATAGTCGGCAGTGGGGTCGAACGCGTTGATGCCCGTGTTGAACAGGTCCTTGTGTGTGTAGAGGAGGACGGGCTGTCCTATGAAGAAGTCGAACGGATATGGCTCGCTCTTGGGCCCGGTTCGACCGAGCACTGCGAAGTTAGCGTAGCTCAGTTCCGCCGGGTACATGTAAGAGCTCCAACTTGCGTCTCGCTGGCCATCCACCGGGTAATCCTGGGAGTTGATAGTGCCCTGGAAGTTGTATTCCTTGAGCAGAGAAAGTGTGTCTGTCGGCGCGATATTCTCAGGGAATATCATAGTGCGGGCATATGGTACTCCAGTCTGGCTCTTGAAGATCTCCATTCTGGTTAGCCCTTCCACGATGTTGGCTTCCTGATCCTCGATTGGCCGAGCGGGGTAAGCGTCGCCAGGCTGCGTGGCGTACTTGTAGAACTCGTAACCGTCGTGGTTGTTGCCGTGCTGCACGACAGATAGGCGGTCATCGCGGGTAGTGAACAGTTGCGTGACGAGTTGTTCGGTTTTGGTGTAGGTCACCGGGGGCATCGCCACGCTAAAGCTGAAGTTGTGGGCAATTGCTTCGGCAGCGATGCCTGTGTAGTTAAACTGGGTGCTGTTCAGGGCTGGGTCGTCCAAAGTGAGATTGGCGTATGCGTGGTCCTGATGCCATGCCTCGTCGCCTGCTGCGTAGCGCACAAAGAGCATCATGGGCACTATTTGAGCGAAGCGGTTCATCTGGTAAATGTGGTTAGGCAGGTTGGTCGCGTAGTAGTTGCTCGCTATGGGACTATCACTGAGGGCGGGATCGGGGTTGTCGCTGCTCACGAAGAGGTGACCCGCCCCCTGTGCGTATATCGAGAGGAGGGAGTAGGCCTTGCCCGAATCGTCCCTTACATCAACCAGCGACTGGGTGTTGGGCGTTTGCGAGGCCATCTTGAGTTTGTAGACGGGTAGGCTGTTGGTGCTCGTGATGTCAATGCCCGACAACTGCCTGGTGATTTCGGGAAACATATTGGAGACGTGATAGCTGACGCCGGCCCCCGCTGACCTGGTGCTCCCCACGATTTCCCCAGAGGTCAGAGTTTGCAGAGTTGCGTCGTTCTCGCGATGCGCCTCGCCTATCATCAGGTTTAAGTTCTGCTTCTTGAGGGCTGTGGCCAGCACCTTCACTTCGTCGACCGACAGATCGGGCGAGAGGTTGTTGGCAGAGATGAACACTATTCGGTAATAGGCGCCTCCGTCGTTGTGCAAACGCTCATCGGTCAAGGGGGTTTTCGCGAGGTCAAGGGTAGCCAGCGTCAGGCCGTAGTAGGCCACGATGCGGCGGAACCCGTTGTCCGCGACTTGCGGCTGGGTCGAATCGAACAGAAGCAAGGCGTCCTGTAGGTCGGCGCCCACCGGCACCGGAGTTGCGGTGGGCTCTCCCACCACCTGGGGTGGCACCGCGTGCGGGGTTGTGTATGCGGTGGTGGGGGAGAGCATGAACGAGTAGAGCAGTACGAGCGAGCAGAGGAGCAGCGCGCATGCCGTCGCCCAGAATAGCAGGCTGAATGGCTTCACAGGGCACCTCCCAGCAATAGCTCAAGTTGAGCATGCTTGTGCTCCCACTCGTTCTGAAGCTCATCGCGCAGTAGAGCTATCTCCTTCCGCAACGTGGCGTGTTCGCGCTGTGCCTGCTGAATGCCCTCGCAGATTGCGTCCGCCGTGTTCGCCACGTGCACCGCTCCGTGCGAGAAGTATTCCCTCAGGATGGGCCAGTCGGAGATTATGAGAGGCGTGCCCAGCGAGACGGCTTCAAACGCCCCGAGTAGAAGCGTGTGGTCGCGGTCGGTCAGGTCAATTACAGTGTCCACCTGGCGCATCAGTCCCACGTACTGCTCATAAGGTATGTAGCCCGTGAGGTGGCAGTTTGCAGGCTTGGCGGTCATGAGTTTGGGCGCTATCCGCTTTGAGTCGCCCGTGATGTAGAAGTTGACATCGGGCAGACGGGCCGCGGCCTCGAACACTCTGTCGAGCGGCTCATCCTCGGCGTAGGCACTGACTACCAGCACACTGAACCCTTCGCCGAGCGGGTAGGGGGTGCCCTCCGGGTATTGGGCGGGAGTAAAGCCGAGCACAAAGGCGTCGCAACCCCAGCCGGCCACGATGTCGCGCAGGCTGTTGTTGGTCACTATGGTGGTGAGGGCGTGGTGCGACAGGAAACTGTGCAGTTTAAGCGACCAACGCCACTTGGGCGACAGGAAAGCCGCCGTATGGGAGTCGATCACATAGCGTGCGCCGTGCAGCTTGCAGTACAGGTAGGCCACCAGCAGTGTTACGATGGGCGGGTTCTGGATGAAGATCACCTCCGGCTTCTCGCGGCGCAGGATGCCCCAGGTACGCCAGGCCAGCACCAGGTAGCGGAAGGGGGCTTGTAGCAAGTTGCCGTTTTGCCCGTAGCGCAAATGGTGCATGGTCGCGCCGAAGTGCTCAGCAAGCAGGTCGCTGCGACGGTTATAGCGGGTCCAGGCGATGAACGTACGGTTCAAGACGCTCTCCTTTCTTGAGCAGGCAGCAGACGTTCTTCCAGTGACTTATAAATGTCGAGGACACGTCTATCCCAGGTGTTTTCGCGTGCCACTGCCACCCTTGCGGCTATGGCCTGAGGAGAATTGTCCTCCAGCGCTTGCCCGATCTGAGCGATGAAATGGTCGTCTTCCTCGGCTATGCGCACTGTGTCGTTGAAGGCGCGCAGCTCCGGCAGGGCGGTGGCCACGATGGCGCGGCCCGATGCAAGGTATTCGTGCAACTTCAGTGGGTAGACAGTCAGCACGTGGCCCCCCACCTTATACGGGATGAGGGCCACATCGAAGGCCTTCAGGTAGCCTGGCAGTTTGTTCAGGTCTTTCTGCCCCAGGAAGTGGACATTGGGCATACGGTGGAGTTGCTCGCTCGCCTCGCTTGGCGGCAAACTATCGGGGCCGACCAGCACCAGCGAGCTGTGTGGGTAAGCACTTGCGACTTTGACCAGCAGGGCGGGATCGATCTGGTAGCCGAGCCAACCCGCGTAGCCGATTATGGGCTTCTTGATCCCGGCGAGGTCGGCCGCTACCGCTGTGGCCGGGTCGAGAGCGCGGTTGAACAGTTCGAAGTCGACACCGTTGGGGATGAAGTAGGTATTGGGGTTGAGCTTGCGGCGCTTCTCCCATTGCCCACGCGAGGTTGAGAAGATCACGTCGGCCCGCAGGCACATGCGCTCGTCGTAGCGGCGCAACAGCTCGCTAATGCGCTCGTTGCCCGCGAAGCCCGACATTTCGTCGTAGTTGTAATAGCAGACCAGTTTCTCGCCGAACATACCGGCCAGCCCTATCTGCCTCGGCTCGTAGAGCCACAATATGGGCGATTTCACGTCGAACTCACGCATTGCTCGCCTCACCTGGAGAGCAATTATCGCGGTGTTGACGTTCGCCACGATGGGAGTGGTTGCCTGCAAGACCCCAGCGGGCAAGTTCTTACGCGCGTAGGGCAGGCTTGAAGGGGTCGGGATGACAGTCAGGTTGGGGGCAATCGTGCGGGGGCGCAAGGCAGCGAAGTTGGACAGGTTACGCCGCATCTCGGACATATGGGAGCGGTCGGGATTGCGCCCCGGCTCGAAGTAGAGTACCTGATTTTGCTGTGCCATGCGCGACATGATCTGCTGCGAGTCTCGCCAGAGCGAGTCCCACACGCGAGTTGCTATACACAGTATCGTTTCACCACGCATTTTGCTATCCCCTGTTACCTGGCCGAATTCCCCTGAGGTTCGCTGCTAACGGCTGGCTTGCTCAAACGTCTGCACGTGCGCACCCAGGTAGTCGGCCTGCTGTCGGAGCGCGAAATTATCCTTGAGCCATGTCTCCAGGCCTGCGTCGGCCGGGACGTAGCCCGAGACCAGAAATACTCTCTTTGCCGCGGCGATCTGCGGGTCGGCGGCAAGTTGCCCGGCTTCCTGCTCAACAGCAGCGGGTAGATCCAGCCCGGTGTATTTGCCGTCCTGCACCTTCAGCACGGACGAGAAAGTGAGGGTGCGCATATCACTCGGGAAGTCGCCGTAGAAGTAGTAAGCGAAGGGACGAGCGTAGTATGCCGGTGAGATCACGACCAGGTCGCCAGGCTTATACTCGGAGTGCAAGTACGCGATTGCCTCTCGCCACTGCTCGCCCGAAGGCGCGGTGTAGTAGACGAATGCCGACCAGGAAGTTATGCCGATGACGACGGCGGTGAGACCCGCAGCGACCAGAATCTGCCGTGATCGCAACAGTATCCACGCGATCAAGATCATTAGAGGCGGCATCACCATCAGCAGGTATTTCTCGTTGTATACGGAGCGCACCTGCGAGACCAGGAAGGCCACTGCGATCGGCACCAGCACAGCGCCCGCGAGCAGCAACGCCTTCTCCACTTCTTTGCCCTGTCTGCGTTTGACATATCCCGCAACAAGCAGGATTCCAAGTAACGTCACAGCCGCAATAAGGAGCAGGCTGAACAGGCGCGGAATAGTTACTCCCGTCGGCCCGTAAGAGGGGTCGCCTGTGGTGAAGAGGATGGCGCTCTTGATGAGGGACTGCACGTCCGGCTTGGGCAGCCACGCGAGACCCCGCCCGGGCTTCATGTGGCTCAGCACAAATAGGGAGGTGCCCGCCAGTGGAAGAGCGGCCAGCACCAGCGCTGCCTGGGACTGGACCCACCTGCGCCCCATACCGGGCGGCATTGTGCGCCGTAGCCACAACATCCCGATAAAGCCATTCTCGAACAGTACCACGAATATGGCAAGGTAGTGCGTGTAGAGCATGAAGGCGCTGCATGCCACCAGGCCGATCCAATTCCAGCGGCCACCGCCCTGGAATAGCACTTTAGCGAAGAAATAAAGTGAGAGGAGCGCAAACAACGCCGTCAGCATGTAGGAGCGCGCCACCTGAGAATACTCGATGTGGAAGGGTGCGATCGCCATCAGGAATGCGCCCAGGGTTGCAATACGCAGGTCGAACAGGAGCAGAGCCAGCCTGAAGGTGAAGAAGACCACAAGGATGCCCGCCACGATCGAGAGCAGGCGCACGGCGAGGTAGTCCTGGCTGAACATCAGGAACGGGTGGAGCATGGCGTAATATGTAGGCGGGGTGTAGTCCACATTGTTGAACAGGAAGTTACCAACCATGTCGGGCACGTTCTGCCGGCCTATCCAGACGCTCCATATTTCGTCCAAATTGTAGCCGTTGGCAGTGGCCCCAACGAAGCGCAGGATCGCGCCCAGCGCGGTGACGGCGAGCATGCAGATAGCTACCCGCTGGCGCGCCCACACGGACTCGACCTGTCTCTCCAGGCCGTGGACCACGCTAGTTTCCATGCGACACCACCTCTCCGCTCCGTCTGGACAGGAGAGCGCTGATTCGCCTGGTCATGGCCTCGGGCAGCACGAGGTTCAGGTCGTCAACCGAGACCGTTGAGAGCACGATATTGAGCAGGACGAAGAGCACAATTATGCCTACCTTGTAGAGAAGGTGCAGCGGTTGGAGCCATAGCACCGTCCCACCCGCCGCCAGCAGCAGGAGTGCTTGCTTTGAGTAGGAGGCCACTTCGATAACGGTGCCGCTTTTCCTGGTGAGCCAGATAGCGACCGGATTGGCTATGTAGGCCGCCACAAGACCGGCACACGCAGCGCCCACCGCACCGAAGTAGGGGATAAGAGCCAGGTCGCCCGCTACATTTAACCCGATGCGCGCCAGGTTGGCCCACAACGAGCGGCCCGGATACCCGGCAGCTGTCATCGTGTAGCCCATGAGGTTGATCATGAAAGCAACGTGGAAGGCCAGCATCAGGATGGCGAACACCAGAGCACTGGAAGCATATTTGTGGGAGAAGAGCAGGGTCATGATCTCAGTGCTAAAGAGCACGCTGACCAGCGCTCCGAGGGCAGTACCAAGCGAGATAAGGCGCACTGACCGGTTCAGTATGAGGTTGGCCTGTTTCTGCTTCCCGCTCGCCAGCATGGACGAAATAGTTGGGAAGTAGACGGCTATGTAAGCTTCGGACATTCGTTGTAGCGCATCCGGGATGCGGGCAGCCACCGAGTAGTACGCTACACTGGTCGGCCCGGCAATCGCTGCGAGCAGTAGAATGTCCACCCGGCGCAGCAGGAACCACAGGAAGCGCGTCACCTGCAAAGGAGCGCCGAAGCGCAAGATCTCACCCAGGGCGGGACGATGCAGCACGAAACCTTTTGACATGGGGAGCGCTATGAACTGGTAAAGCGAGGAGACGCCGAATGAGATGATCCAGGAGTAGATGAGGCCAAGCGTGCCCATGTGAAGCACGAACAAGAATGTGAAAGAGAGGCCCAATCGCAGTACGGACCGTATGACCTGGGAGATACCTATCTGTCCATATGCCTTGAAACCCTGCAGCATGCTGAAGAAAAGCTCATCGAAGCTGCCCGTGGCGAGCATGAGCGGCACAAATACCGCGTATTGCAGATACGTACTGTCGGGGTCGAATATGAGAAGGGAGTCTTTCCAAACCCAGATAAGGGCCGAAATCGCAATAATGACCAGTAGCCTGAAGACTGTAGTGGTGTTGGCCAGGATAGCCTGCTGCGTTTTATCGGCGCTTGCGAGCATCTTGGTGACGGAGGTCTTGCAGCCGAAGTCCACTACCACGACAAGGAAGTTCACGACGGCGATCAAGATCACGTAGATACCGTAGCTGTCCTGCGGTAGCACGCGAGCAGCGAGTATGGTTTCTATGAACAGGGCGGCGATATTCAGTATCGTGCCTGAGCTTGTGTATAGTATTCCCTTGTGGAAGCTGGGGGTGCGAGCAGCACTTTCGGTTGGCTCGTCAATCATGATTGTTCCTTTGTTGCCAGGTTCAACGGGCTTAACGGGATTGCCACTTTTGCAGGATATGAGCGAATCGGGGCTTGCTCAACTTCTCGCACGCTGTCCGCGGCTTTGAGGCGGACCATGGTAGCTACCAGACCTACCATCAATCCCACCACGGCTGTGCTTTCCACTGTCATGTAGTGCATTTGCGTATTGGCCCAAAACATGAGGCCGATGAAGCTCGCCAGCACGGCGATCGTCATGCGCTTGAAGTCGCCTTCAACCATCTTCTTCAAGGCTCGCCATCCCATGATCAGAAACGCCAGGCAGAAGAGCAGGAACGACGCAAGCCCGATGATACCCATCTTGACGGCCATGTACAGATAGCTGTTATGCACGAAGCGCGTTTTCCGGAAGTAGAATCGCCGGTCTTCCCACTGCAGAAGCGTGACGTCCCTATATGAATTGCCTAACCCGACACCGAAGACGGGGTACTGAGAGATCGAGTCGATGGCTTTCCCATTTTCGAACAGCCGCCACTGGAGTGAACTGGTGTCCAGGGTTGCATTGGGCGTGAAGATAGTGAGGGCGCGTGACGTCACGTTGCCCACGAATTGCTGAGCCAGGAACTGCTGGATGACTCCTGTGAACAGGACATACACAAGCGCGAAAACAACGCCTATCGTTGTCAGGTAGCGAGCGAGCCGTGCTTTGTCAAGTTTGGGCAGAAACAGCACAACTATCGCCGCACCGAGCGCACACGCGATCCACTCTGCTCGGGTATAGGTAAAGAGGATGGCGGTTGTGAGGTAGAGGAACTGCCCCGCGAAGAAGAGCCTGCGAGCGCGTGGCTGGTTGGACTGCAAGAGCAGTGCGAAGACCAGAATAGTCACCATGTACATCATGACGTTGCCAGGGGGCACCACGCGCACATCGCCGAACTGGCCTGCTGCGTCGGCCGCATCACGGATGTACCAACCGTTGCCCAGCATGGCAGTAAGGAGCAAGCTATCCCTTCCGAGGAACTGCTGCAGGAAGATAACCATTGCGGTGAGGTCGGCCAGGACTATCAGTCCGACGAAGAGTATAAAGACATCCTTTGCCTTGTCGATGTTCCACGCCACCGCAAAGAAGGTAGCGAGATAAAAGATGGCGCGAAACTCGCTGAGCGCCCAATTGGTGCTGACATCCTGCAGCAGAATGGCGTAGACCGCTGACAGGGCAGCAATACCGATATAGGTTAGCAGTGGCAGGCTCACCCGCCACCAGGGGATTTCGAGTTTGTTGTAGAGCAACTTCCTGACGATCCCACCTACCAGCAGGCCGATCAAAGCCAGGTCGCGCATGGTGAGGCCGCCCCCGAACACGCGTAGATCGATCAGGTTGGGCTGTACGAAGCTGGCGGTCAAGAATATCAGGAACAAGATGCCGAACACCGGCCTAACCCACACCAGCCATAACAAGGGGACGAGCACGCAAACAGCGAACAGGCTGATGGCAGTTGCTTGCATGGTAAAGTAGAGGCTGATAGCCAGTGCGACGATTGCCATGCACACGAGGGCCGCCATCCAGCCGGGCGGAAACGCGCGCAATCGGAGCAGAATCGCTTCTACCTCGTGCTTCCCGTCGCCTGGATCTATTGTTGCTGCGTGCCTCATTGGTGCTTCTTCTTTCTCAGATAGGTGCGTGGCCTTCGCAGGCGATTAAGCCTTAAACCAGGGTGTGCGCGCCGAAATATCGGTCTGCTGGATTATTTCGTGAGCCAGGTCTCCATTCACAGGGCTTGACGCTACTTGCTGCCCGGCCTTAGCCGCAGATTCGTGCTTGCGCTTCTTCTGCGGAGGACCATCTACGTCGATCCTTGCCCTGCGGAACGAATCGAGCAATAGGGCCAGCAGCACTCCCAAACCGAGGCTGCCCGCGAAGGTCAATCCGAGGATAGTCTTCGACTTGCTGGGCACCTGCGCTGCCGGAGTCGATGCCGGCTCTATGACCTGCATGAAGCTGGCTTTGCGCACATCATCCACTTTCAGCACGGCTTCCTGGTACTTGCTGAGCAACAGATCATAGCCCGCTTTTGCCTGCTTGGCGTTTTCCTCCAGCACAGCATATGATGGGCTGAGGGCCTGCAGATTAACGACTTCTTGCCGGCGCTGCGATATCAGGGCGTCTATGGAAGTTGTAGGTTTGTTGGCGACCAGAAGGTCATTGCGATCTGTTTGCAGGCGCTGGATCAGGAGGTTGGCGTTGGCCAGTTCGTCTTCCAGCGATGTTATGTTGTTCTCTTTCTGGAAGCCGGCAAGCGCCTCCTGTGCGTTGCGCAGGTCCTTCTCAGCGTTTTGAAGCTGTGTATGAATGGAATCGCCCGCGGCAGCAGCAGGTTTAGCGCTCACCTCACCGTAGTAGCTGATCCCAACGCTAACTGCCGCATTGGCAATCTGCTGGGCAAGCTCGGGTGTGCGTGCCTGCGCGGTCGCAAAGATGAAGTCCGAATCGCCCAGAGCCGACACCTGCACGCTGTAATCGGCATCTTCGGCTGTCAGGCCTAGTTGAGTGATAGTGCGCTGGTAGACTTCGGTGCTCTGCATCAAGTTTCTGAAGTTGTTAGTCGCCACTGTCATATCGTCACGCAGGTTGCTTGAGCGATACTGGTCATACAACGTCACATTAACAGGAGGCGGGGAGGATACCTGAATCTTGACGCTCGCCTCGTATACTACGGGCGCATCGCTGACCTTGTAGAATGCCACGGCGCCGCTGACCGCCACCACGAGCAGCACCAGCCAGAACCACCGCCATACTATGTGAAACAAATTAATCAGGTCCATAGTAGCAACTCCATCTTGATGAGTCCCTGATGCAGGTTCCTTGCTTATAGGACAACAGGCACCGGCCTTCCCGAGTCATGCAAGGAAATGTCGGCGCACTCAAGCACCTTGACCACCTTTACCCCAACCGCTCCATCGCTGCGCGGGCGCAAGCCCTGGCTGATGCAATCGGCAAAGTGAGCGCACTCGACTTTGAGTGGTTCGTTCAATCCCACGCGTGGGATGGTGATATTGCCGTACCTGTACGACAGGTGGAACTCGCCGTAGCTCTCGGTGCGTTCGGGCCACTGCACGCCCTTGTCGTAGATCTTGATCTTTTCGAGCATCTCTACGTCATCGTAGACCACCATCTTCTTGTCGCCAACGATCGTGACCCGACGCACTTTGCAGGGGTCGAGCCACGATACGTGGATGTGGGCCTGTATCTGATCGGCGAAGTTGACGGTCAGGCGGGCAACATCATGCACGCCGGGCTGGACAAACGCTCCGCCCACGGCGCTCACATTTAGCACATCTTTGCCCAGCACGTAAAGCAATATGGAGATGTCGTGTGGTGCCAGATCCCACATTACATTCACGTCTTTCTGGAAGATACCCAGATTAGTGCGCGAGGTGTAAGCGTAGAAGACTTTCCCCAACTCGCCGCTTGCCACGATTTCCTTGAGCAACTCTACCGCGGGGTTGTACTCGAAGGTGTGCCCCACCATGGCTATTAGCCCGCGCTGCGCCGCTATGTCTACAAGTTCCTGCGCTGCCTCTGAGCTATGGGCGAAGGGTTTCTCGATCAGTACGTGCTTGCCGTGGAGCAGGCACTCGCGCGCTATAGGGTGGTGGGTGGTAACTGGAGTGGCGATAACCACCGCGTCCACATCGGAGGCGAGCAGTTGGTGGTAGTCGTTGGTTACCTCGACCGTGGGGTGGGCTTTGTGAAGTTCTTCGAGCCGCTTCCCATCGAGGTCGGCTACCATCGTGACGCGGGTGTTGGCAAGCTCCTGGAAGTTGCGCACCAGCTTTGGCCCCCAGTAGCCGTAACCTATGACGCCTATGTTCAGTACCTTGTTGGGCGCTATGGCCTGCACCAGACCTTCCTCCTGTGTCCAATCGGTGGTGATCTTCTGTACTAGTGTCATTATGTTAATCCTCCTGTGCTCCTGTTTTATCTTGCGCCGCTGCCGGTGAGAACCGCCGGTATGGTGAGAACTATGATCTTTACATCGAGCCAGAGTGAGCATTGGACCGCGTAATCGAGATCCATGCGCACCATTTCATCGAACGACACCCTGCTCCTGCCTTGCACTTGCCACAGGCCCGTGATGCCGGGGATAACATCCAGCCGCTTCTTGTGCCAGTCCTGGTAAACCTCCACCTCGTAGGGCAGGGGAGGCCTTGGGCCGACCAGGCTCATCTCGCCTTTCAGTACGTTGAACAGCTGAGGGATTTCGTCCAGACTGGTCTTGCGCAGTATGGCCCCCACGCGTGTGATCCGCCTGTCCTGCACCAGTTTGTAGCCGCCACCAGGCGTTGAGCGTGCGTCATCTTCTACTTCGTTCCGGATAAGCGCCTGAACGTAGTTCTGATGCACATTGTTGTCGCAGTTGTGCTGCATGGTACGGAACTTGTAGAAGGTGAAGGGCTTGCCCCCGAGTCCCAACCTCGTTTGCCTGAAGAAGACCGGACCTGCAGAGTCGAGCTTGATCAACGCTGCCACAAGCGCGCACACCGGCGATAGCAGCACCAGGGCCGCGAGCGACAGAGTGATGTCTAGAGCGCGCTTGCCTGCATGGTAAACTTTGCTCTGGGCGAGGGCTGCTTCAGTATTCGTTTCAATGTAGGGAGCATCCTGCATACTCATTCCTCCTAATTCCGCTCCAGGTGCGCTACTCTTCGACCCGATGGCAAGAGGCCTCGCATAACGGCAAGGTAACGCTCGCGCTGGTTTTCCCACGCATAGGGCGCGTAGGCGCGCTGTGCGGCTTCGAGCAGCGTTTGTAGTCGCCGGGGATCTCGGTACAGGTCGAGGATCCTGTCGGCTAAGGCATCCACGTCCTCCGGCGGCACGAACATATCCGGCAGATCGGGGAAGAGCTCAGTCACCGCGCCGGTACTTGACATAACCACCGGCACGCCCATGATGATGTATTCGAAAGCCTTGGTGGGATAGAGCAGATCGGTGAAGGGGTTTTGCCTGTAGGGCACAACGCCCAGGTCGGCAGCGGCCACCAGCGCCGGTATCTTATCGATCGGCACGAACCCGCCAAGCAGTACATGCTCGTGCAACCCCAGGTTATTGACCAGTCGAGCCAGGTCGGCTGAGGCCTCTCCCTGTCCGTAGATATATAGCGCGATGCCGGGTATGTGCGACCGCAGCTTGTCAACCGCCTTAATAGCGATATCGAGCCCGTACCTATCGAAGAGGCCTCCGTGGTACATGAGTACGAAGCTGTCTTTATCTGCCTTATCGGTTTCTGCTCTATTCTTCGCGTACTGACCCGCCTGGAAGAGGCTCGGGTCGGCGGCGTTCATGATTACTGTCACTTTGTCTGCGGGGGTGCCGCGCTCGACCAACCGCTTGCGGAATGGCTCACCGGCTGTCAGCACCTGGGAGGCGAAAGCACCGCTTCGCCGCTCCGTCCAGCGGGCCATGCGGATGGCAGGGTGGCCAGGTTTGCCGCCGAACTTGGAGCCGTAGAGTTCGGGCACCAGGTCGTGGATGTCAAGCACGAGCCGCGCACCCAACATCTTCGGTATGGCAGCGGTGTAGATCAAGAAGTCGGGCATATTGTGCACCTGCACGACATTGAACCGTTTCTTCACCTGCAAGCGGGCAAGCAACGCCGAGGCAAGCACGAAAAAGTGCATATATTCGAGCATATAGATCGCGAAGCCCGCTCCCCGGTGCCGGCGCACGGCCAGCCTGTGCACCTGCGCACCGTTGCAGTCCTCGTGTTTCGCTTCCCCCTCGCCGCGCAGGCAAATCACGTCCACCTGCCACCCATCACCCAGGAGGGCTTCCGTTTCGCGGCGCACGCGGGGGTCGTCGGGGTAGAAGGAGTGCACTACCATGCATGCTCGTTTGCTCAGCCGGTTCATCTTTACGCAACCCCCTGCCGCGTTATGTCGCTGATCTCGCTGTTCGAGGAAGGCCGGGCCACTGCGATAGCATTGTCTGTATGCGCCCTGAGAAGCCACCACGACAGGCTCGATACCACCACCAAAAGTATTGACATGACTGAGATAAGGCCGATCAGCAACTCTATCACCGTGTCGTGATACTCGGCTATGAAGCCGATCTCCAGGGCAACGCCCACCAATAGGGGCCAGATCACCTGTGTCTTCCTCAGCGAAATGAGGTAGTAGGCTTGTATGTAGATCAGGGAGAAGAGGGTCATCTCGATGCCAACCATACCGACGTACTGCACAGCCGAACTATAGTCGGCGCCGCCCATGAGATGGACAGCCAGGCCGGGGGCTAGCAAATAAGCTGCTGTTAGGGTCACTGAGATAGCGCCCACAAGCACCAGCGCCCTGGTCATCAAGTGCGCCCGTCGAGGGTCGCCGGGAAGCATGGTGGCCGAGCGAGTGAACACCACCCAGCCCAATGACATTGCCACCATTACGATTACGCGACCTAGCAGGAAGGCGACCGCGTATTGTCCTGCAATCTGCTCCGAGAAGTAGTGCTTGACTGCCACCTGGTCCACGCTCGACATGACCATAAGGCAGGTATTCACGGCGAGCATCACGAACGCATAACGGTCTATTGCACGTAGCTTCGCAGGCTCCTCGTCCGCGTTCGGTTGCGCCCTATGGGTCAGCAGAGAGCCGATTAGGAACAGCGATACGATAAAGGAGACGAAGTTGCCCACTGCGAAGCCCGCGATTGCTCCGTTAACACTGAGGCCCCAGGTCACGAGCAGGACAGCCGAACCGACGCGCACCAGAGGCTCGAGGACCAGCACGAAGCTGGCGGCGCTTATCTTTTTTACGCCCATGAGCACGCCTCGTGGCACGGGCACCAGGAAGGATGAGAAGGTGTAGAGCCCGAGTACGATGAGGGGCGTCGAATTACTGATTTGCAGGAAATCTGCAGCGGCCCCGCTTGCCAGCCAGATGGCGGCAAAGGCCAGGATGCCGAGCGGAACCATTGCGCGGAGAGCCACCCAGAAGACGAGTTGCACGGTGCCGCTGCGCCGCGAGGCCACAGCTTCAATAACCCATGCCTGGACGGTTCGCATAAGCACAGTTAGCACGTACGAGATGGACGTCAGAGTTACGAGCACACCGTAGTCGGAGGGTGTCATCATGCGTGCCATCAGCATCTGGTACAGGTAACCCACGCCATTGGCGAGCATCAGCGCGCCGAACAGGTTGATAGAACCCGCCCGCAGGCTCTTGAAGGCCCAGGTGCTTGTACCCCTTATTGTGCTAGACAAGGACTGCATGATCCATTCTCTCCAGTAGACCGTTCATAATGCGTCCGGTGCTTTCCACAGTGGCCGCGGGCCGGGGAGCGTTGGTTGGCACCAGCACCTCGTAGCCGGCCACTGTTATCAAGGCACGCCTCAGTACGTCGCGTTCACGCCCCCAGAGTTCGCCGGGCGCGGGTGCTTTCCCGTAGTAGTTCAGGCCAAGCAGAATATCGTTGAACGGCTTGCCTTCCAGGCAGTTTATCGCGGTCATGCGGGTCACGAGTGTATCGGGATCCAGGGGAGTAGGTCCCTTTAGCTTGTCTCCCTCGCTGGCCGTGAGCAGGATAGCCGCGCCCAGGCGGGCCACGTCCTCTACAATAGTGCCCGGCACCAGTTCTTCCATTTGCAATGCCTCGTCGAGGTCGCCGTACTTGAGGGTCATGTAGTAGATGAGGCTCTTCACCTTGATGGAGAATCGGTGGCGCATCTTGAGATTGCGTACGGCTTCAGGAAAAGCCTCTTTGGTGTGATCGGAGACGTGGAGCCTGCGTGGGTAGCTATAGGTATTGCCGGAGGCTGACACGAACGTATAGTCGTCGGCCTGGAACTTGCGCCCGGCCTGCACCTGCTGCACAGCCAGAGCGGTTTTACCTGCGTGGCCCAGGCCGGGGAAAATGACGGAGTTGCCCCTGTCGGCTACGCAGCCGCCATGTACCAGCACGAAGCCCTTCTGAACAATCTTGTAGCGCATGATCTGCTCAATCAGGAAGTGCTGCAGAAAGTAAGGCGCGAACAGGCCACCGTAGAAGACCAGCTCGGTAGTTGGGGAGGTCATTCCGCAAAGGGCAAAGCGCCACCAGGCCACTTTGTAGCGTGCTGAGCCATATATCCATTCGCCTGTCAGGCGATATTTGCCAAACGTGCGGTCATCAGCCTGTGGGGTCATCGAAAAGCGGCCGACGTTCACCAGCAGATCCGGAGTACCGGGAGAGGAGTCTTCGAAGGCGCTGTACTCTTGATTGAAATAACGCAGAGTGGCGGGATCGTCCGTCGTGATAGCCAGCCGGAAGATGCCGTGAAAATTGTAGTGCTGTGTGCGTACTCGTTGGCTGTTCCGACTACCGAGTCTTATCATGCTCTTGCTCCTGGCATTTTCTGTGTCCGATCCAACAGACACGACCCTTGTGTCGCCTTCACCCAGAGTGGTCAGCATGGGTGCATATTCAACCGTTACTCTGGCCCTGGTTGGTGTGCTCATTTAGGCCACGCCAACCCTGTAGAAAGCATCTGTTGTTACTTTCTTCATTTGCGTTCGACTCTGCGCCCTCGACTGCGGAAAAATCAGTCTGTCTTCGTTTTCGACGAGGTGCCCAAGCAGCCACACTTGCTTCTGACGTGCGAGTTGCTCGGTGTACGGCGTCTGCCCTTCTGCTGCCTTGCGCTTTAGCAGATACACATAACCGCGCTCAGCCCTGCCGGAGAGGAGAGCCTGGTACTTGTTTGCTTCGTTGACTATGAAGAGTGCGAACAGCGGCCTCACCCACGCCTCATCGACCCCCAGCGCGAGGCAAGCTTGCTCGACGTGCTTGCGTGTGTACTGAGTGAACTCTCCATCGGCGAAGAAGACAGCCTCGAAATCGGCAATATAGTCTTCAAGAAAGCCGTCCATCTCTTCCATGCCCCGGTAGCGGGCATAAGTGCGGGCAATGAAGCCGAACACGTCATGCAGGGGTAGACCCAGTACCGCGCCGAACTCCCAGTCAATGACGTGTATGGCCTTTCCGTTGACCAGGATATTGCCGGGCTGGAAATCGCCGTGCTTGAACACGAGGGGTAGGGGTAGATCCGCCAGCCGGTTGATGTCGTCTTCGAGGCTATCGAGGTAGGTGGCCTCGTCGGGCGTGAGGCGGGAGGTGGCTCTCATGTAGGCTACGGGCCCGCGCAGGTATGTCTCTAGCTCCTGCTCGCTCAGGCGATGGGGCTGTGTGAGCGTGCTCTGCTGGCAGCGCAGCAGCCAATCGAGGGCCAGGTCCAGGTTGTCCACCACCTCGGGTGCATCGCAGCTTCGCGCAACGCTCATCAAACCATCCATTGGGCGACCCTGCAAATATGGCTCTATGCCTACGAGGTTCCCTGAGACGGTGGCTGTGAGCACGGGGCCCGCTATGGTATCTCGAACATAGCCGGAGCCTGCTTCTCGGAGGTGGCGAGTGACGCTGTACTCGTGGGCCAACACGCCGTTGTCGCGGGGTGAGCGCGGCATTTTGGCCACCCACCGGGGTTGGGCTTCGTCGTTCACGAAGACGTAGCAGCAGACCTTGCTAATGCCGGTCGCTTGCACAAGGAAATCGAGCTGGCGCGGCTTGCCCACGCCCGGGCACAGGCTTCGCCAGTTCTCTAATAGATGTTTTCGTAGTTGTGGTATCATCTCTGTTTTCCCGCCACGACCAAATAGCTAGGTACGATATGCCTTACGAGACCCACAAGCCTCAACTGCCTGCCCGCTCGCCACAATGCCCAGGCTGCCTGGTAGGCCGCGCCCATGCCTCGCGCTTCCAGCTTCGAGCGGTAGTCCTGCGCCGTGAACATCCACTGGATGAAGTGTCCAAGCAGCCGGGGGCGGGCAAGCGGCAGGATAAAGAACGGCTCGACGTGCGAGGGCAGGGGAGCGTAAAAATCAATCTCGTGGAAGCCTGCTCTCTGAAGGGACTTCCTGTAGCCGCCATAGGTTTGGGCTCGAGCCGGCTCGTCGGAGCGAGGTCGCGCAAAGCCCAGCTTGTTTGGTACGCCCAATAGCAGCTTTCCTTCGGGCGCCAGTACCCTGTACACTTCGGCCAGGGCGCGCCTTGTGCCCATGCGCCACGAAGTCGATCCGGCAATGGCCGAGAGGCCAATGTGCTCCAGAGCGTCGAGCATTATAACAGCGTCGAACTCACCGTCCGCGAAGGGCAGTTTTTGATCGAGATTACCGTGCACGGTCTCGAGCGTGCCTGCGCCGGATTCGTTGCGCCGGGCTGCCAGGAAGCGCAGGCGGCTGGGCCTGTTGTCCATCGCGACGACGGAGCCTGCGGCTGAGGCCACGTTTAGCGCGACAGATCCCCACCCACCCCTCACGAGCAGCACTTTGCTGGCGGGCGTGAGGGGTAGGAGAAAGCGCACCTGCGAGCTGTATTCGTCCACGGCAAGCCTGTAGGCACGAGCGTCCAGTGACCTCATGTGATCGTGGGCAGCGCTTTTCCATCCACGCTCCTCCGCGATTTCGGCTATTTGCTTGGCCTCAATCGGGCTGAAGTCGACGGTTGCGGCCCTCGTTGTGGTTGCTTCGCGCTGTGCTACAGGCATGCCAGGTCTCACTTCTCGGCCAGGATGTACAGGTGGTGAGCCTGATACTTGCGGAACCAGGTAGGCAGGTTGTGCTCGATGTCTCGCACCACGTTCACCATCGGCAGGGACGACTTGCGCGTACCGCTGCCTGCGCCCGTGGCGTGCCCGTTGCCATTTCCGTTGCCATTGGCTGCATGAGGATGGGTATGAGCATGCGAGTGCCCGTTGGCGGTGTGGGCGTGGCCATTGGTTGACCCGTTGGAGGGGCTGGAAATCTTCCATTCCCACTTCATGCCGACCGAGCCGAGCAGTTGCTTGAGCACGCCCCGCAATGGCATATCCCATGTGTCGAGCCAGGGCGGAATATCGACTGTGCCTTCTTCCAGCAGGTGCATGCCTTGCTCACGCAGCGCCTTGCGGATAGCGGGGAAGGTCATTTGCTCGTCATAGCCGTGATCCCATTCCAGGTTGCCGATGTTGTGGTATACCTTGTGGAACATGGTTCCCCAGTTGTAGACGTTTTGCGTCATAATGAGCACGTAGCGGTTGGATACTCGCTTCATCTCGGCTACCAGGGTCGAGGGATCCTTAAACCGCTCGAACATACAGTAGTTCCAGACCATGTCGAACGTATCGTCCTCGAATGGCAATTGGTCCACCGGGCATTTGACGAAGGTGGCCTGGTCGACCAACCCCTGGTTGACCCACACGGCACGCGCACCATCCAGCATTTTGTCGGACGGGTTGGATAGGGTCACTGTTGCGCCGTTGCGCGCAAACTCAAGGCTGTTCATGCCGGGCACGCCGGTCACTCCATCAGCGGGGTTCTCAAGAATGTTCTTGAGATTGCAGCGCTTCTGGAGGTCGCGGAAATAGTCGTCTATTACGACGCGCTCGTAGACTGTGCCTATGCCTTCGTCGAGGTCGCGAGGAGCGACGCGGACGTTTCGCTCGATGAACCGGAGTACTGTATCACGCTCTTTTGACGTTATACCCACGCTTGGTCCTCCTTTTACTGTTGCGCTCTTCCAGGTAGACCTTGATCATCACGAACACTACGAACAGAGTCGTCGGTATTTCGATAATGATCCAGGCTAACAGTGCCAGTGTCTTACGTACCAATGCCATCGTTCCCTCCTGTAGATTTGAATTAGATGTGCCACTTGCGCGCTATGAGATAGCGCTGGTGTGAGAAAGGCGTTTTGAGTAAGCCGGGTACAGGTGCATATTCGATGAACGTGAGCCTGCGGAGCATATGCTCTACTTCGTCGTCGGTGCGGGTGTCGTCGTTGGCCTCGACTGTGTTGTGGCGGAGGGCCTTGCCGAGTGTGTGGAGCACGTCGAAGCCGGGCCAGGGGGGCATGTCTACCAGTCCTGTGGAGATCACCTCCATACCCATCCCCTCGAGTACCTTGCGCACGCGTCTACTCTCCATCCAGCCGGGGGAGCCCCACACTGACTTTGTGCCCTGCATCTTCATTAGGAGGCGGTGGACGGGGTAGCCCACGTTGCGCGGATTGGGGAGGATGACCATCACCAGGTGGCGCGATACGCGTTCCATCTCGGCGAGGAAGCGAGCGGGGTGGCTGAAGAGGGGGATCGAGTCGAAGTTCCAGACCAGGTCGAAGCTATTGTCCTCGAAGGGCATGTGGTAGAGGTCGGTGTGGTGGAGGACGGGGGTATCTCCTCGGCCCAGAGCGGTCCAGAAGTCGCGGGTTTTGTCGACTACTTCCTGATCGGGGTGCACCAGGGTGACGCTACACCCTTCCTCGGCGAAGACCACGCTCTGGGTGCCGGGGGAGGAGAAATAGGACTCGGCGTTGCAAGGGGCCTCCAGCACGGAGCGCAGGCCATACTTGCTAACGAGGGTGCGGCAGAGGTTGTTGCGCACGTAGCGGCCGTAGATCGAGCCCCAGCCTTCGGCGAAGTCGTAGAGGCGCGGCTTGCTTTGCGTTTCTTCTGTATGCTGTTGTCGAGTGGCTTCCAGCGTGGCGTTCACGATAGTTCTCCGGTTAAACTGTGTGGACAGGCTCAGGCTGTGCAGCCTCGCCCATCTGAGGCTCATACTTCATAACGGGAGTGTAGGAGCAGCAGCAGCCGCCGGGCAGTGAGCATCCCTGGATGGGGATGAGCGGGGCGTCATCAGGCAGGTAGGTTTTGCCGGCTACTGACATAGCCTTCTCACACTGCTCGGAGCCGGGAATGATGCGTGCGCCGCGAATCTCGCCGTGGGCCTTGATGCCGAGGCGGTAGCGGTCGAGCACGATCTTCGCGTACTGGGCGTCCTTGGGCTTGCGCACGAGGTCCTGTAACCAGAGCCATTTCATTTTCGGCCTCCCGGTATGGTTGAAACGGTCACTGCGGGCACAGCCGCGGCATCTTTGTTATGCCGGCCACTCACGAGGGGTAGCGACTCCCAGGCCACCTTGCTGCCCACCTTGGCGAGCGTGGGCGCGTGCATGAGCATGTTGGTGTAGGAGGCGTTGGCGAGGGGGCAGTGGCACTCCTTGGCCTTGATGCTGGCGCGTATCGTATCGGCCTCTTTGCTGAACCAGACGCGCTTGAAGTCGTAATCGACGCTGCGCAGGTTGAGCATGTTGTCGGCACGTACGCAGCAGGCCCACACGTCGCCGTTGGCGTAGATCTGAGCGGAGGCCCACCCGGCGTAGCACGGTATCACCTGGGTTTCCTCGGCCAGGATGCGCTTCACCAGTTTGTAGTAGCGCACGCGGAAGGCCTCAGTCACTTTGGAGATGCCCCTGAACTGCTGGAGTTCGACGCGGGCGATCAGTTCGTCGATGGCGGCGGAATATTTGTCGCGGGAGGGTGTGATGCTGATGCCGACGGTGTCGAGCTCGACGCGCTGCTCGGCTATCTCTGTAATATAGGAGTCGGGCTTGAGGCCGAAGGCATAGTCATACAGCTCGTGTATGTCGTCGACGTTGAAGCGGGAGATGACTGAGTGGATGCCGATGCTGAGGTTGGGGTAGTCGAGCTCGCGGAGGGCGCGGTAGTTGGCCTCGAACTTTTCGAAGTTGCCCGCGATGCCCCGGATGTGGTCGTGCTTGTCGCCTACGCCGTCGAGGGAGAGGTTGATGATGAACTGGGTGTCGGGGCATGTCTCGCACATGGTAGCCACCTTGGGCTGGATAATCTTATGCATCAGGCTGTTGGTGGGGATGTTGATGATGCCGGGGTGGCAGTGCTTGTAGATGGACTGAGCGGTCTCGACGATGTCCTTGTTCATGAAAGGCTCGCCGCCGCTGATGGTGAACCAGAAAGGGGTATCGCCCATGCTCTGGAAGGTTTTGTCCCATTCTTCGAGGGAGAGCTCGTCTTCGCGCTTCATCCAGATGTTGCAGGTGAGGCAGCGCGAATTGCAGCGTGGGGACGGGCTGATGGTGATGCTCATGGGGAGCATCTTGGGCCAGCCGAATTTGCGATTCATTACGTATAGGGGTACTTTGCGAAGGGCTTCTAGCATTGGGGTTCTCCGGGAACGTGAGTCGTAGATCGTGAGTCGTAGATCGTAGGTCGTAGATCGTAGGTCGTGATACGTGATAAGTGGTTAGTAAGACGACAGACGCCGCAACACTTGTCACTGGTCAGTTCCTGTTACTTCGCCTTTGGTCGTGACGGCGATGTCCCAGATGGCGTGGCTGCGCTTTTTGAGGCGGTAGTCTGTCCAGCCGAGGTAGCGGCCGTACATTTCGAGGCCGATGACGGCAGGCGTCCAGCAGAAGTAGCGCCAATCCCAAGCGAAATTGGCTAATATGGCACTGAGGATGGGGCCGCTGCCCATGGTGGCTACTGTGTAGCCCTGCTCGCGGGCCATGCGGAGGTGGCCGGCGTGGATGCGCCTGCGCTGCTTGAGGAAATCGTGCACGGTTTCGGCGCCCCTGTTGTAGACGATAGCCTCGGGCACGTAGCGCAACTGGTAGCCCTGGCCTGTGATAAGGGGCTCCATGTTGGCCTCATCCACCGCCGAGTCGTAGGGGATGCGGTAGAAGACGCGGCGGAAGGCGGTGAGCTCGCCCAGCTTGGGTTTCTTGATGGCTATTTGGTGGTGCAACTGCCACAGGAGGTGGACGGCGTATCCCATGAAGGTGTTCTTGTCGTTGATGGGTACGGGGTGGCCGCCTGTCATGCCCACGTCCGGGTTATCGCACATGGGCTCGAGGAGGCGCTCTATGGTGGTAGGCTCGGGGAGGGTGTCGGCGCTTTCCATGACAAGCACGTCGGAGGTGGCGTGGCGCAGGAAGAGGTTGACGGCCGAGGCCTTCCCTTTGCGCTCGGCCTCTACGACGAGCTTGATCCTGGGGTCGGCGAGGCAGTAGCCGCTGAC
Source organism: Chloroflexia bacterium (assembly GCA_038203825.1). GTDB lineage: Bacteria > Chloroflexota > Chloroflexia > QHBQ01 > JADMIH01 > JADMIH01. The sequence goes on along the minus strand of JBBRDO010000038.1, from coordinate 5,096 downwards.
TATGTCCACGGTGCCATCGGTGCAGCCGCTTGCGAGAACGAGTATTTCGTCAATCTGACACCTGGATGTTTGCTGGGCGAGCAAGGCAGTGAGAAGGCGCCCTATGTTTCTTTCTTCGTTGTAAGCCATGACGCCGATGCTGCAGGAGAGAGCCTGGCCGGGCAGGGGATTTTCGTCTTGCAGGGCGTTCCTGAGGGTATTGGTGGTTGTTGTATCGACTGCCATTGTGCGTCTCCCTGCGGACCGTGCGGCGATTATTGGGCCGCGGCCCGCTTTTGGTAGCCCTGTGCATAGCACGGTAGGGCCTCGAGTATGAAGAAGCCGGTTGGCCACGTCGCCAACGAGGCAATTGCGCCCATGTAAAAGGCTGCTTCGGATAGATGCAGATGTTTCCATTTCCACTTTAGCAGCGAACGGTGCGCGGGCCATCGTGGTAGCGTACCTATATCAGGCGCGTGGGCCACCGGAAAATTGACGCTGCGGGTACGTAGAGAGCGCTCGCCTCATACGTAGAAACGGGCAAGAGGCACAGAGGGCAGCAGACGCCGGTACGTAAAAAACCGTAGGCGCTGAAACGGCCTGCTGTACAGGGTGCTGCCAGGGGCGTCTGCGGCGGACGCGTATGGTAACGCGCTGAAGGCCGTGGAAAGCGGGTGCGCGGCCTCGCTCACGTATCTTATTGATCGGACCACGGAAAATTGGTGGAAAAGCGGGCACAGACCGGAGGAACGTCGATCTATCGCGGCTATGTTGAGTGCCGGAGGGTCATGAACGCGTCTGGAACGGCGCGGCAACGTGGATCGGGATCATCTTTAGGGGCGTGATAGCCTGGCTGATCGCGGTTGGGATTTAGGAGGCGGGCAAGCGGATATTCCAGTTACGCCGAAAAATGCGTGTGACGGGCTCCTCTATGGACAAGGCGGCGCGCCGTGCTTTTTAGGGAGGGGTGGGAACGCGTTCGGAGCGGCACAGCGGCGAAACGGAGAACCGGCATCGGCGGCAACGCCGGGGAGCTGATTCTCCGTTTCGCTAGAGTGACAAAGGATAGAGGGCACTATGTCCTTTGCCGGATGGCCGGGAAAGTGCGGGAGGGGACCTAAACGGACTGGTGTTGGACGAGGCCTCTTTCCTGGGCCCAGGTGGTGATCTGTTTGCGGGAGGAAAAGCCGAGCTTGGAGAGGATGTTGCTCAGGTGGGTTTCGACGGTGCGCTTGCTTACGACCAGCTTCTCGGCGGTCTCATTGTTGGACATGCCGGCGGCGATCAGCCTGGCGACGTCCAGCTCTCGCGCCGTAAGGCCACCAAATTCCTTCCTGTAGACCCTGCGCCATGTAGAGTCCTGCGAGCGGGGCAGTAGAGAGGTAGCAGCGGCCTGGAAGGACTTCGCGGGCTCGCCGGCGGGGATATTCGCGCCCAGCTCTTCGATCAGGTCGGCAGCAGCGGCGAACTCCTGTGCAGCCTCGGCATCGCGGCCCTGAGAGCGCAGGACCTTACCGAGCGAGAGGTGGGCACGCCAGAGGGCGGGGGGCATCTCGCCGAGGCGGGCGGCGGCGCAGGCTGCTCGAAGGGTAGCCTCGGCTTCTTCCATCCTGTTGAGCATGGTAAGCGCGTCACCCTTCAACGTAGCCAGGGCGGCAGCAACGTGCCGGGGGGTGGTGGGGGCCGAGGCGCTGAGCTGCTCGATCATACCGAGCGCGGCCTGGGGTTGGGCCTGCGCGAGGGCGAGTTCGGCCCGGGCACAAGCGACGAGTCGCTGACCAAGAGTGCGCGGCTCGCCCTGGGGCTGTGCGGCAGATTCGAGCACGCTCTCGGCTCGTGCCAGGTCGTTGCGGCGGATAAAGGTGCGGGCCAGGAAGGCGGCGGCGCAATTCACGAGGTAGAGGGCGCCGATATTGCTGCCTATGTTGAGCGATTGCTCAAGGTGGGTTACCGCCTCTTCGTAGCACATAAGGTCAAGATAGATGGCGCCGAGCACGCAGTGGGCGCGCGCTACGCCTTCCTGATGGTCTAGCTCTTCGAGGATCTGGAGGGCAGTATGGGCGCCGCTGAGAGCACCGGCGTAATCGCCGCGAGCGCCCAGGCAATGAGCGAGCTTGCACAGTACCTGCGCTTCACCGAGGCGCCAATGAATGTCGCGGGCAATGGCGAGGGCCTGGGTGGCGTCGTCCAGGTTTTCGGAGAGGCCGCTCTGTGGTACGACGAGGGCGAAGTGGAGGTAGGAGGGATTGCGGACGACAGACTGCATAAGCAGTGAGGTGACGAGGCCGCGTCGGTCGTCGAGCTTCTTGAGGAGGGTAAGGGCGCGCTCATAGTAGTCGGCACTCTCACGGAGGCTGCCGGTGGCATAGGTCGCCCTGCCAAGGAGGCCAAGGGTTTCGGCGACGCCGCTGAGGTCCTTGGAATCTTCAAAGAGGGCGAGAGCCTGGCGGTGGCACTGCATGGCTTCGTCGGCCTCTTCAACAGCGACATACCAGGAGCCCATTCTGTTGAGGCTGCGTGCTATGGCGGTGGGTTTGCCAATCTGCTGGGCCAGCTTGACGGCACGCCGGTAATATTCGCCCGCACACTGGTAATCGCGCCTGGACCAGAGCACGCCGAGGTCTAGAAGGGCGCCGAGCTGGGACTGCCTGTCGCCGACGTTGCGGGCGACCTGAAGGGCAGCCTCCTGGTCGGCGCAGGCCCTTGCGAACTGGCCAAGAGTTTCGTAAACGAGGCCACGCAGGCGATATAGGCGGGGGTCGGGCACCATGTCGAGGCGCTGGCATGCCTCGAGGGCGCGGGTGAACTGTTCGACGGCGACGCGGGGCTGGTACTGGGCGCGCAGAGCTATGCCCGCACGCTCGGAGTAGGCGAGGGCGCGCTCCCATGCCCCGGCCTCGAAGAAGTGGTAGGCGAGGTTGGGCAGGTGCTTGTTGAGCTCATCGGCACCGTTGCTCTCTATGGCGTCGCCGATGCGGCGGTGAAGGGTCCTGCGCTCGCGGGCGAGGAGGCTTCCGTAGACGGCGTGGCGGGTGAGGGCGTTCCGGAAGGCGAAGCCGTCTGCCGTCTCTTCCACGAGGATTTGCACGTTGATCAGTTCCTTGATCACGGTAAGAAGGTCGTCTTCTTCCAGCCTGGTGAGGGTTTGCAGGAGGCTGAAGTCGAACTGAATGCCGGCCACGGCGGCGAGGGAGACCACCTGCCGGGCGGCGGGGCTGACCTCTTTGAGGCGGCGCTGCACGGAGTCGCGTATGCTTCGGGGCACGGGCACGGCTGAGAGGGGTACCTGGTCTAGAGCCCCCTCGATGCGGGCGATATCGCCGTCGGGCGCAAGCGAGCGCAGCACCTCTTCGACCGAGTATGGGTTGCCACCGGTCAGTGAGAAGATGTTGTCGAGCAACTCGGCGCGGACGGGGCGTTTGAGGCCGAATATGGAGCGCAGCATCGAGTCGACCTGGGCTCTGCTGAGGCGGGGGATCGCCACTTCGACGGCGAGGCGCTCGCGGTCAAGCTCTGCCAGCATATGGGAGAGGGCCGCATGCTGCTCGTCGTTGCGGTATGTGAGCACCACCATGATGGGTTGGGTGGAGATGGCTCGAGCCATGTAGTGCAACGAGTCGAGGGTGCTTTCATCGCTCCAGTGTAGGTCTTCGACCACGATCAGCAGCGGCTGTATGGAGGAGAGCCGCACAAAGAACTGGGCTAGGTCGTGTATCAGCTTGCGCTTGTCCTGCTCGGTAAGGTTGGCCTTTGAATGGGTACCGGCGGGAAGGGTGCTTTCAATCTCCGGAAGAGTGCACGCCCACTCGCGCATGTTGGAATTGAGGAGAGCCAACACCTTATCGGTCGGGTAGACGCGCAAGGCGTCGCTCAGCAGGTCGAGCAACGGCGCAAAGGGCAGCGTACGGTCAGGCTCGAAGCAGCTGCTTTCGAGTATGAGCAGATTGCGTTTTGCTGCCAGTTTCTTGGACTCCGAGATGAAGCGAGATTTGCCCGCGCCCGCTTCGCCCGTGACCAGGATTGTGTTACCATGCGCGTCGTCAACGCGATCTAGCAGGTGGGTGACTGTTTGGAGGTATGGTTCGAAGCCTATGGGTACCAGGCTGAAAACCGGAGTCTCAGGTATTGGAGCCACTGTTGCGCCTTCTTTCTGCAATTGCTGTCCGACCAATATCTGACGGTCTATGTATTCCATCTTTTTGTTCCTGTTGAGTTCCTACATCCTCTGCCGGTTGCGTTGTTGGAGATCGTCATAGCTATGTACCTGTAAGGTTACCGGCCATTTGCGAAGATGTTTGACCGCGGTATTAAGTGGTGGTACAGCTCCCGGCGCAGGAGACAAATAACCCGGCTGTGCAAATGCAAGGGCGAACTATGCCCTGTCCCGGAAATGGGAGGAGGGAATCGACACAGTTGCTGCTATTTGGAGCCTAATATGAGGTGCAGGCAGCTACTTTCGCTTGTTCCTGGATATATTACGGTAGAATAATTGCTGATGATGTTCGCCGCCGCCATGCACCCTATCGTACGATTCGTCCTCCAGTTCTATTTTGCCATCCTTGAGTGCTTCGCTCACTTCCAGACGGCGGGATCGCCGGGCCATGCTCCGTTCAACAATAGCAGCAATAACGGCACTCATTGCTGCACTAGCTTGTTTGCCATACAAGCGCTGGTACGACGAACATTAGGGCAGCTTCGCCTAAAGTCGCCGACCCTTCGTAGGCTTGTAGGACATAGGTTGTGACAGCAAACAGAGGCACTTCTGAATGCAATAGCCGCAACTCGTCACCGTGATAGGGTGTATACACATACTTTATCTAGAATCGGGGATGATCTGCTATCGGGAAAAATCTGATGTTTTACGCCCAATCCTGATGGGCCGGACTTAGCCTTGACCCGTCTGTAGGCCTGGCATCAGGGAATCCCTGATAACTAACCGTAGGGATTTCCCTTATACTGGTACTACTCATTCCTGCGGAGCGAGACAGGAAAACATGTCTCGCCTGGTAACAAATAGAGCAACGTTGAAGTCCTCATTGTAATATTCTACTGGTATAATATAGATATCCAGGTGTTCTGATAGCTGCTCCGTAGTCTTACCAGAGCCCTAACCTCGT
>JBBRDO010000037.1:0-39306 GCA_038203825.1 Chloroflexia bacterium | reverse complement strand
TTTGTATCTGCCGAGTATGAATATGGCACGAACATGGAAAAGACTCAGCAGAGTGTCGAAGACCAGGTGAACAGCGTCACTCTGCCCACTCAGGCGCAGAAACCGACCGTGGGCCGCTTCTCTTTCCAGGATATCCCGGTGCTTGCTTACACGGTGAACACCAGCGAAAGTGGGGACGACGCGCTTGCCAACTTGAGGCGCAGCCTTGAAGACAAAATCGTGCCGGAGCTAAAGGCCATAACAGGTGTAAACTCGGTTACGGTCGCGGGCGGCGGCACCAAAGAGGTACGGATCACGTTCAGCGAGAAGAAGCTCTCCGACAATAACCTCACCTCCTCGGCAATCATAAGCATCCTGCAGGCCAACAATATTTCCTTCCCCACGGGCGACGTTACTAACGCAGGGCAATCGATACCTGTGCGCGTAACCAACCAGTTCACGACGGTCGACGACCTGAAGAATGTGGTGGTGCGGGCTGCCACGAAGGGCGGCACAACGGGTGCTCAGCCGCAGGGGCAGGGCCAGCAGCCACCTGCCCAAAGCACACCTGCTCCTGCTCGCCCGGCGGTGAAGTTGGGCGACGTAGCAGACGTGGCACTGGTGAACGCCGGGGGCGATTCGATAAGCCGGAGCAACGGCAAGCCAAGCATGGCTGTGATCGTCTACAAGACGCAGAACGCTAACACGGTGCAGGTAGCAGACGATGTAGCCGCGAAGATGAACGACCTGACCACACTGGTGCCGGGCACGCAAAAAGAGGTGCTATTCGACCAGTCGACGTTTATCAAGGACTCCCTTGACGGCCTCATCCGCGAGGGGTTGTTGGGCGCTGTGCTGGCTATTATAGTGATCCTGATATTCCTCGCGAGCGTCAAATCCACTGTAGTGACTGCAGTCTCGATCCCACTGTCAGTGCTGATTGCGCTGACCGCATTCAACATATTCGGCCTGACGCTCAATATCATGAGCCTTGCCGGCCTGGCAGTGGCGATAGGGCGCGTGGTAGACGACAGTATTGTGGTGCTTGAGAATATCTACCGCCACCACTTCCAGAGGGGAGAACCGCTGCGTATCGCGGCCTTCAACGGCACGAAAGAGGTGGCGACAGCTATCACGGCTTCTACGATCACCACAGTATGCGTGTTCCTGCCACTGGGCTTTATCGCGGGACTGGTAAGCGAATTCTTCAGGCCTTTTGCGCTGGCCGTTTCAATCTCCCTATTGGCGTCGCTCGTAGTAGCTCTTACAGTGATACCTGTGCTGGCGTCGTTCTTCCTGCGCAGCAAGAACGCTGTGAAGGCCATACACGCAGCGGAGCAGGAAGAGCATGACACGTGGCTGCAGCGCCTTTATACTCCTAGCATTCGCTTTGCGCTTAAGAGCCGGCTCACCAAGCTGGGCGTGCTGGCGATTGCACTGGTGCTATTCGTGGGCAGCATGGCTCTCACGGGTTTCATTGGCACGACGTTCATCAACTTCGGCAGCGACAAGGTTCTGCAGGCAACATTGACCATGAAGCCGGGTGCCGACCTTGACAGTACAGACAAAGCTTCGCAGGCTATCGAGGAAGAAATCAGGCAGCACCCCAACGTGCTCAACTATCAATCCAACATCGGCGGAGGCTCGGCGAGCGGGTTCTCGGCAACACCTGGCGATGCATCTAAAGCTAACCTTACTATAACACTCGACAAATCAGCTGATCTACATACCGAGGCGGAGTGGCTCCGAAGCACAATTGAGAGCAAGCAGGCTGCCCTCAATATAGAGGATGCCAAAGTCACTCAGGGCTCGGGTACCGGCTTCAACAGCAGTGCATTCTCGGTTATAGTCTCGGGCAACAATTACGATAGTGTACTCAAGGCGAGCGACGACCTTCTAACGGGCCTGAAGGGCGTGCCTAACCTTGTGAACGTGACCAGCAATGCGGCACGCGCCAAGCCCGAAATACGGGTGAAGGTTGACCCAGCGAAGGCGCTCGAACATGGCTCTACCACCATACAGATAGCCACGCAAATACGCGGCCTTCTCACCAGCCAGAAGGTAACGCAGATCACCATAGGCGACGCCACCTACGACGTACAGGCGGTGTACGATACTACGACGCTGAACGACGTGGAAGCTATCAAGAACACCAAAGTGGGAGTGACTAACCCCGTGCCCCTCAGCGAGATAGCTGACGTAAGCACCGTGAATGGGCCGGTGTCGGTCACACGTGTGAACCAGGAACGCTCTATCACGGTAAGCGGAACGATCAACAGCGACAGCACATCCGGCGTGACCAAACAGGCCCAAACAGTGATCGACGGTCTGAGCCTGGAGAACGGTACGAAGGTGTCGCTTGGAGGCGTAACTGCCCAGCAGAGCGAGGCATTCGGCCAGTTGTTCGTGGCACTTATAGTGGCTATCTTCCTGGTCTATCTGGTGATGGTGCTGACCTTCGGCTCGCTCTCTACGCCCTTCATCATCCTCTTCTCCCTGCCGCTGGCGGCCATAGGCTCGATTGCCGCCCTGTTCATAACGGGTAGGCCACTCGGCATAAGCGCGCTCATAGGTGTGCTGATGCTGATAGGTATCGTGGTAACGAACGCCATAGTGCTGCTCGACCTTGTGGAACAGTTGAAGGCAAGAGGGTTCAGCACAACCGAAGCATTGATCAGAGGCGGCAAGACGCGTGTGCGCCCTATCCTCATGACTGCTATCGCCACGTTGCTGGCGCTCATGCCGCTTGTGCTGGGCTTCAGCGAAGGCTCAATCATCGCCTCGGAACTGGGTACAGTAGTGGTGGGTGGCCTCTTCACCAGCACCTTCCTGACGCTGATAGTGGTCCCTGTGGCCTACAGCCTGCTCGACGGTTTGCGCAACAAGCTGGGTGGCGGGCCCAGATCCGCAGAGATAGACGATATGCAGGACGAGGATGGCCCCGTGCTTGCACAACCCGAGCCTGTAGCAGTTAGTTAAACGACGGACGATAGACGACAGACGACGGCTTATTACCGTCGTCTGTCGTTACTTAAGCCAGGGCCAGCAGGATCGTTTCCATCTCAGGGCGAGTTAGGCCACCGTGGTGGCCCCAGAAAGGCTGCTCGAAGCGGCCTTCTTCATACCAGTAGACGCCTTCTCCTTCGTAGGGCAGCACAACTATGTTGCTTACGCGGTCGAGGAAGCGAGCGGACGGTTCGCCTTCTCCGAAGAAGTGATCTTTTATAAGGTCGCGCACCATGTATACTTCGGCGCGGCCTTTCAACCGCTTGGCTAGCTCTTCCTGCACCTCGGCCTCGTCGCCATCCTTTATGTAGAGGAACAGGTCGCGGCACGACCCACCCGGCACCATCAGCTGCCCTTTGCGGTTGGTCTTGATGAACTGGCCGAAGCCGGGAATTTCGCGGTTGATGTAGAAGGTGGTGTTGGGGTTGGTTTCGGTCTGGCCGTGATCGGCTGTCATTAGAAATAGGGTTTTGCCCCGGCCGCTTCGCAGCACTGGCGACAGGAAGCGTTCGATCTGGCGCATAGTGGTGTCCACCGCTGCATCGAACTGGGGCGAGTTGGGGCCGTGCTCGTGCCCTGCGCTGTCGATGCCCGAGAAATAGAGGAAATCATAACTGGGACCTCTTCTGCCGATCACGCGATCGGCCAGGGTAGACAAGCCATCCGAGAAGCTTGCGAATGGCACAACATCCGCGCCCTTGAATGCAATCGCGCCGTGGGGCGAAGGCGTAAATGCGGCTGCCTGGTGAACGGACGAGCGCACTCCCAACTCTGACAGGCGCGAGTAAACTGTGTCTATCGGATAGGGAAAGATATCCTGCGGCTGCACCCCAGCCCGCAAGAGCGTTCCGGCCTCTCTATCTCCCGCGAACGAAAAGGTCAGTGGCGCTATAAGTGCGTCAATGGTGGGTTCGTAGTAGAACCACTCAAATACGCCGCTCTGGTCAACAGGCAGGCCGGTGTGGATCGTGGTGACGTGAGCGGCGGTAGTGGACGGAAACTGCGAGGTCAGTTTGGTGACATAACCCTCGTCGAGGATGCGGCGCAAGAGTGAGTAGCCGTCTGCATAGCGCTCGAAGAAACGCCAACCGAAGGCGTCTATGAAAAAGAGGATTACCTTGTCGTAGCGGCCCGCGAGCGGCCCAAGAAACTGCTGCTGGATGCCTGCATCATAGCCCGAAAAGAGCGATTGCAGCAGGTGGGGTATACGTGAGAAGCAATACGTGCTATAGAGAGGGCGTATGAAGTGCGGGTTCCACTGCGCCTGCTTTACCGCCTCGATAGCTGCGTCATTGATCATACAGGCCTCCCGGGGCGGAACACCCCTGTGCGGCTAGGATGAAGGGGCAGTCGCAGCTGCCCCTTCCTGTTTCGTCTCTATGCAATTATAAGGTCGGCGTCAAACGCCGTCTAGCCTTTGGACTTCTTATTACCCTCACCCTTTTCAGCAGCGGGTGCGGTTGTGGGTGTGCCGCCGTCGGGGGCATCTCCTGTTGCGTTGTCGGACTGTATGTCCAGCACGCCCGCACCGAGTACTTCAGCGGCGCCACCTGCCTCTACCAGGTCGGAGGCTGTGGTTTCAGTATCAGACTCAGCGGAGGCTGTCTCTTCTTCAGCAGTCACGGGGGCAGCCTCGATTTTGCCTTCGGCTATGCCCACCAGACGCTCCACTATCTTCTGCTGGAAGAGCCTGTCTTCGAGGTCGTGTCGAGCCTCATGGTCGCCAAGCACGCGCTCGGCTTCCTCGCGCTCTGTGCCTTCAAACCGCTCGAGGATCGTCTTGGTCTCGTTGTCTATGTCTTCGTCCTCTACGGTTATGTTTTCCCTACGGGCAAACTCTGCGAGGGCCTGCGTTCGGATAACACGCTCTTTCGCGCTCTCGCGGTTAGCCTCGCGCCACTCGGCTTCTGTGGTGCCGTTGTAGGTGAGATACTGGCGCAGATTGATACGCGACTCCTTGAGACGTCCTTCAAGGTTCTTGAGCATGGCGTCAAGCTCTTCGTTCACCATTACGTCGGGCACTTCTATGGTAGAGCCGGCGACGAGGTCGCTAATGATCTTCTCGACCTGGGCCGACTCGGCGTTCTCTTCGGCCCGGCGAACGAGATTACGCTCGACCGCTTCGCGCAGCGCGGGCACGGTGTCGTAGCCAAGCTTCTTGGCAAACTCATCATCGATATCGGGCAAGGTCTGTGCCTTCACCTGTAGAACAGTTACGTGATAAGTGGCATCAAGCCCACGCAGGGCCTCGACAGGGTAGTCGTCAGGCAGAGTGTCGGTGACGTCTTTTTCCTCGCTTACCTTCATGCCTTCCAGAGCAGTATTGACTACCTCAGGCACACCGGCGCGAGCCAGGCCCACAATGGTAGGAAAGTTCTCGCGGGCTGCTGCTTCCAGAGGACCCTCTGTTGTGAAGCCTTCGAGGTCTACATACACCATATCGCCGGTCTTGATGGGGCGTGGGTCGGTTACTTCTTCCCAGGGTGCGCCCTCTTTCTGAAGCTCAAGCAACACGGCATCGACATCAGTTTCGCCGATCTCGGACGATTCTTTCTCGGCGCGAATGGTGCTGTAGTCGCCCAGTTCCACCTTGGGTGGCTGGACCACGATTACGCGCACTTGCACGGGATCCATATTGACGATTTCGACGTCGCTGACATCCATGGCGTTGATGTCTTCCGACTTGATCGCTTCCTGCACCTTATCGGGGATGATGTTGCGCACAGCGCGCTCGGTCAGGGTTTCCAGGCCAACATAGCGCTCGAGGATGTAGCGAGGGGCCTTCCCACGCCTGAAACCAGGGATATTCACCTGGTTCACCATTTGCCTGTAAGCTTTCTCCATCGCGCCATTTATGGTCTCGGGGTCGAGTTCAATTGTAAGGGCAATCTGTCTGCCCGGCATATCTTCACGTGTAACGTTCAAGTTATTTATGCTCCCTTTAGTAGAGTCTACCTAATATTATAACAGAAACGTACTCATCCTGTCCGAAAGGAGCTCCGATACACCCTTTTCCACGGCACGGGCGTTTGATCTTTGGCTTAAACTGGCCTAATATGTGGGCAGGTGCATACCGGCTTCGTTTTATCCACGTTACCTGACGGTTATCTGCAGGCGCGTGCACTGCGCCGCGACACATGCGGCGATTCGCACAATGGACAGGTGATTAAGGAGGCAGAAATGAGCGGTCAACTACGGCTGAAAACGTACAGATGGATTACGGGACTACTGGCGCTGGTTATGGTATTTGCTATCGGGGCAGCGAATGTCACCAGTGCTGCCAATGTGGGAGCTAATAATGGCGCACCGGGCAGCGGGTCAGAAAAGATGGCGGCACAGAACAAAGGCAGCATGGAGCAGCCGGGCGCGAACGACGCTCCCGCAGTGACTTGCCCGAGTGGACAGTGCTTCACTGACGTGCCTCCCGGCAACACGTTCTACGCTTTCGTCAACAATATCTATGCGCAGGGCCTGGTAACGGGCTATCCGTGCGGTGGGCTCGGGGAACCCTGCGACTCGGCGAGCAGGCCATATTACAGGCCCGTAGCTAGCGTAGGCAGGGGGCAGATGGCCAAGTTCGTTGACAACGCTCGTAACCTGGCCGGGATCAATATGCAAACGGGTTATACACCTATAAGCTCGATTTCTGATCAGCCGAACGGCGTGGGTGTACAGGGGTTCGGCACAGTGCAAGACAGCACCGGAGTGCTGGGGTCGGGGTCAGGCACGGGCAACGGCCGCACGATCTTCGACCTGAATACAGGCGGATACCTATCGGGAAGCGGCGCATCCAACAGCATTGGTGCAGTGCTATACAGCGCCCATGATAATGCGACATGGGTTCAAACCGATAACACGGCTTTCGGTGCGGAATATGTGGTCGAGGGGAAGGGGGGCATAATCGTAGGAACGCCAGGCAATAATTCTCTTAACCGTGTCACTATCAACGGTCCGCTGACCGTGGGCGGAGGCTGCACAGGCTGCACACTGTTGACCATTATGCAGAACACCGGCAAGGGAGACTTGCATCCCGGCGACGTGGCATCTATGAGCAGCGCGGTTGCCAGCCCGGCAATGGTGGGAGACCAGCCTCTGGTGGGAGCCGACCTGGCCCAGGGCGCGTACGATGGGGCCGTGATTGGCGTGGTAGCTCACAGGTGGGTTCCGGCCGATGCGAACGCGCCCGTAGGCAGCGTCCAGAACGTCGGCTACTACGACTACGATGCCACATCAATCAAGCCCGGTGAGTTCATGGGGGTGGCGACGACAGGCGCGTACAAAGAGGTGCAGGTGAGTGCAGTGAACGGCCCCATACATGTGGGCGACATGCTGGTAACAAGTGGCACAGCAGGAGTGGCGATGAAGGCGACTGACAAGATGCAGGCCTTCGGCGCAACTCTCGGCAAGGCCATGGGCAACCTGGAGAGCGGCACAGGCACTATCCCTGTGATGCTAACACTGAAGTAGACAGACGAGTCGTAGATCGTAAATCGCAGATCGTAAGTCATTCGTGGTGTCACGCCGACTTACGATCTGCGATTTACGATCTACGACTAAGTGCGTCCTACGGGAAGATACCGCGCAGGCGGGTCACTTCAGCCACGCGTGAGATGGCGAGCATATAGGCGCCGGTTCTCATGTTTATCGAGCTGTTATCTGCGATCTCGTAAACATCCTTGAAGGCCTGCTTCATTACGCGCTCTAGCTTCTGGTTCACCTCATCCTCGGCCCAGTAGTAGCCCTGGATGTTCTGTGCCCATTCGAAGTAGGATACGGTAACACCGCCGGCATTTGCCAGAATGTCGGGCAGCACAAGGATACCCTTTTCGAACAGAATGTGATCAGCTTCAGGAGTAGTGGGGCCGTTGGCGGCTTCCGCAATCATCTTGGCTCTGATCCTGTCGGCATTCCTCTCGGTGATCACGCTTTCGAGGGCAGCGGGCACCAGAATGTCACAATCGACCTCGAGGATATCCTGATTGGATATGTCGTCCGAGCTGCTGAAGCCCGAAAGCTTGCCATGTTCCATCTTGTAGCGAAGGGCGCTCATCGGATCTATGCCCTTTGAGTTGTAGATGCCACCTTTGCTATCGGATACAGCTATCACTGTCGCGCCATCTTCGCTGAGCAAGCGAGCCGCAATCGCGCCTGCGTTGCCGTAGCCTTGCACCGCTACACGAGCACCATTCATCGAAAGGCCTGTCTTCTTGACTGCCTCTCGTACAACATACTGAAGACCGCGAGCCGTGGCTTCGTTGCGCCCGAGGGAGCCTTCTATGGCGAGGGGCTTGCCTGTGATGAGACCGGGCATAGGATAGCCGCGCATCATCGAGATCGTGTCCATGATCCAGGCCATTGTCTGCGAGTTGGTATTTACATCGGGCGCAGGAATGTCGACCTCGGGGCCGATAATAGGCGCTATCTCTGCGGCAAAGCGGCGGGTCATGCGCTCGTTCTCAGCCAGGCTGAGGGTCTTCGGGTCGACGATAATTCCACCCTTACCCCCACCGTAGGGAATACCCACAGTGGCGCACTTCCATGTCATCCACATGGCAAGCGCTCTTACTTCGTCGAGGGTCACGTCTTGATGGTAACGAATGCCACCTTTCGCGGGCCCGCGTGTTAGCGAGTGCTGTACTCGATAACCAGTAAACACCCTGAACGAACCATCATCCATACGGACCGGGAAGTTCACGGTCAATTCACGCTTGGGCTTCGACAGAATAGCCTTCATGCCTTCGTCCAGGTTCAGCTTGTCGGCGGCCAGCATGAATTGCTGGACAGCTATCTCGTACGGATTCGGTTTCTTCGCTTGTTCGGTTAACATTGATAAATTCTCCTCATTGAGTGTTGTGTAAAGTCGGTTCGCCTCAGGGCGGGGGAGTGAGTGTTAGTTACTTCCTCGCAATCCTTCCAATTTTCGCTTCAGCAAATCGCGTGTGGCGCTTGCATCAGCCTGACCCTTTGTAGATCGCATGATAGGGCCGAGAAACGCTCCCAGGGCGCTCTCTTTGCCCGCCAGATAATCAGCCACGGCCTTCGGGTTGGCGGCGATAGCGCCTTCGACCGCCTTTTCGAGGGCCGCGTCGTCGCGCATGACTCCCAGCCCGCGCTCGGTCACAATTGCCTTTGCAGAGCCACCGGCACTGAACAGCTCCGGCAAGAGGCCATTTGCGATCGTGCGGTTGATGGTACCCGCGACAACCAGGTCGACCAATTCGCGCAGCGCTTCGGGCGTTAGCGCGCTGCTTTCGATTGGCGTGCCCGCCTCGCTGAGGAGGCGGTTTAGATCGTTTACCACGAAACCCGCGGCAGTACGCGCGTGCTCAGCGGCAAAAGTGGGATCGGATTCGCCCGCGATGCGCTCAAAATAATCGGCTGTAGACTGGGTGGTCAGGAGCTGGCTGGCGTCATAGGCCGACAAACCATAGCTCTGTACGAACCGAGTATGACGCGCATCGGGCAACTCCGGTAGCGTGGCACGTACTTCTTCCACCTGCGCGGGCGTGAATGTGAGAGGCGGCAGGTCGGGTTCGGGGAAATAGCGGTAGTCGTGGGCCTGCTCTTTGGTGCGCTGGGAAACGGTAATGCCTTGTAGATCGTCCCAGCCGCGTGTTTCCTGCACAATGCGTCGGCGGCGCTCCAGTAGACCGGTCTGCCGCTCGACCTCGAATTGAAGGGCAGCGCGCACGGCCTTGAAGGAGTTCATGTTCTTGATCTCCACCTTGGTGCCATACTCGGCATGACCCTCAGGCCGCACCGACACATTGGCGTCACACCTGAACGCACCCTCTTCCATATTGCCTGTAGAGACGCCTATCCAACGCAAGAGGTGGCGCAGCTTCTGCAAGTAAAGCTCCGCCTCTTCGGGCGAGGTGATGTCGGGAGCCGAGACGATCTCCATCAATGGCAAGCCGGCTCGGTTCGCGTCCATCAGGCTATATGAAGTGCCATCGGGCGCTGTACGGTGCATGAGACGAGCGGTGTCTTCTTCGAGGTGGACGCGGATGATGCCCACGCGGAAAGTGCGCGTGACGTTGCCCCGTGTGTCGGTCTCCTCCACATCGAGGTAGCCGTTCTCGCAGAACGGGAGGTCGTACTGCGATATTTGGTAACCCTTCATCAGATCGGGGTAGGGGTAGTTCTTGCGGTCGAACTTGGAGAGCGGGGGGATCGTGCAGTTGAGGGTGAGGCCGGTGAGGAGGGTCTTGTTGACAGCCTCGGCGTTAATCACTGGCAGGGTGCCCGGCATGCCCATACAGACGGGACATACGTGCGAGTTGGGCGGCGCATAAGCTATGTTGGCGTCGCAGCCGCAGTACATCTTGCTGTGTGTCAGGAGTTGGGCATGTACTTCCAGCCCCACAGTGGTCACATAGCGTGTCCGGGCAGTCACAGAAACATTATCCGATATTTTACTTGCATCAGGCATGTTACAAATGCTCCATACTATGGGGCATCCATAATTATATCACTGGCACGCTAGGTGTGCAACCAGTCCGGTTGCAAGGGAGTGACGAAAAATGGAGCGAGTGATAAAATGGGGTATGGAGGCAACAAACCCTCCTTGCCCATATTGCGGGCAACCAAATCGAGTAGTCAAAGCAGGCTCCAATCACACAGGCTCCAATCACACAGGCTCCAAACGTATGCGTTGTGAGAGTTGTGCTCGTTACTTCACTCCTCACAAGAAACCGATGGGTTATGACCCGGCTCTCAAAGCACAGGCTGTACAAATGTGTCTGGAAGGGATGAGCTTCCGAGCAGTGGGTAGAACTCTCAGCGTCAACTTCCAGAGTGTCATCAACTGGTTCAACCAGGCTCATGAGATGCTCCCTCATCATGTAGAAGATACCTCCCCTGCTCAGAACATAGAGATAGACGAATTGTTCACATATATAGGCAAAAAAAGAAGCAAGCGTACGTAGTAATGGCGGTAGCAAGAGAAAGTAGGCGTACGTAGTAATGAAGGTAGCAAGAGAAAGCAGGCTGATAGTAGGGTGTTGTGAGATGAGAGAGCGTAGCTGGAAGGCAATGCAAGAGTTCATAGACCCATTACCCCCTGCTCCAAGGTACTGTTCCGATGCGTTGGCAGTTTACCAGGAACTGATGTGGCCACCCCAAAGCGAGCATGTCATCTCGATAGGTAAGGACGAAACCTACACGATAGAGTCGTTGAATGCAGACTTGCGGACCTATTTGGGTAGGCTGAAGAGAAGGTCGAGATGTTTCTCAAGATGTTGGGAGGCACTGGCTCGTGCTGTACGAATGTTCACCTGGCACTACAACAGGCGTAGACGCCTCCTTCTGAAGTATCCACACTACCGCAATGGCCTCTCGCTCTCATTTTAGTCACTCCCGGTTGCAAGATGCCGGAGATCGCGATTGAAACTATCATCTCAAGTACCAAGCGGTGCGGGGAGCGGGTCGCCCCAGCGCAGATCGGAGGCTTCTCTATAGGCGGGGCGGTTGCGCTTTAGGATTCGAGGTCGGGTTATGGTGCCATCGTTTGCGGACAGGGTGAGGTCGGCCCCAATTTTGGACAGATGAGGCTGGTGGATCAGGCGGGCGTAGATGGGGGTATCGGGGGCGAAGCGTGCCATGGCTGCATAGGAGAACTTGGCTTCTTCCCATCCTGCGGAGGCTTCTTTGGCCACGCGCTGGAAGGCCGGACGCTGGAGATGCTGGGGGAAGTGGCACCAATCGTTCGGCGCGAAAGCAGGTAGGGGACAGGGTAGATCGTGGGAGCAGGGCGCGATAGTGTGCGCGCCCAGACTCAGGAGGAGGTCACGGGCGCGGAGCACCATGGGGAAAGAGGATGACGTGCCAGGCTCTACTACGAGCAGAAGGCCTGTGCAGTGCTCCCACGCTGAAGCCACGAGGGCATCACGGGCGCCGGGGTCGAGCTCGTTCAGGAGGTGCCCTATTACGATGAGGTCGTAAGTGGGAGTACCGGCTGGCAGGGCTCCTGAGAGGGCTATCTGCCTCCACTGGGCGGTGTTGACGGCGGGGTGTTCACATGCGGAGGCCAGACGCTTGCCCAGGTCTATTGATAGTGGCTCGCGCTCCCAGGCGTTCATTGTTTCGAGGGTAGGCCAGTGTTCGACTGCCGCCCAAAGTGCAGTGCCGGGGCCGCTGCCGAGATCCAGCATGATGGTGGGCTCGAAGCTGGGAGCACGCAGGGCCGTTGCGCGCATAGCCCCCATGAGTTGGGCGTAGGTGGCGGGCAAAACGAGGGCCGCATAGCCTGTCGCAGAGTATGGCTCGCGGGATGGAGGCGGAGCACTGCTCGCTTCCGAACTGCGCCGGGCAACGTCAGCATCGCGATAGCGTTGGCTGATCCGCCTGGCGGCGCTTTGCCATTGCGAGGACGGTACTTCGCGTAGGGCGGCGGCGATGGCAGCCTCTAGATCGGGGGGCAGGAATAGCATCAGGGTTATTATATGCGATCCGCAGGCACGATTTTGGAGTGGGAGCATGATGACAACGGAGAATTCCTGATATAGTTATATACTGCAGAATATATCGGATCCGGAGGGCGAAATGTTTACATTGATCAAGGGCGGCGATGTTTACGGGCCTGAGCCTATCGGCAAGGTGGACGTATTGCTGGCGGGTAGCAAGATCTGGCAGGTGGGTGATGTCCGGCGCGAGGTGCTGGACGCGCTCGAGAAGACCGGGATGGGCTACGAGGTGATTGAGGCCGGTGGCTGCATGGTCATGCCGGGCTTTATCGACCCGCACCAGCATATTCTGGGTGCCGGAGGAGAAGCGGGCCCGCAAACGCGAATGCGCGAGATCGAATTGCGCGATATTGTCCGGGCGGGGATCACCACCGTGGCAGGCATACTGGGCACCGACAGCACCACGCGGCACCTGACATCGCTGCTGGCGAAGGCGCGGGCACTGGAGATAGGTGGCATCACAACATGGATCTACACGGGCAACTTCCAGGTGCCCCCGCCCACATTGACTGGGTCCGTGCGTGATGATGTGGTGGTGATCGACAAGGTGATCGGGGTTGGCGAGATAGCCATTGCCGATTACAGATCATCAAAACCGAGCGTGGCGGAACTGGCGCGGATCGTGTCGGACTCGCTGGTAGGCGGTACCATGTCGGGCAAAGCCGGGGTGACGCACTTCCATACGGGCGCCGGCAAGGAGAAGCTGGGGATCCTCCACAAGCTGCTGGATGAGTACAGCGAACTACCGCCACATGTTTTGCACGCCACCCACATTACTCGCAGCACCGACCTGATCAAAGACGCAGTACGGCTGGCAAAGCGCGGTGCCTATGTGGATATGGACACTATCGGGGACGACTTTGGCCGGTCTTTCGTCTACTACCGCGACCACGAAGGCCCACTCGACCACCTTACCCTATCGTCAGACGCAGGGGCCGGTACGAGCGACGGTGTACACACGCTGTACAATGCGTTCGTGCAGGGCCTACGCGACTTCCACCTGCCGCTTGAGCAAATCCTACCCTGCTGGACGAGCAACACCGCCACGGTGCTCAAACTGCCAACCAAAGGCCGCCTGCAAAAGGGCGCTGACGCCGACGTGCTGATATTAGGCAAAGCCGACCTGGAAGTGCGGCACGTGCTGGCGATGGGCAAGTCTATGCTGGATGGGTAGAGATCTACTTGCCCAGGAGCCACTTCTCCATCATGGGGCGAGTGACCGAGCCGGTTTGTATGAGGCGAATGACGCCGTCCTTGTCGATGAAGAAGGTGGTTGGGATGGGGAGTACGTGGTAGAGGCTGACCACGCGGCTGTCTACATCAGGCAGCAGCGGAAAGTTCATTTTCAGTTCGTCGGAGAAGGCGCGCACTGTAGAGTCGTCGCTCTGGGTGGCTACGCCGAGGATTTCGTAGTTGACAGCCGTATGCGTCTCGTTATACATGCCTGTGATGACAGGGATCTCGTCGCGGCACGGCGGGCACCAGGTAGCCCAGAAGTTGATCATCACCGGCTTGCCCCGGAGCGCAGACAGCTCTATTTCCTTGCCGGACATATCTTTCAGGGTGAAATCAGGCGCTTCGGCGTCGAGGCGGGGGGCCGGGCCTGAGCCTGCGGCCTTGAAACGCTCGACCTTGCCTGCGGTTGCCAGCTTGGAGAGCCAGTCATTGTACAGGTTATTGTAGTCGGTGTTGTTTTTCGCGCCTGCCGTCACCTTGGTGTCAACGTACTGCTTCACCATCAGGGCGTTACCGCTGTAGTGGCGTAAATCGTCCAGGGTGAGGTTGTACTGTCCAAGCAGGTTGATAAGGCCCGTTTCTGTGAGGCCCGCGCTGGCTTCCATGGTCTGTACATCCTGGGCTATCAGCGCTTCGGGCGGGGTCTGGCCTGCACGCTTTGCGTCCTGCACCTGCATCATGTCTGTAATAATGTCTTCCAGGGCCGAAGCAGCGCTGGGTGGAGACGTCGAGGGGGTTTTGTAAAGGACATTCAGGAAAGTTTGGAAGCCCACCTGACGCTCTACGTCGTGGTCATATATGAACTCGCCATTCACCCGGGCGACAGCGTTGGAGGGGACATTGAACGAGGGGTTGGTTACCCAGGCGTAGCCTATAGCGCCCAGCACAATGGCGAGGATGGTGGAAGCGAGAATAATGTTGCGCCTGCGGGCACGCGCCTTGGCTGCCAACCGCGCCGGCGACAGGACGGGCGGTTCGACATATACAGGCGCTTGATCGACATCGTCATAAGCGCGCCCACCGCTCTCGATTGTCACTTCAAATCGCTTCTTCTTTTGGGGCTCTGTTTGTTGTTCTATTTGTTCCATGGAGCTTATGTGCGGACCGACAATTCAGAACCAGTCTATGTCGTCTGTCGTCCGTGGCCGTCGTCCGTCCTACAGGTTGCCCAGGCCGTTGACGGGAGGCGCTATTAGGGTTACGAGGTTGAAGAAGATCAGGATGCCCATGATCACCAGAAGGCCGCCGCTCACGAGCGAGACTATATTCACACGGTCAATCGCCTTCCAGTTGCCGATTCTAACGCTGTAGCTCTTGCGAGCAAGTTTCTTCAGGAACGCCGAAATGCGGCCCATCGCCAGAGCGGTAAGCAGGAACGGAATACCCAGGCCAATCGAATAGGCAAGGAAGGGGAGGATCGCCTCCGACTGCTGTCCACCCAGCGACATGGTGAAGATCAGGCTGAGCGTAGGGCCAATGCAAGGCGTCCAACCCAGGCCGAAGCCGAGGCCGATCAGGAATGAGCGAATATAGCTCAGGTTAGCGGACGGGCGTAACTTATCGCCCAGTCGTCTTTCGTAGTTGAGCCAGGGAATGTTGATAAGGCCGATCATATGCATGCCAAACACCACCAGCAACAGGCCCATTACATATTCGAGGATGCGCCGGTTGCTGATCCCGAACCAGGGGTTCTCACCGAGCAGAACTTCGCGCAGAGAGCCGACAAGGCCGCCGATAATCGCGAAGACGAGCGTGAAGCCAAGCACGAATACGACTGCATGAACCATCACCAACCAGCGAGAAGATGCAGCCTGCATGACAGGCCCACGTGCGGGCCGTGGAGCAGTGCCGGGAGCAGGGCGACGGTCCAGAGTTCCCACACTCGCCCCCGCAACGCGCAGTTCAGCGTTCATGACCGGGGTCTGCCCGGTGCGGGAGCGTTCTGTGCCGGCGCTTTCAGGCGACACAACAGGCAGGCGTGCGGGCCGTGGCGCAGGAGCAGTGCGTGTGACCGAGCCGCCAAGGTAGCCTATATAGGCGGGGACGAGCGGTAGAACGCATGGCGACAGGAAAGAGAGCAAGCCTGCCAGAAACGCGATGAAAAGTTCGGGTGATTGCATGGGCTGAGTCCTATACGCTTTATTTCTGAGAGTTGCTCGACCGGGCAAAAGGTAAGAAACGCCGCTTGTTGCCCGTGCCAGCCCCAGGCGACATTGCTTTCTGCGCGGCTCCAAAGTAGGAATGCATACCAGCCTCGGTAACGGGAACGGTAAGCGGCCCCACCTGGACGTCCGTGACCTGTATAACCGGGATGACTAGCTTGTACTGCTCGTAGATCGCCAAATCCTCGAGGATGTTTACCTCGGTAACCTGGAGGTCATACCTGGGGGTCAACTTGTCGATCAACTGCAAGGCATCATCACACAGGTGACACCCGGGCTTTGTATAGACGGTTACTTGCATAGGGCCGGAAATTGAGATCAGGGATTGTGTAGCGAGAATCACCGCCCGGAACATACGTCCCAGGAGTCGCGGACTGCGGGATAGGGCCTATGGTCACATTATACGAACGCAAGAGCCGGGGTGTCAACAATAGCCTTGTGTGATACAATTATGGTGCCCGCAAGACGTGGGTTACGGCGCTGTAATCACATAATGGAGGTTCAGAAATGGTCATGCAATCCGACCTGAAAAAAGAAACACATCCCGGCGTTGACGCTGCTCCCGACATTCGCACGTCCCTTCCCGGGCCGAAGGGAAAGGCGATCATAGAGCGGGACGACAAGGTTATCTCGCCTTCTTATACTCGCTCCTATCCCTTCGTGATGGATCACGGCAAGGGCAGCTACGTGTGGGATATCGACGGCAATCGCTTCATTGATTTCACGGCAGGAGTTGCCGTGCTTTCGACGGGCCACGCCCACCCCGACGTGGTACGCGCTATTCAGGAGCAGGCCGAGAAGTTCATCCACATGGCAGGCACCGACTTCTATCTACCAAACGCGGTAGAGCTGGCTGAGACCCTGAACCGCATCACCCCCGGCACGTTTGAGAAGCAGGTCTTCTTCACTAACTCGGGCACGGAAAGCATAGAAGCAGCGATGAAGCTGTGCCGCCACCACACAGGCAGGCCGGTGCTGATTTCCTTCCTGGGAGCGTTCCACGGGCGCACCTATGGCTCCATGTCTATATCTTCAAGCAAGTATCTCCACCGCACCGGCTTCCAACCCTTGCCTGCAGGCACATACCAGGCTCCTTTCCCGAACCCATACAGGCCGCAATTTGACGTGGCCCCGGAGAAGCTGGGCAGGGCCTGTGTGGATTACATTGAGAAGACGATGTTCCGCCACCTGGTTTCGCCGAAGGAAGTAGCGGGCATATTCGTGGAAGCAATCCAGGGCGAAGGCGGCTACGTCGTACCAACAGACGATTTCTATCCGGCGCTGCGCGACCTGTGCGACCGCTACGATATTCCGCTGGTGCTGGACGAAGTGCAGTCGGGCATGGGTAGAACGGGCAAGATGTTCGCAATCGAGCACTGGGGCATTGAGCCTGACGTCGTGTGTATCGCCAAAGGTGTTGCATCGGGCATGCCGATGGGCGCGATAGTGGCCCGCAAGAGTCTGATGACATGGCCTTCGGGCGCGCACGCCAATACCTACGGCGGCAACGCACTCGCTTGCGCTGCGGCTCTTACAACCATACGCTTGCTGGAAGGCGGCATGGTAGACAACGCAGCCAAAGTGGGCAAGCACATGGAAGAGCGCCTGCAAACCTGGCTGGAGCGCTACCCGTTCATAGGCGATGTGCGAGGCAAGGGACTAATGCTCGCGGTAGAGATCGTGTCAGACCGCGTTAACAAGACCGCCGATGGTGCGCTACGCGACCAGATCGTGGACCTATCGTTCGAAAAGGGCGTGCTCTTGCTGGGCGCAGGGCTGAACGCAATCAGGTTCTGCCCCCCGCTCAACATCAGCGAAGAGACAATAGACGCGGGCCTGGACGTGATGGAAAGCGTAATGGACGGGCTGAAGTAGTTCAGGACTAGGACATGGTGAAGGGGCACCCAACAATACCGGGTGCCCCTTCTTTTAGTTCAGTGGAAGGTTTACAGGCCCGGTGAGCGATCCAGCAGGTAGCGATAGAAGCCGTAGGCGGCGATGCAAACAATTGAAGAGGCCAGGGAAACGGCTATTACTCGCAACAGCGCGTGAGAGAAGCCGTAGAACGAGGGCGGGGCAACACTCATAAACAGGGAAAGCCCCACCAGGAAAACGATCACGGGTATGAGGCCAAAAACGCGGCGAGCGGTATGCAACCTGTCGTCGAAGCGGCGGGTTGAGTTGCTGATTACGATACCGGAGTTGGAAGACACGGGAGTGGGGTCCGGTGGATAACCGGCCACGCCGCGATAGCTATCATGTTGAACCGTCTGTAGCAAGACATACCTCGTAGCGATGGCACCAGGAGTAGCGAAAAAGGACTGTGCAGAAACGGCTCGCCCACCAGGCAAAGCCAGCGAAGTGCCACACGCCAACTGCTTGTCTCAAATCAGAATCCTGAGATTACTGACTGGCAAGCCGCTCTGTACTCCCCTAAGTGTACCGCAGGCAAGGGTCCGATCGCTATAGCACACTTTGGCTATTTTGGGTAGACAGAGATACCAGGATGGGCTACTCATAAGGTGGTATGAGGCACCAAAAGACCGGGAAGCGATCAGTCCGCCTTCTGGCCTTCGGAGAGGTGGAAATATTGCGTTTAGCTAATGGCCGGTTACTGACCGATCTTGCCTACGTTCTCGATGATCCACATAATTACAGAGCCGCCGAAAATAGCGAGGCCGATAATCATAGCCCAGAACATGCAGGACGGGGCGAGGATGTCGTCGGAAGATAGGTCGGTAGGCTCGACAGCCGGTGTACCTTCGGAATGGGCGTTGGCGTCTTCTGAGTTGAAATCAAGTGCCATCTATCTGCTCCAGTTTGTAGTCATCAGAGTATAGCACAAATAGGCGGTTGTGGAACACCCCTGTTGGGCTTACCAGCAGGGCTGATGCAAAGTCGAAAAGAAGGAAAGGGGAAAGTAAAGCAAATAGCACCCTCTTGGGATAAGATGCGAGTTGCAACAACCATCAAACCCACGAAAGGTGCTATGTAAGATGAAATGTACCATCCTTCCCCTTGAGGTTCAACTGCCCAATGAGCCATTCGCTTTCAGCCTGCAAGCTCTCGTAGAGAAACTGCATACCATAGAAGACCTACGCGACCCACGAGGAGTACGCTATCCATTGAATGTAGTACTTACTGTAGCTGTACTCGCTAAACTCGCAGGCCACAGCCAGTTGCGAAGTGTGGCAGAGTGGGCAGGGTTACGTGCAGAGCAACTTTGTTCCCTGCTCGGTTTTGAACGATGCACCCTGCCACATCCTACCACCTGGAGCCGCAT
This sequence comes from Chloroflexia bacterium, assembly GCA_038203825.1. Taxonomy (GTDB): domain Bacteria; phylum Chloroflexota; class Chloroflexia; order QHBQ01; family JADMIH01; genus JADMIH01. The sequence continues at coordinate 20,176 of JBBRDO010000037.1, read as the reverse complement.
CTTCGGCACGGCACTCGACCCATGCGCGCTGGACCTGGTGGTCGGACAGTTCTTCAAGGAATTGTGTTCGCCACTCATACGTAAGAAGCGCCACCACCGAGGAGGTCTTGTGCTGACCATTGATGGCAAGACGCTTCGGGGTACCATTCCACTTGGGCAGACAAAAGGGGTGCATGTGGTGTGTGCATATGCATATCTACCTGAGGTAGGAGTTGTGCTGGCTCAGGTAGAGGTAGAGGAGAAGGCTAACGAATTGACGGTGGCTCCCACCTTGCTGGCTCAACTCGACCTTGAAGGTGTAGTAGTAACAGGAGACGCCATGTTTGCACAGCGCAATCTCTCTGCCCAGATAGTTAGAGGAGGTGGAGATTACCTGTGGAAGGTGAAGGAGAATCAGCCGGAGTTGCTATCAGATATACGCACCTTGTTCGACCCACCTCCTCCAACCAGGACTGAGGCTGCAAACTTCGCCCTACCCGCTGATTTGGAATGGGCAAGGAGCGTAAACAAAGGGCATGGAAGAATAGAAGAGCGCACCATATGGGTGAGTTCAGCCCTTTCGTCACTGTGTGGTTACTCGAATTGGCCGTATTTAGAGCAGGTGTTCAAGCTTGAGTGCTGGGTGGTAGACGGATTGGGTCGGATAAGAAAGACGGTGCATTACGGAGTGACCTCTCTACCACGAGTAGCAGCATCACCACATAGGCTCTTACAAGTGGTACGGGAGCATTGGGGGATAGAGAATGGGCTGCACTATCGGCGGGATGTGAGCATGGAGGAGGATTATTCTCAGGTGCGAGCAGGACACGCACCTCGTGTGCTAGCCACGTTGAACAACATAGTGGTAGGGCTAGCGGCACATCAAGAGTATACTAATCTACCTGCTGCTCAAAGAGCCTTCCACTTCCGCCTGGAGCGTACCCTTTGGACAAAACAACTTTCATGACCGACTTTGCATCAGCCCTGGGCTTACCAGCCCGGCAGATCTGCCAGAGTCTGGGCGAATCCCATGCTTGCCAGAAAACCATCCGTCAAAAGGCCGCCATTGTCCTCAAACGTCCACCACGCGGACAAAACTGCCTGTGCTGTGGCCCAACCATAAATCCGCGCCGGGTCGAAACCGAGATCCTCGGCAAAGAGGCGGATACGCCTATCGAGCAGGCGAGTCAGGTTGGGCGCAGAATAGATGTCTGGGATAGGATTGCGAATGAACGCGCCCGTCTCGTATACAGGCTCGCCAATTATACCCTTGGGGTCGATCGCCAGCCAGGGTTGCCGCTGGGCCGATAGTATATTGAAGTGGTGCAAATCGCCGTGCAACACTACGGGCGCGTCCATAGAAGCAAGCAGACCGGCAAATAGACTTTCGGCCTTTTGCACCAGTCGTTCAGGAAAAGGCCCCGGGCCGCCGTCGAACTGCGCCCGCAATCTCTCAATACCCTTCGCCCAATCGCTTACATGCAAGAAATGGTGTTCTGAGGGGGGCGAGTGCCAGACTTCGCGCATGACAGACGCCGCTATAGTAGTGGCGTCTTCATCGCTCTCCACGCTCGACAGCATGATGCCGGGCGTGAGGCGCTCCAGCAACATCACTCCCAGGTCGATGTCGAACTCATACAACCGCGCCGCGCCCACACCATCGTAGAGGCGCAAAGCTTCTACCTCGCTGACAAAGTCCTTATCGGGCACGCAAACCTTGACCACCATAGTTGAACCGTCAGCGCGCACGGCAGGCGCGGCATAGTTGTACGAAAGCGCCTGAAAGGGAGGTCCGAGTGTGATTGACCACCGCTGCTCACAACCGGACAGAATTGATGGAAGCCGCCTCAGCCACTCAACACCCTCCTGTCCACGCTCTTCAATGTTGGTGGAGGCGAAACTTTCGGGAAATGGATATTTGGGCTGCATCGTTTATTCTATCTCCCTCGGACGCACTTCGTAACTTACGAACCCCATTATAGCGCCCATGCTGCTGCCCTGCGGTTGGGCATGTAGCAGGCAAACCCGTATACTTCCATATATATCTTCGCGAAAGGTCGTAGTCAACTCGATGCCCTCACTCATAAACCTATCGAGATACCTGTTATCCGGAATATTCGTCGTGGGCGGCACGCTCCACTTCCTCTCTACTCAGAGCTATGTGCGCCTCATGCCTCCGCAGGTACCCTACCCTCAAGAACTGGTGTACCTGAGCGGCATCATAGAGAGCGGTCTGGGCGTTATGCTGCTCATACCAAAGACCAGGCGTATAGCAGCCTGGGCGCTCATCCCCACGCTGATAGCCATATTCCCCGCCAACATATATGGTGCTGTAACAGCGGCTACAGATCATCCTGCCATGCCGGGTGTGCCTGTAGGTCTTGCCTGGTTGCGGCTCCCACTCCAGTTTGTGCTGATAGGGTGGGCTTATCTCTACACACGGCGTACGGCATAGAATCTCGTGCGGCGGCACCAATGGAAAAAGGCACCCCATGTCGAGGGTGCCTCTTCTCGTTGCGCTATGCCGTCAATCCTATGGAGCCGTCCTGCACAGGTCAATTATCTTAGATAATTGGGCGCGTGTGACAGAGTTGTTAGGACGGAAGTAGGGCCTGTTGGCGCCGTCACAGGGCTCACCCGCGCCACCGCAGGGATAGCCGCTGATAATCGAGCGTCCGCTCAGGCGCTCGACGTAGTCATAGAAGGTAGACCCGGGCGCAACGTCGTGGAATGTTTGCCCTGTTACCGTTTCGGTGAAGCCGAACGCGATGCTGGACATCTTGCTTAGCTGGCCGCGCGTAACAGGGTTGCCCGGACGGAAGCAGGGGTTGCCGGTGGCACACCCTGAGGTGTAGCCGGTGATGATGCCCGCGTTATACATCGTTTCGATGTACTGGTAGAAGGTTGAGCCGCTGGACACGTCGGTGAAGTGAGGCCCACCTGTTACGTCGATGGGGATATTTGCTCCCAGGGTTATGATCTTCGCTATCTGGCCTCGCGTTGCGGTGTTGCCTGGCAAGAAGCATGGTATCCAGGCGCTCGAGGGACACGGAGGCGATGTATTGTACCCGCTGATCACATTTGCGCTCACCAGGTGTGTTACCGCAGTGTAGAAGAACGAGCCAGGGCAAACATCCGTGAACTGTTGGCCCGAGCAGGGCGGGGGAGGCGGCGTGGGCGTTGCGACCACCACAGGGGCCAGGTCACGTGCGAAGTTGTAGAGGTCAGGGGTGCCAAGTCCCGTCACGGCATCCCAGCCCGGACCTGTTTGATAGGCGCCGTTTGTGCCGATAGTGATGTCGTGATAAGCAGGATATGCCTGCGCATTCTGGGCTAGGACATACAAGGCAGGGTTCACGAAGCCTAGATGAGCGCCGCCGTTGCCCACCACGTATTGATCGGTTACGTCAAGCATGGCAGCCCATAGGGGGGACGACAAGCTGGTGCCGCCAACCTGGAAGCAGCCATCGTAGTCGCCGCAGACGTAGAGGCCTGTGGCGGGGTCGCCTTCGGAAGATATATCGGGATAACCGCGATGGGTCTGGTTATTGGGGAACCCGGGAGCCACCTGCCAGGCGGGCCTGGGGGATGTGTGAGAGAAACCACCACCCGAGCCTTCGGGGTAGCCATTGTTGCCCGTTGGATCGTACAGCCAGGACTGCTCGCCCGGCCAGTTGCCGTTTATGTCGCCGTTGAAGCGCGTGCCGCCGATAGCGGTTACATAGGCGCTGGCCGCAGGGTACGAGGGAAAGGGATCCACACCATTCGACCAGGAGCCGTCATCGCCGCTGGAGAAGAGATAATCGTGACCTGTAGCGGTGTTCGCTTGGACGACAGGCTCTGTTACGTTGCGGGCCGAAGTCGACTCGGGTCCGCCCCACGAGTTGGTGATGAATCGGTTATTAGCCGGATCGGTTCCCGCCATATTGAGAGCGTTCGCCATGTTTGAGAACTGGGCCTGGGTTGCCTCGTAATAGCGAATATTCATTCCCGCGGCCAGGCCACTCGAGGACTCGATGTCGAGCGCGGCCTCGCCATCACCCGTATCGGGGCTCTGGCTGCCATCGGTGAGTATGATCGCAAGGCGACCGCTGCCGCGCGTGGCGACAGGGGAGCCCGTTATGCTTGACCAGTAGTTAAGGGTGGAATCGCTGGGGGCAAGGGTCCACAACGTGATGGCGACATTGGTGCCTGTACCGTTGTGGCTTGCCAGCAGGGTATTCGCGTTATATGCAATTGCCATATCCTGTGGGGTGTACGGAGGCGAAGCTTGTGGGCCGGACGGGAGCTTTGTGTCGCTGCGGGCCTTGCTGCCCGAGCCAGGCTGAACCACGTTGAAGGTCTGCAGGATATCTTCGTTCGACAGACCTGATATCCAGTTTACGTCCCCGCTGACATTAGCAGGAAGCGTGGGCACTCGGTCGGGCGCATAGAAGGTCTGACCGCCTGCTGTGTAGTCGTTGATCTGTATGTTGAGCAGTTTGCTAAAGGTGGCAACGCTCGCTTGAGCGTACACATAGAGGTGGTTGGGTACCAGTTGAACACCACCAACACTTTCGCCGGCCAGCCAGGTGGATATACGTTGCTCTCGCGCCACGTCAGGATTGAAGCGCGCATTTTCCTGATCGAGGGTGAGATAGTGCCCGTAGTTGGGGCTCTTTGGGTTGGAGACGTCGGCGATGAAGGCCTGTAGTCCCGCCTGGTCCTTAAATGGCAGCATAAACAGCACGGTCAAGACATCAGCATCGCTGTGCTTGCCAATAAGGGTGGCAGACCCGTCTCGAACCTGCGACGGCACGATATCGGCCATATTCGGCCCCGCGCTAGCGCCGGTCACAGGACGCAAGGCTGTATCACCCTGTGAAGTAGGTAGGGCAGCAAAAGCCATTCCTGTGGATATACAAAGTGCAAGAACCAGAAAAGAAAAGATGATCAATCCACGCCAATTGTGAGTTTTGTTTCTATGAGCCACTATACGACCTCCTTGCTTGGATACGAAGTTATACTGTTCCGGGCTGAGTCATAGCCGCGCTGAATTAGCAAACAAAGCACCGCAAGACAAAGCAATCACTATCCAGGGTTGCCAGGTTCAGGCGGTTTAGTAAGCCTACACTTTTTCAGCCCGGTGAATTATATCACAAGATCCATGCATAGCCGCAAGAGCGGATAAGTAGTGCCCGTTACAAGCACGACTTCTAGCGTGCCGGAATAGAGAGCACCTGCCCCGTGTAAATAACAGTTGAAGGGAGGTTGTTGGCGCGCACAATGGCGTCAACTGTCGTGCCAAAGCGTGTCGCTATATGCGTCAGGTTATCGCCAGGCTTCACAGTGTAGTTGACAGTTCGCAGGGGCGTCCTGGTGGGCTTGGGCGTTTGTGTGGCGGTTGGGGGCACCTGCGTGGCAGTTGGCTGCACCTGCGTCGCCGTCGTGGTCGGTGGCACGGGCGACGGTGTATGAGTAGCTGTAGCCTGCGCGGGCGCCTGAGTCGCAGGTATTTCTGTGGGGAAGAGTTCGGGGGTGAGTGTAAGGGCAATCGCTGCAGGCATGATGTCGGCTGTGGGCACAAGAGCGATGGCAGCCAGCCGCGCACTCTCAGTGGAGACAGAAGCCCATCGAATAACGCCTGCTGTGAAGGCCGAGAAGACCCCGCCCAGAAGAAACAACACCGCGAACAAATATAGCCTGGTCAGTCTCATCCACGCTACCCCACAATCAGATCAAATCAGCAGTCTCGATCTAGAATTTCCGAACCAGATAATTGTACGGCTAATTGTACGGCATGCCCCTCTGATAATCGATATCCAGAGGTGTTGTCTTTCCTTTATAGAAGTACCAAAAGGACATGGTATGATATTATAGATTAAGAAGCACACACGTTTGCAGCCAGGCTTTCTCGGCTCGGACAATCGGCGCCGAGAAGGGGCTCTAGCCGGACCTGGTTGCTCAGGGGGTACACGATGGCCCACACACTGGACAAGACACGCAAGGCGAGTACGAAGAACATGAACGGCAAAAAGAACGGAAGCGGAGCGAGCTCGAGCGCAACCATTGCCGGGGATTTGCTCCTCGCGAACAGCACAGGCACTCACATTGAAAGCCTGCAACACGACCGGGCGCGCAACCCCGGCACGCTACTCGACCTTGACTGGCTGTATAGCACGCGCATCAACAAGAGCGCGGTCGAGCGCAGGGCAGCTACCCTGACCACCCGCCGCACAGTCAAGAAAGAGTGGCAAGCGGCCTGGCTCCTGCGCGCAATCACCTGCCTCGACCTGACCGCTCTATCGGGCGATGACACACCGGGCAACGTTATCCGTTTGTGCGCCAAGGCTCGCCGTCCTGTACGCGAAGACCTGCTGGAAGCGCTGGGCGCGGCTAACCTCGGCATTACGGTGGGAGCGGTGTGCGTCTACCACAATCTGGTAGCGGTAGCTGTCGAGGCGTTGGAAGGGACAGGTATCCCTGTAGCTGCAGTGTCTACGGGCTTCCCAGCCGGCCAGATCAGCTTTGAGGATAAGATAGAGGAGATATACAAGTCGGTGAAGGCTGGAGCGAAGGAGATAGACATAGTGATCTCGCGCGCCCATGTCCTCACAGGCAACTGGCGAGCCCTTTACAACGAAGTGCAGGCGTTCAGGGAGGCGTGCGGCTCCGCGCACATGAAGTCTATTCTGGCAACGGGTGAGCTAGCCACCCTGCGCAACGTCTATCAGGCCAGCATAGTGTGCATGATGGCAGGCACCGACTTCATTAAGACGAGCACGGGCAAAGAAGCCACCAACGCCACGCTGCCCGTGAGCCTGGTGATGGTGAGGGCCATCCGCGAATACTACAGCAGAACAGGCCACCGAGTGGGGTTCAAGCCCGCAGGGGGAATCCGGACGGCCAAGCAGGCGCTCGACTGGCTGATCCTGATGAAAGAGGAGTTGGGCACAGAGTGGATGATGCCCGACCTGTTCCGCATCGGCGCAAGCTCCCTGCTAACTGACATTGAGCGCCAACTGGAATACTTCGTAACCGGCAGATACTCAGCAGCGCACCGCCACCCCATGCCATGACCCTAACCGAAGGCTCCATGAATCCGGCGGCCGTAGAAGGCAATGTATTGAAGAAGAACCGCATTCGCGTGCTCTCACTCGGCATCTTCCGGCGCGGCGATTCCATCTTTGTGGCGGAAGGTTACGATCCGACCAAGGCTGAGACCTTCTACAGGCCGCTCGGCGGGGGAGTAGAGTTCGGCGAGCAGGCAGCAGATGCATTGGTTCGCGAGATGAGAGAAGAGACGGGCCTGGAAGTGAGGAATCTGCGCTATGCGGGCATGTGCGAAAACATCTTCACTTACCTGGGCCAACCGGGACACGAGATCGTACTACTTTACGAGGCCGATTTCGCGGACCCTACTGTATATGAGAATGATGAGATGATCTGTCAAGAAGACGACGAGCTACCTTTCAAAGCGGTCTGGAAGCCACTAAGCGAGTTCGGCATCAATAGGGATGGGCCTCTGTACCCGGACGGGTTGATGAAGCTGTTGAGAATAAATGAGTAGCGGCATATATCTGGTTAAAGATGGTGGTGGGATGGTCGAAATGACCGAGCAGCCCTATGCTTCTGAGGATCTGCTGCAGAAGCTGTTGGCCGACTACCCAAGCCTGCTTGCTGGAAACCAGATCAACCCAGGCGCGCCCAGAAAGTGGTTGCTTGTGTCACGAGAAACGCCGTTGGCATCAGAACAAGATGGCTCAGGACGCTGGTCTGTAGATCATCTATTCCTTGATCAGGATGCCATCCCTACCATTGTTGAAGTCAAGAGAAGTAGCGATACGCGGATCAGGCGTGAAGTTGTAGGTCAGATGCTCGAATACGCCGCCAATGCAGTTGTTTACTGGCCTATTCAGAGCTTGATTAGTCAATTCGAAACAACCTGCTCCACAGGAGGCAAAGAGCCCTCAGAAGTTCTAGCGAGCTTCTTAGGTGAAGACGAAGATACTAATACGTTCTGGGAAAGGGTCAGGACAAATCTGCAGGCAGGAAGGGTCAGGCTCGTTTTCGCCGCAGATTATATAGGGCCGGAGTTGCAGCGCATCGTTGAGTTCCTGAATGGACAAATGAACCCCGCAGAGGTCCTAGCCGTGCAGATAAAGCAGTATGTAGGCGAAAGCTTCAAGACGCTTATCCCAAGGGTCGTTGGTCAAACTGCGCAGGCGCAACAGACCAAATCTGTGGGTTCAAGAGAGTATAAGCTCTGGGACGAAGACTCCTTCTTCCAATATCTGAAAGAAGGAAGTAATGGTGACGATGTCAAAATTGCCACAAGTATTCTGGAATGGGCGAAGTTGCTGAAGCTTATTGTCAGTTGGGGTAAAGGAAAGAAGATTCCCAGCTTCATGTTGAAGGTAGATCAAGAGGATAAGTACCATTCTCTTATCGGTGTCTGGCCTGGATATATGCAAGGTGTTTTCCTCGAAGTTCCGTTTGGATATCTATATGCCAAGCCTTTCGATAACGAACCGATGCGCTTAGAACTATTGGAGCAATTCCGGGGCATACCTGGCGTTGGCAAGTATATACTTGAGGCAAAGGCACACCCAAATGTACCGCTTGCGCTCTTCCATAATGAAGAGACTTTACACCAACTACTCGAGGTCCTAAACTGGGCAGTCCAGGAAACTCGAGGTCCTAAACTGGGCAGTCCAGGAAATAAGAAATGCGCATCAATCGCTCGGTGAAGCAAAAGGAACAAACGAGCAGGAGTAATCCATATGAAATCAGTAGCAGATATCTTCAAGACGATGGAGTACGGCCCCGCGCCCGAGGCCAACAAGCCGGGCGTGGAATGGGTCGAGGCGCACCAGCCTTTCGGCCTCTACATTGGCGGCGAGTGGCGCAAGCCTTCGAGCGGCGAATACTTCGACAGCACCAACCCGGCCTCCGGCAAGGTGATTGCGCGCATCGCCAAGGGCACCTCTGCAGACGTAGACGCTGCTGTAGCTGCTGCCGGCGCTGCCTTCGAGACCTGGGGCAAAACGCCGGGCCACATCCGCGCACGCTATCTCTATGCTATCGCACGCCATATCCAGAAGCACTCGCGTCTCCTGGCCGTGCTGGAAAGCATGGACAACGGCAAGACCATCCGCGAAACCCGCGACATCGACATCCCCCTCGTGGCACGCCACTTCTACTACCACGCTGGGTGGGCGCAGCTCATGGAAAGCGAGCTGCCCGGCATGCAGCCTCTCGGCGTGGTAGGCCAGATCATCCCATGGAACTTCCCACTACTCATGATGGCCTGGAAGATCGCCCCTGCGCTGGCGATGGGCAACACAGTCATCCTCAAGCCCGCGAGCTACACTCCTATCACCGCACTGGCCTTCGCCGACATCTGCGACGAGATAGGCCTGCCACCGGGAGTGGTCAACATCGTCACAGGCGAAGCGCGCGACGCCGGCGAAGCGATCCTGCAGCACCCGGGCATCAGCAAGATAGCCTTCACGGGCTCGACTGACATTGGCCGCCACATCCGCAAAGTAACAGCAGGCAGTGGCAAGCGCATTTCGCTGGAGCTTGGCGGCAAGTCGCCCTTCGTAGTATTCGACGACTCGGACCTCGACAGCGTCGTAGAGGGCGTTGTGGACGCGATATGGTTCAACCAGGGGCAGGTCTGCTGCGCAGGCTCGCGCCTCCTCGTGCAGGAAAATATCGCCGCTAGGCTGGAAGAAAAGTTGCGCGACCGCATGGAGACACTGCGCCTGGGCGACCCGCTCGACAAAGCGATGGACATCGGGGCAATCGTCGGCCCGGTACAGTTGCAGGAGATAACGCGGCTTGTAGCGTTGGGCGAAGCAGAAGGCGCGACGGTGTGGCAGCCCTCGTGGTCGTGCCCCACCGAAGGGTGCTTCTATCCACCTACGATGCTCACCAACGTATCGCCGGCCTCAACCGTGGCGCAGACGGAGATCTTCGGTCCCGTGCTGGTGTCGATGACGTTCAGGACGCCCGCCGAAGCCGTCGAGCTAGCCAACAACACGCGCTATGGGTTAGCGGCCTCTGTCTGGTCCGAGAACATCAACCTCGCCCTCGATGTGGCCTCCAAGATAAAGGCAGGCACAGTCTGGATCAACAGCACAAATCTGTTCGATGCTGCCTCGGGCTTCGGCGGGTACCGCGAGAGCGGCTACGGGCGCGAAGGCGGCAAAGAAGGACTGTACGAGTACATACGCCCTTCGTGGGAGAGAGAGCAAAAGGCGGCAGACGACGAACGAAAGACCACGACTCGCCGCGCAACAAACGGCAAGGCAGACACAACCGGCCTATCGACGCTGTCTTTACCCTCTATCGATCGCACCCCCAAGCTCTTTATCGGCGGCAAGCAAGCCCGTCCCGATTCCGGCTATAGCATAACGATCTACGGTCCCGACAACTCCCCTATAGGCGAGGTTGGCGAGGGCAACCGCAAGGACATCCGCAATGCAGTCGAAGCCGCCCATGCAGCATCGGGCTGGGCATCAACGACGGGACATAACAAAGCCCAGATACTCTATTACATAGCCGAGAACCTCTCGGTCAGGGCTAACGAATTCGCTGTGCAACTGCGACGGCAAATTGGTTGCTCAAAAGAAGAGGCGGCCCACGAGGTCGAAGCCTCTATCGAGAGGCTGTTCACCTATGCTGCATGGGCCGACAAATACGACGGCCTCGTCCACCGCACCCCTCTCAGGAACGTGACGCTCGCGATGCCCGAGCCAATAGGGGTGGTCGGGTTGATTTGCCCTGAAGAAACGCCGTTACTGGGCTTCGTGTCGCTGGTGGCCCCGGCCATCGCCATGGGCAACACCGTCGTGGTGATCCCCTCGGAAACGCACCCCTTGAGCGCCACTGACTTCTACCAGGTGCTTGAAACATCAGACGTGCCATCAGGCGTGGTGAATATCGTCACGGGTCCGAGAGACGTTATCGGCAAGGTACTTGCCGAGCACGACGATGTAGACTCCGTATGGTACTTCGGCACTCCTGAAGGCAGCAAAGTGGTGGAGTACGCTTCGGCTGGCAACATGAAACGCACCTGGGTTGACTACGGCCATGCCCGCGACTGGCTGAACAAAACGCAGGGCGAAGGCTCGGAGTTCCTGCGCGAGGCCACCAACGTGAAAAACATCTGGACCCCCTACGGCGAATAACCCACCAGGAGCCCCAATTTGAGCCAACCGACAACCCACCGAAGCAGGCGCTGGGCACTGAAGCGCGCCATGATAACGCTCGCTCTCGCAGCCGCGACCCTGGTCCCGACGTCTCTCATGGCCGCACCGCTACACCAGACCGTCCCCTCGCCTTCTGCGCCTTTCACCCTCGCCGGAGACGGCAAAACCGATGCTATCGCGCCCAATATCTCGGGCAACATCATGGTCTACAATGATTGTTCATCAGGCGGGTGCAGCGTCTGGATGCTCAACCTCACCACCAAACAGCCCACGCTGATGAGCCAATCGAGCTACGACCAGGCTAATCCCGTCACCGACGGCACCTGGGTGGTGTGGCAGGACGGGCGTAACGCTCCCGGGGCCGACCCAACGGACTACACCGCCAACTTCGACCTGTATGCGGCCAACCTGAATGATAAGCAGGTGTTCCTCGTATCAGACGCGCCTAAATTGCAGGCGCATGCGAGCATTGCCAATGGTATTGTGGTGTGGGCCGATTACCAGGATGCCAAGAACAGCACCGACCCGGACGCGGGCGACATCTATATGTTCGACCTGGCGAGCAAGCAGGCAACGCAGATAACGAACCTCCCCAGCGCGCAATCACACCCCGTCACTAACGGGCAGGTGGTAGTGTGGGCGGACTTCCGCAACGAGCCGAACGCCCAGGGCTTCAACGGCGACATTTATGGCTATGATATAGCCCGCAAGCAAGAGTTCCCGATCACCACCGCCCCCGACCTCCAGGTAGACCCCGCCATCTACGGCAATACAGTCGTGTGGCAGGACTACCGAAACGCAGCCAACGGCGACGACTATAACGCCGACATCTACGGCTACGACCTGGCTACAAAGCAGGAGTTCGCCGTCACCACCTCAGCAGGCTTGCAGGCCCGCCCCAGCATCGCCGGCAACCTTGTTGCATGGGAAGACTATCGCAACGACACTACTCAACCCGGCGCGGATGGGACGATTAATTTCGTCAACGGCGACATCTACGGCTACGATCTCGCCACCAGACGTGAGTTCCCCATATACCTGGGTCCCGGTATGCAGGGCGCACCCTCGGTCGGAGGCAACACAGTCGCCTTTGAGAGCAACCCTGACGCGAACGATCCGACGAAGTATTGGATTATACAGGGCGTCACAGTAAACGGCCTACAGGGCGGCACAATAGCGCCTATCGAGCCTCCGGCGGCGCTTCCCGGCACAGGCAGCAACACCTTTCCGGAAACCGGCAAGACCACCACAGGAGTGTTCCTCGACTACTGGAACCAGCATGGCGGCCTTGCCCAGCAGGGATTCCCGATCTCCGATGTGATGGGTGAAGTCTCCGACCTGGACGGCCACCCATACACGGTGCAATACTTTGAGCGCGCAGTGTTCGAGTACCATCCTGAGCAGACCAACTCTCAGTATCAGGTGCTGCTATCCCAGCTAGGCACCTTCCAGTACAAGAAGAAATATCCTAACGGCGCACCCAACCAGCAACCCAACGAGACAAACGGGCATCTCTTTACCGAGACAGGTCACTGGGTCGGCGGCATATTCCTCGACTACTGGAACCAGCATGGCGGTCTTGCCCAGCAAGGCTATCCGATCTCTGACGAGTTCACCGAAGTATCCGAGTTGAATGGCCAGCCCTATAGGGTGCAATACTTCGAGCGCGCGGTGTTCGAGTACCACCCCGAAAACGAGGCGCCCAACGATGTACTGCTGTCTCAGTTGGGCACATTCCAGTACAAGGCGCGGTACGGCGGGAGTTACTATGTCATCCTGAACGCTGATTCCAACGACTCAGTTCGACTGGGGTTCAGCGAAAGATGAGAGGATAACTATGAACCTTGAACAGTTCCGAAATAGCCCAACGGGCGAAATGGTCAGGGAACATCATGGCGGTGAAGAATATTGGGCTTATGTGCCTAATCCACTGCCACCACAATTTGACCTGGATAAGACTTTAGTCAATATGATCATAAAGGCTGATGGAGCATTGGGTGAGATGCGGGGTCTAGCCCGGAACGTTCCCAATCTCGGTTTGTTGAGTCATTCGTTTATTCATCGCGAAGCTGTTCTGTCATCAAGAATCGAGGGAATTCATACTAGCATATTAGAGCTATATGCTTATGAAGCAGGGCAACTCTCTTTGCCAGGCATAAGTAATGGCTCCAATGAGATAAATCTTGAGCTAGTAGTTAACTATACACGAGCGTTGCTGTACGGTTTGGAATGGGCAAAGCAAAAAGATCGCCTTCTTTCCCTTGGAGTGATAAGAGAAACACATGGGTTACTAATGAGCGGTGCACGCGGAGATGAAACTCACCCGGGCGAGTTCCGTACAATCCAAAATGTGATCGGTAATAGAGGCGCCAAACTACAAAATGCGCGCTTTATTCCACCTCCTGCAATCCAGATGCGGGATGCATTGAACGAATTCGAAAGATACCTGCAAGCAGATGATATAGATCCGCTGCTATTGAGATTAGCTTATATACACTATCAATTTGAGACAATTCATCCATTTGAAGATGGGAATGGACGCCTTGGACGTTTGCTAGTGCCATTACTAATGGTGCATTGGGGGTTGCTACCTCAGCCCCTTTTCAACCTTAGTGCTTATCTGGATCGCAATCGTGATGAGTATTGTGATCTGCTTCTTGCAGTAAGCAGAGAAGGTGCCTGGCGCAGATGGGTCGAGTTCTTTGTACAAGGTATAGCAGAAGAAGCTAGTGATGCAATAAATAGAGCGCAGCAAATGCTTGACATAAGAACAGAGTGGCAGCGGAAACTGCAAGGCCAGGCTCATGCGACAGGAACTGTATTTGCTGCTGCGGATTATGTGTTCGAGAGACCAATACTTACTGCAAAGCATCTACAAGAACATTTCGGCGTTTCTGCGCCTACAGCAAGAGGCATTTTAGCTCGCTTGGAAAACGTTGGCATTGTTGAAGAAACGACAGGAGCAGAACGTAATCGGGTTTATGTTGCGAAGAATATACTAGCCAATCTCTTATGAAAGACTTTCCACAAACCCTTTCACAGCTTAGGAGCTAATGAAAGACCTCTTTCATTAGGTATCGTATTTGGAATTTTCCTGGCGCTCATATTCGGACGATCCCAACCACCGTCTCACTTGCCATGCGGGTTGACGCTTCTAAGCTCAATGTGGTACAAAGTCCGTGTACGTGCGCGGTAAACAAGCCTAAACTAATCACGCATGATGCCTAAACGTGTCAAGCAACAAGCAATAACCAATCACCAGACAGGACGGAATAAATGTCGCAACCACCGAAAAGAAAAGCATCAAGCAACACCGAGGGTTCCGGAGCCAGACCTGGCCAACCCGCCCAACGACCGAGAGCAGCAGGCTCAGGTGGAGGCTCGAGGCCGGCGGGGTCACGACCCGCCTCCTATAACTCAAGACGCAGGGCGCCCCAGCCGCCTCCTCCCACAACATCGCCGCTGATGTGGGTAGGTATAGCAGTTGGAGTAATAGTGGTACTCGTACTGGCCTATGTGCTCGTATCGCCACCCTGGAAGAACTCTACGGTCGCTGCAGTGAACCCAACCCCCACAACCGCCGCGAGCAACAATACGGGCAACACAGCCCCACCACCCACAACAGGAGTTAGCAACGTGAACACATCAGGACAACCGCAACACATCACGGTCCAGCACATCTTGATCGGCTTCAAAGACGCAGTGGGCTTCCGGGGCCAGGCACCCCCCAAGGCCGCAGCACGCACCGAAGCAGAGGCCAAAACGCTCGCCTATCAAGTACTGGACATGGCCAAGAAAGGTCAGGATTACGACCAACTGGTGGCGCAGTACACTGACGACCAGGCGCCCGGCATCTACAAGATGTCGAACAGTGGCGTTACCCCTGCCTCCGGCGAATCCTCCCGTGACGGCATGGTTCCCGCCTTTGGCAACGTGGGCTTCACCCTGCAGGTGGGCGAAATCGGCATAGCCGACTACGACCCGGCCACCAGCCCCTACGGCTGGCATATCATCAAGCGGGTAAACTAACTGCAACAAAGTAGCATCGAAGAAAGGGCGCGCTTTACTTATTGGCGCGCCCTTTCTTCAGTTAAATGCATCACGCAGGGTCGGCGCCGTACCGGACGCACTATCTCCATGCAACGCGCATCCGGCGAGGCCTTTATTGCGGAACGGTTTGCACTGCTTATACTTGCCTTGTGACTATAGTTCCCACATTTGTCTCGCACCGGCGGCTGACGCCAGTTCAAGGAGATGCTAATGCCGCCCGGTAAAATGCATGCCGACGAGGTGGACACAGACGCATCTCTCGTGCGCAGGCTGCTCAAAGGGCAGTTCCCGCAGTGGGCAGGTCTACCCATCGAGCGGGTCGAATCAGCCGGGACCGACAACGCGATCTACCGGCTTGGCGACGATATGGCCGTGCGACTGCCACGCATCCACTGGGCCATCGAGCAAGTTAACAAGGAGCACCGGTGGCTGCCGAGGCTTGCTCCGCTCCTACCCCTTGCCATCCCCGCCCCGCTCGCAAAGGGAGCACCTGGCGAGGGCTACCCATGGGATTGGTCCGTCCAGCGGTGGCTAGAAGGTGAGAACGCGACTGTAGAGCCGGTGGCCGACCCGCGTCAGGCGGCAACCGACCTGGCACAGTTCATCATTGCCCTGCAGCGGATCGATCCCACTAACGGGCCTCCTGCAGGTCGCGGCGTGCCCCTGATACTGCGAGACGCTGCCATGCGCGCCGCCATCGCAGCCGTAGGCGGTATGCTCGATACTGACGCAGTGACCGCAGCATGGGAAGTAGCCCTTGAGGCACCTGAATGGGACCGCTCGCCCGTCTGGGTCCATGGAGACCTGCTACCCGGGAACTTGCTGGTCGAACGGGGCCGCCTGAGCGCCGTGATCGACTTCGGAGGCCTGGGCGTGGGCGATCCCGCCTGCGACTTGATGATCGCATGGAGCCTCTTCTCGGGCGAGAGCCGGGAGATGTTCCGCGCGGCGCTGGGGGTCGATGATGCGACCTGGGCGCGGGGTCGAGGGCACGCGCTATCCCAGGCGATAATCTTCATCCCGTACTACCTTGACACTAACCCTACCGGGGTTCGCAACGCCCGGCGCGTAGTGGATGAGGTGCTCGCCGAGCACAAATAGGATGCGTAACACGGATCTCGACCTGCAGTAGCCTCATGGAGCCGCGTTTGACGATGTTAAGTCGTGTGCCTCCGCCGCAAGGCAGCGCGCTGCAAATAGGATAGGGTCACCTCCACGAGCAGGGCGAGCACGGCCACAGGGATCGCGCCCACCAGCAGGATCTCGTTGCGGCCTCGGGTCAGGCCCGCGTTAATAAAGTCTCCGAAGCCACCGCCTCCTATGAGCGCGGCCAGGGTGGCGCTTGATATGACCTCTATGGCAGCAATACGCAGCCCAGCCAGAATCACGGGCAGCGCCAAAGGCAGTTGAACCTTCGAGAGCAGCCCCCAGGTCGTCATGCCCATGCCGCGCCCAGCTTCCAGCATGGCACTGTCAACGCCTCGCATGCCTGCCTCGGTGTTGATGAGCAGTGGTGGGATCGCCAGCACGCTCAGCGCCACCAGCGATGGCGCAAAGCCCGTGTGCAGCAGCGGGATCAGCATGAACAACAGGGCCAGGCTGGGGATCACACGCACAATGCCTGCCAGATTGACCGACACCTGCGATAGAACTTTGCTGCGGCTGACCAGGATGCCAAGCGGCAGGCCAATCACCATGCCCACCAGAAGCGCAAAGAAACTCAGTTGCACGTGCGTCCCAAGCGCCTTGAAGAAGTCGTCGCTATGGTCGACGGCGTACTGGTATGCTTGCTGAATAGTGTCCATCTGCTATGGCACCCGCACCCGGCGCTCTATAAGACGGAAGACGAGGTCGGTGAGCAAGGCTATCCCGGCTATGCAGATAACGCCTGCGTATAACTTCGAGTCATTGTTGATCCCATCTTTGAGAAGCTGGCCCAACCCGAGATTGCCGACCCAGGCCGCTATACTGGCAAGCGCGATGGTGGATAGCGCAGCTATACGCAGTCCCGCCACCATGACGGGCAGCGCCAGCGGAACCTCTATGCGCCACAACACCTGCCCGCCGCCCATGCCCATGCCCACAGCAGCCTCTTTCACCGCGGGGCTAACCCCGTTGAAGGCTACCATCGTGTTGCGCACCAGCACAACCAACGCGTATGACGTGAGCGCGATAATTGCGGGCCACCACCCTATGCCGAACACAGGCACCAGGAAGGCGAACAACGCAAAGCCGGGGATCGTGTAGACGACACCCAGAGTACCAAGGATGGGCGTAGCCAACGCGGCTCGCCTGCTTAACAGAAGACCGAGAGGCAGCGAGATCAACACAGCGATCCCCAGCGACACGCCGCTCAGGATCAAGTGCTCCAGTAGCCTGGGCCAAACGCGGTCGAAATGTTCGAGTAAGTAGTCCATGTAAGTGATAAGTTATAAGTGATAAGTAGGGCGCCGTGGCACTTATCGCTTATCGCTCCTGATGTGTGGCTCGCCTGATCGCTCCAAGGCCAAGCGTGCCTATCGGCCTGCCATCAACGCCCGCTATCGTCAGGACGTTGGTATCTGCCGAGAGAATGACGCCGAGGGCATCACGCAGGGTTGCGTCGATTGGCAGTAGGGACGCGTTGGGATCGAGCGCGGCGCCCTCAGCCAGTGGAGACATGACGGACTGCACGCTCAACAGCGACAACCGCCGCAATACATCCTCCGAGCCTACAAGGTCGGCCACGAAATCATCAGCCGGGTTCGACAGGATGTTTAGCGGGGTGTCGTACTGTACAACCTTGCCCAGCCTCATCACAGCGATCTTGTCGGCAAGCCGTATGGCTTCCTCTATGTCGTGAGTGACGAACAGGATCGTCTTGCGCACCATGCTCTGTATTCTGATAAGCTCATCCTGCAACCTGCGCCGAGTGATGTTATCGATGGCCGCGAAAGGCTCGTCCATGAGCATGATCGAGGGGTCAGCGGCCATCGCCCGCGCCAGGCCCACGCGCTGTTGTTGCCCGCCCGACAACTGAGCAGGATAGCGATCGCAGTACTCGCGCGGCGACAGCCCGATCAACTCGAGCAACTCGTCGATTCTCTTGTTGATACGCGTTTTGTCCCAGCCGACCAGCTCGGGCACTATGGCTATGTTCTCGGCTACAGTCATGTGCGGAAAGAGGCCCGTACTCTGGATCACGTAGCCGATGCGGCGGCGCAGGTCGGTGATTTTGAAGCTGCGCGCTTCCTGACCTTCAACCAGCACACGCCCCGAGTCGTGCTCATAAAGGCGGTTGACCATCTTCATGAGCGTAGTTTTGCCGCACCCCGACGGGCCGAACAATACCACAAAGCTCCCCGGCTCTACCTCCAGGTATACGTCGTCAATAGCGTGGAGGGTAGAGCCAGGGAAACTCTTGCTAACGTGCTCAAAAACGATAGCAGGCGCATTCACTACTTGAGCAAGCCCTGCTGCTGCATCCATTCTTTAGCTACGTCCTGGTAGTCGCGCTTCTTGCCGTCAACTTCCCAGTTCAGGGCCGACACTACGTCGTTCGTGAGCTTGGGAGCAAGGGCATTAAGGGTTGTGCTGATCTGTGGGTACATCGCAAGCACATCATCGCGAACCACGGGGGCCACGTTATATGGCAAGCCGTAGTTCTTGGGGTCGGCAAGCAAGAGCAGGTTGTTGCCCGCAATGGGGCCATCGGTGCTGAATGCCTGCGTTACGTCTATGTCGCCATTCAAGAGCGCAGTGTAGAAGAGGCTGGGGTCCAGGGACTTGATGTCCTTGAAGTTGCATGCCCCGTACACAGACTGCAGGCGTGGATAGGCATCCGGGCGGTCCTTGAACTCTGCTATAGCCCCGAGGGTAACGGTGCTGGCCTTGCTGCACAGGTCGGTCAGGCTGGTGATGCCTAGCTTCTGTGAGTTGGCCTTCGTGATAACAAAAGCCTGGGTGTCGTTCAAAGGCGATGCGTCCAGCCAAGTTAGCTTGAACTGATCTTCGTAGCCTTTCTTGACCGCTGCGAACACCGCAGGAGGATCATATATGGGATCCTGCTTCAGGATAACAGTCAGGCCGGTGCTTGTGTACTCAGGATAGAGGTCGATGCCCCCGGAAGCGCCACCCTTCAGCAAGGCAGCCTGCGCTATATCCGAAGCACCCAGGTTCATCTTGCGGTCAACGGGCACGCCGGCGTTCTCAAGCGCCAACGCATAAATCTCGCCCAGCAAGAACTCCTCGGTAAAGTTCTTCGAGCTAACTACGACCTTGCGACCTGCTGCAGGGGTCTGGCCCGCCATAGCAGTGGTGGCGGTAGATGCTGCCATGGCGGTCGTTGCAGTTGCTGCAGGCTTGGCGGTTGTAGCAGTAGCCGGCACGACGGTGGCGGTTGAGTCGGCCCCGCAAGCCGACAAAAGTAGGCTCAGGATGGTGAGCATCAATACGGCCAATATACCTTTCTTCACTATTTTCCTCCGTGTAAATTATGTGCGAAACACGGCGCAATTGTTTATCGAGCATGGGGGATTAGCAATAATCGTGAGCAAGTCACAGAGAATATAACGCTCGAATTGTGGTCCTGGATTAAAAGGGCAAATGCGCCACGCAAATACTCGTTGTTACGCCCAACAATTGCAGCCCAATGTTAAGAGCGAACAATTTAACCATAGCATGAAATAGACCACAGTTGATTATATATAGGTGGTTCAATCAGGTCAAGAAAGAAGATTGCGATTCGATCACAAACAGAAGGACTGCCGCGTTATTGCAGCAGTCCTTCCAGTACAGGGAGGGAAACCGGGCATCAAGCCCTGCATGACTTGCCGGCGGCTAGATAAGTTGCGCGCCCACCTTGAGCGCCTTCTGGATCGCCCGGTGTTGTATAACTTTGGCATTCGACTCGGTAATGCTCATGGCAGACGCCGTTTCTCGCAGGCTGCAACCCTGAAGGAAACGCAGCT
>JBBRDO010000036.1:0-40509 GCA_038203825.1 Chloroflexia bacterium | reverse complement strand
GTTCACAGCACTTACGCTGACATGTAACAAGAGTGCACAACCGAAACTGGCGCATCAAATGCCTAGAATCGCACGCAATAACGAGACCTCGATTATAGAATGAATGATGGCACCTGCTAGGACTAACAGCCCTACACATATTCATCTAAGCGCGCTTATGATCTAATACAATGCCGAAATGGGACGTTCTTGATACTGGACAAGGAAAGCCGAAAACGGTCCTTTTGGGAATCATGTTAAGGAGCCAGCAAGGAGAATAGGGAGGCATTTGCAGACAAATCACTTCCTAGATCACAGTAGCGGCACCTTTGAGTAGAACTTATGCGGTGCTGTGTTATTGGCTTTATCGATTGCCTCCACTCGTACACGACGAGTCAGGATAATTAGTTTTTGGCTGCTCTAGAGTCCGGTCGTACTCTGCACTCGCACCGTCAACCTGTTGCTTTTGGGCTAGCCATCGAGTATAGTAGCGGCACAGCGGAGTTAGACCTCACTATATTCCTCTCCCCATTGGTGACTCCCCTTTTGGCGACACAATATAGCCAGTTCCTCCTTTGCTGCAGGAAGATAACTGCCTGGCCTGATGGATGGGCGGTCTTATCGTGCTTACAATTCATTGTAAGGAGGAACTCACAATGGCAGTTACAACCCACACAACTAACCTAACTAATACGGCTGAGACAAAGCACACCCAGGCTCAAAATAGTCACCGCGGTAGGCGGGTGCTACGCGGCTTCGCACGTGGGGCAGCGGTGATACTCGCCCTGATCATGGGTCTGGCGGCCGTCGGGGCCAGTTACGAAGCGATTGCGGCAGGAGGGGATGCGAAGGCATATCCACCCCCCGGCAGGCTCGTTGACGTAGGCGGCTACAAACTGCACATCCAGTGTGTTGGCACTGCGGACAAGGGGAGCCCGGCTGTGGTGCTAGAGTCCGGACTGGGTGGCATGTCGCTCGACTGGAACCTGGTGCAGAAGGAGATGGGACAGACAACACAGGTATGTGCATATGACCGAGCTGGCATGGGCTGGAGCGACCCCGGCCCGCAGCCTCGAACACCCGGTCAAATCGCACGCGAGCTGCACACATTGCTTGCCAACGCGGGCATCGCCGGCCCCTACGTGCTGGTAGGGCACTCTGTTGGCGGCAAGAACGTGCGTATGTTCGCTCTGCAGTATCCGGAGGAGGTCGCTGGGATGGTGTTGGTAGATGCGAGGAGTGAGGTTGCGGACTCCCCGGTTGCACCAGGTGCACCAGGCACCACACAGGACTTGCCGCAGGTGACCGGGAGCGAGTGGAGCCTCTATGGGGTGTTGCGCCGAGTAGGTCTCGTCCGTCTCATCGGCGCGAGCCAGTGGGGACCACTGACGCTGTCAGAGCAAACTCGCACGGAGCTTGCGCTGTTCGCCACGGGGCAGCGTGGTCTGGACGCCACAGCCGCAGAATCGCTGGCGATGACCGCTGACAACGCCCAACTCCAGGCGGCACCCTCTCTGGGTGATCGGCCGCTGATCGTGCTGGCAGCGGATGAGAGCATGAAGACGGTCCCTCGATGGCCCGAAGCCCAGCAGCAGCAGGCGGCGATGGGCACTAATGGCCGCCTTGTCGTGGTCGAGGGAAGCAGCCACTACATCCAGCTTGACCAGCCCGCCGTGGTAATCGATGCCGTGCAGCAGGTGGTCGAGCAGGCCCGGGGTCAATAGCTACTAAGCCCGGGTGCTCTAGAGGTCCAAGCTGCATGAGGACCAAAGCCTAATCCTGGTCCTCATGCAAGTTCAATTCAACGAAACCCTTCAACACCAGGCTATCATGGTAATGTGGCCGACAAAAGAGTGGCAAATAGAAACATTGTTGGCACTCTTCTGGTGCAGTGACACTGAGCGTCGCGAGTTGGGCACCTAGAACGCTCCTGATGCACTCTTCTGGGGCATTCTCTGCTGAACTGATCTGTTAGTTTATTGCTTCGCCCCGTAACTCACATGACGAACTCACCTCCAGGGTAGCACCAGGTATCTACGACTTTGGTCGCATTGACATTTCCATTACAATGTGGCACAATAGGTACAGAACCCACCCCAGGGGGGTAGGGTTAGCTATCAAAGGAGATCATAGTGAGAACTGAATCCAGCAAACAAGAAGCTCTACGCCGCCTGGCATATATAGAGGGCCACCTGAAGGGCATACGCAAGATGGTCGAGGAAGACCAGTATTGTGTGGACGTGCTCAAGCAGACATACGCCGTGCAGCGCGCCATCGACAAGTTCGAGAGCTTGCTGTTGCAAGGCCACCTCAACACTTGCGTCATAGAAGGCATCCACGAAGGGCGCGAGAAAGAAGTCATCGGCGAGCTTGAGGAACTATTTACCCTGTCGCAACGATAATGCAGGCTCAATGGAATCACCCACCCCTAAAAGAGACGGTATATAACAATGGCTACAGAAGTACAAATACCCGATACACAGAGCTCCGCGCCCGGCAGCGCGACAACTGAGCTGACCTTGCCTATTGGCGGTATGACGTGCGCATCCTGCGTGCGACGTGTCGAGCGCTCCCTGCAGAAAGTTGAGGGAGTTACTGAAGCCGGTGTGAACCTGGCGACAGAGCGAGCTACCGTGAAATACGATCCTGCGCTGGTCACGGTCGATAGCCTGAAGGCTGCCGTGGAACGAGCAGGTTATACAGTACCCACCGAGGAAGTGAGCCTCCCAATAGAAGGCATGACGTGTGCCTCCTGTGTTCGACGTGTCGAGAAAGGGCTTGCTAAGCTCCCGGGCGTTGAGAGTGTGGCTGTGAACCTCGCTACCGAGCACGCTACGGTCAAGTACAACCCGGCGATGGTAGGCGCAGGCGAGTTTCGACAGGCAGTAGAGCGTGCCGGCTACGCCATCAGGGCAGACGAGCAACCTCGCGAGCAGACAGCCGCAGGCGCTGAGCCCGTAGACCGTGAGCGCGAGCGCAGACAGCGCGAAATAAAGGACCTGCGAAACAAGTTCATCGTGAGCTTGGTTGCAGCGGCAGTAATCATGGCTGGCATGTTCCTGCCCCTCCCCTGGTCGATGGAAGCCCGCTACTACGCCATGTTCGTGATTGCCACACCCATACAGATATGGGCCGGGTGGCAGTTCTACAAGGGCGCATGGCTGGCCGCCCGCCATCTCACGACCAACATGAACACCCTGGTCGCTGTGGGCACCTCCGTGGCCTACCTCTACTCTGTCTTTATCACCTTCTTCCCCGATGCTGTGCGCACAGCAGGACTCGCCCCCGAAGCCTACTACGACACCTCAACCGCCATTATCGGCCTCATATTGATGGGCCGCTGGCTCGAGGCCCGTGCCAAGGGCCAGACCTCAGAGGCTATCAAGAAGCTGATGGGACTGGCTCCTCGTACTGCTCGAATCGTGCGAAATGGTGAAGAGATAGACATTCCTCTTGAGCAGGTACAGGTGGCCGACGTGATCCGCGTCCGTCCTGGCGACAAGGTGCCCGTTGACGGCGTCGTGCTGGAAGGCACGTCTGCTATTGACGAGTCGATGCTGACAGGCGAGAGCCTCCCTGTCGAGAAAGCCCCCGGTTCCGGGGTGATAGGCGCGACCCTGAATAGAACAGGCTCCTTCACGTTCCGGGCAACCCGCGTAGGCAAAGACACCGCGCTCGCGCAGATAGTCAAGTTGGTCGAAGACGCTCAAGGCTCAAAAGCTCCTATCCAGCGCCTTGCCGACCAAATTTCCTCCTACTTCGTGCCTGCTGTGCTGGGCCTCGCCCTGCTCACCTTCGGCATCTGGTACCTGCTCGGCCCTGAACCCAAATTCACGTACGCTCTTGTGTCGATGATAGCCGTCCTCATCATCGCCTGCCCCTGCGCGCTCGGTCTGGCGACGCCTACCGCTATTATGGTCGGCACAGGCAAGGGGGCCGAGTACGGAGTGCTCATCAGGGGTGGCGAAGCCCTAGAAGGCGCTCACAAAGTAAACGCTATTGTGCTCGACAAGACAGGAACCCTCACACGCGGCAAGCCCTCGGTTACTGACGTGGTTACCTCAAACGGATTAAGCGAGAACGATCTGTTGCGGCTGGTCGGAAGCGCCGAGCGCGGATCGGAGCACCCACTTGGTGAGGCAATAGTCTCCCGGGCGGGTGAACTGGGGCTCCAGATGTCGGCCGTGACCGCTTTTAGCGCGCTCGCCGGCCATGGCATCTCGGCCACAGTTGACGGAAAGAACTTGCTCGTGGGTAATGCCCGCCTCATGGAACAATCGGGCATACACCTGAACGGCCTGGGCGAGCAGGCAGACGCGCTGGCTCTGCTGGGCAAGACACCCATGTATGTAGCAACAGACGGTGAGGCTGCCGGTCTCATAGCAGTAGCCGATACCCTCAAGCCCGAGTCCAGGGAAGCTGTACGTGAGTTACAGGCGCTGGGGCTTGAAGTATGGATGCTCACGGGCGACAACCGCGCAACGGCTGAAGCCATAGCACAGCAGGTCGGCATCACCAACATCATGGCAGAGGTATTACCCGGAGAGAAGTCTGCGAAAGTAAAAGAATTGCAGGCCCAGGGCAAAGTGGTGGCAATGGTGGGCGACGGCGTGAATGACGCCCCCGCACTTGCACAGTCGGACCTCGGCATTGCAATAGGCACAGGCGCTGATGTCGCGATGGAAGCATCCGACATAACCCTCGTGGGCGGCGATGTGCGCGGAGTAGTAACCGCTATCGCCCTGTCGCGCCGCACAATCGGCACTATCCGCCAGAACCTCTTCTGGGCTTTCTTCTACAACGTGATACTTATACCTGTGGCGATGGGTGTGCTCTTCCCACTGTTCGCCTTGCTTCTCAACCCGATCATGGCGGCAGCCGCAATGGCTATGTCATCCGTGTCGGTTGTCACGAATTCGCTGAGGCTGCGCAACTTTGCGCCCCCTAAGAGTGCCGAAGAAATACTCCACCCTCCCCTGCGGCAGCGCATCGCTGACGTAGGCTACCTGGCCGCTATCGGTCTGCTCGCGCTTATCATCGGTGCTGCCTCGCTGTTCCTGTTCCGACCTGCTATGGGAACGGAGAACAATATGCAGATGACCGGTAACGTGAGTGCTGAGCAAAGTGCCCGTGTAAGCTTGAGCACCGGTGGCACAGTAACACCGGGCAAAGAGACTACTATCCACCTGAGCCTGACCGACGCACAGAGTGGACAGCTTGCGGACGCTGCCGTGTCTCATGAGGCGCCGATGCATCTCATAGTGGTAAGCCGTGACCTGAGCTACTTCGCGCATGTCCACCCCCAACCCACCGGAAGTTTGGGACAGTACGAAGTCAAGCACACCTTCCCGGCTGCCGGCGATTACATTCTTTACGACGAGTTCGGACTCGCTGGCAAATCGGATGAAGTACATCGCTTTGATCTGAGGGTGGGCAACTCGGCAAGCGCACCGGCTAGCCTGGCCGCAGACCTGGGCCTGAAGACCCTCGACGGCTATACCGTCAGCATCAAGCCGGCAGGCGACGTCATGTCCGGGGTCGAGAGCAGCTTTGTTGTAACAGTAGCTCGGTCAGGCCAGCCCATGACGGACCTTGAGCCTTACCTGGGCGCTGCCGCACACGTGGTCGTCCTTGACGCGAGCGCGAGCGGCTTCGCCCACGTACACGCTGCCTCCGGTGACATGCCGGCCGCCGACCGGACGGGAAGCACAGGTGAAATGGCAGCGCCCCCCGCTAACTTCGGACCTGATCTGTCGTTCAGCTATACATTCGAAAGGCCGGGACTGTACAAAGTGTGGGTACAGTTCGCACGCGCAGGCCAGGTAACCACCGTACCATGGGTTGTAGAGGTCAGGTAATGTCGCCTGGCCGCAACGAATCAACGAACAACTAAGAAAGGACCAATAAACTAATGTCTCAGATTACTCTAAACGTGCCCGATATCTCCTGCGCTCACTGTGAGAAGACCGTTCTCAGCACCCTGCAGGGCAAGCCCGGCGTCAACAGTGTGCAGGTGAGCATCGCGAGCAAGAAAGTGCTGCTCGACTACGATGAAAGCACCCTCGACCTGGATCAGGCCAAAGCAGACCTGGATGAAGAAGGCTACCCCGTCGAGAGCACAGAGCAGGGATTCACCGTTCAACTCCCCAAAGGCGGCTTCATCCCTTTGACAGGCAAGTAGTAGCTCCCCGGGTTCGTACTCATAACCGCCAGGAATAGCTTCGAGTACGGACCTGGAGGGATGCGGGAAATTGTGCCACGAAGCAACAACTTCTCGGTACAAAACTTCATAGGAGAAACACAATGGCTCACGTTATCGATCCGGTTTGCGAAATGACGGTCGACACTGAAACGGCGAAATATAAGTCCGAATATCAGGGCGCGACCTATTACTTCTGTGGTGCAGGGTGCAAGCGCGCCTTTGACAAGAACCCCACCGAGTTTGTCGGTAGTAAGCCACAGGGCGAACGGGCCGAGCACGAGCACGGGGCCTAACTCCCAGGCAGTTGGAGATGGGGCTCCCGGCAGCTTATCACTCGCTGACAGGTGCCCCATCTCTGTATGTGGCGATCGCCGGCAAGATGGCGCCAGGTCGTGAGCTAGAAGCCGGAGCTTCGTAATGACAGGGGACAGGCTAGAAGATGGAA
This sequence comes from Chloroflexia bacterium, assembly GCA_038203825.1. GTDB lineage: Bacteria > Chloroflexota > Chloroflexia > QHBQ01 > JADMIH01 > JADMIH01. Next base: position 33,883 of record JBBRDO010000036.1, on the reverse strand, counting down.
CACGATAAGACTGATCACAATACGCCACCTCAGCAATCGGACATGGCCGGCATGGTCGGCATGGCCGGTGATGCACACTCCATGCACCACATGCACGATGCGCACGACGTCCACAACGCACAAAGCGCGCACAGTGGACATAATATGGAAGGCATGCACACTGGGCATGGGGAACACGCCGGGCACTCCGAAGAGATGTTCAAGCGTCCATTCTGGATCTCGCTGGTGCTCACCATCCCCGTTCTACTCTACTCTGACCTGCTGCAAAGCGTGCTCGGCTACACAGCGCCCGAGTTTCCGGGCTCGCAATACTTGAGCGTGGTGCTGGGCAGTATCATCTACTGGTATGGAGGTTGGGTCTTCCTCACAGGTGCCATCGGTGAGCTTCGCGCCCGCCAGCCCGGCATGATGACGCTCGTGTCGCTGGCCATCACTACCGCTTACTTCTACAGCCTGGCCATTACATTCGGTCTCTCTGCGGGTATGCCCTTCTACTGGGAACTGGCGACCCTGGTAACGATCATGTTGCTGGGGCACTGGGTGGAGATGCGAGCAGTAGGAAGCGCCCAGAGCGCCCTGAGCGAACTGGCGAAGCTGCTCCCCGATATGGCCGAGCGCATTACCGGAAACGCCGGCGAGACGACCGAGCAGGTGCCCGCAAGTGAGCTCAAAGTGGGAGATCTGGTGCTGGTGCGCCCGGGCGGGCAGGTGCCTGCCGATGGCATAGTGGAAGACGGGCAGAGCCAGGTAAACGAGAGCATGATCACGGGCGAGTCCCGTGCTGTGGACAAGGCGCATGGCGCTGAGGTGATCGCCGGCACAGTAAACGGCAGTGGCTCACTGCGCGTGCGCATCAACAGGACCGGCGACCAGACGATGCTTGCGGGCATCATGCGCCTGGTTCAGGAAGCGCAGACAAGCAAGACGCGGGCGCAGGCGCTCGCCGACCGCGCTGCCTACTGGCTGACATTGGTGGCCGTGGCCACAGCCCTAGTGACCCTGATAGTGTGGGCGCTCATCCGGGGTTTCGACAACTACACGGTCGAGCGGGTAGTTACCACCCTGGTGGTGGCATGCCCCCATGCGCTGGGGCTTGCAATACCGCTGGTGATCGCTATCTCAACGACCCTCTCGGCCCGCAATGGCATCCTGGTGCGCGACCGCATGTCGCTTGAGAATGCGCGCAACATCAATGTGGTCGTCTTTGATAAGACAGGCACCCTCACCTTGGGCGAGCAGGGCCTGGTCGGGATTGCAACATCGGGTGCCCTGGACGAGCAGAGCGCACTCGCACTGACTGCGGCCGTTGAGGGCGACAGCGAGCACCCCATAGCGCGCACATTTCGCGAGGCAGCCCAACAGCGCGGGCTTCAAGTCGCCGCCGCCGAGGATTTTCAGGCACTGCCGGGCAGAGGCGCGCAGGCAACCGTTGAAGGACGCCGCTTGCAGGTCGGCGGGCCACGCTTGCTGGAACAGGCAGGGGTTACAGTGCCTGAGAACATAGCAAAGGAAACCACTGCCTGGGGCGAGCGCGGTCAGAGCGTGATCTATCTGCTGGATGGCGGGCAAGTAGCTGCTGCCTTCGCCCTGGCCGATGTGATACGCCCCGAGAGCCGAGAGGCCATCAATATGCTCGCCAATCAGGGCGTGCGCGTAGCGATGCTAACGGGCGACTCTCAGGACGTTGCCGCGTGGGTCGCGGGTGAGCTTGGTATCAAGGAATATTTCGCCCAGGTGCTGCCCCAGGATAAGAGCGCACGCATAAAAGATCTCCAGAAGTCTGGCGACCGAGTGGCGATGGTGGGCGACGGCGTGAACGATGCCCCGGCGCTCGCTCAGGCAGATGTTGGCATCGCCATCGGCGCGGGCACTGATGTAGCTCGCGCCTCCGCTGGCATCGTGCTGGTCAAGAACGATCCGCGTGATGTGTCGAGCATCATCACGCTCAGCCGTGCCGGCTACCGTAAGATGATCCAGAACCTGGCGTGGGCGGTAGGGTACAACGCTATTGCTCTGCCCCTGGCGGCCGGAGTGCTGGCTCCCTTCGGTATCGTGCTGCCCGTCGCTGTAGGCGCGGTGCTCATGACGCTCAGCACTATAATTGTGGCGATCAACGCCCAGACCTTGCGAGGCCTGAACCTCCAAAAGGAGCCGTTGCAGACGGTGCGGCAAGTACCCGCCCATGCCTGACCTTACAGACAGGCCTTCGCCGACCTCCCGGTCCGCCGGTTGAAGCCCTGATACCGGGCCAGCACCCACGAGCCGCTACGGCAAACCAGGATGTGCGCCTGCACCCGGCTACTTCACGTACTTGTCGTAGAACGTGAGCATGCGCTGCGTATACTCCGCCTTGTAGGTCGAGAAAGCCTCGCAGTGTGCCGCATCCGCCACGATCCAGACCTCCATATTCGGGTTGCCCGCGCCCGCCTCTTGCAAACGGTAAGCGTGGCTCACGGCTACGAAGTCATCAACTGTGCTGTGAATCAGCAGGATCGGGCGGCCACCCATAGCTTTGAGGGCGGCGGCAGGGCTGGCTTTCGAGAAGTCCATGCCAAAGAACAGTCTGGCCATTGATTGCACACCGGGGTTGAAGAAGGAGGGCAGACCGCTCCGCTCGGGGAATACCTCGTCGATGAGCACGCTCAGGTCGGAGTAGGCCGCCTCGGATACTATCGCCTCTATTTCCGGGTGCTCGGCGGCAGCCATGATCGCGGTGGCGGCACCCATAGATATGCCGTATATACCCACCGTGGTGACGCCCCTCGTCTTCAAGTAGTCGAGGGCGCCTGTTACATCACGCGTTTCCCAGGCACCCAGGGCGTAGCGCTCGCCGCCCGAGGTGCCGTGGGCGCGGAAATCGAACATCAGCACATCATAGCCGTGGCCGGCCAGCACTGCTGCTTTCTCCAGCCCGCCGTTGGCCTCGCGTGAGTAATCGCGGCCGTGGAGCATAATGATCGTCTTGGTGCCTGCTGAGTCGATGAACCAGCCTTTCAGAGGGATATTATCGACCGCTGTATTAAACTGCACATCCTCGTACTTCAGCCCGTATTCAGCGGGAGTGTGTGCCGCCGGGTTGCGAGCAGGGCGAGACAGCTTATCAACCGAGTAGGCCGACACGCCGAAGTAGACGACCACCAGGATTACCGCTAGAACCACGCCCACAGTCACGAGAATGCGCCGCACTCTCCTTCTGCTACGCCTCGCTTGCGGCGCCGCAACCGCGCTTGAAACCATACCGGTATTCATCGTAGCACTCCCTTCCTGAGCCCTCCGCTATCCCTCCAACGCGGTGCAGCTACGGGCCAACCCGTCTTCCGGACTCCGATGCGCGGCATGCCCGGCGCGCTCTGATCAATGCAGCCAGGTTTACTTCAGATTTTTGTCGTAGAAGCCCAGTACGCGCGCCATATATTCGTCCTTGTTGTTAGCGTAGGCCTTGCAATGGCCTTCGCCCGGCGCGAGCCACAGCTCCAGATTGGGGTTGTTTGCCCCCGCCTTCTGAAGCGCAATAGCGTGGCTCACCGGGATGGTGTCGGCCTCGGTGTCCCCACTGCTGTGGATTATAAGGAGTGGACGGTCACCCAGTTTCGCCACCGCCTCGGCGGGCTTGTTGGCCGATAGGTCTATCCCAAGCATGACCTTGCCCATGAAGAAGATGCCGGGGTTGAAGAACGCCGGCAGGCCGCTCGCTTTGGGCAGTTCGGTCTCAAGGATAGGTGCCAGGTCGGCGAACGACGAATCGGTCACAAGCACCTTCATCTCAGGGTGATCGACGGCCGCATAGAGCAGCGGTGACCCTCCCATGGAGGTAGAGTGGGCGCCAATTGTGGTAACCCCTCTGCCCTTCAAGTAGTTGAGCGCGCCCTCTACGTCGCGCACCTCCCACTGCCCCATTGAGAACCGCTCGCCGTCCGAGGCACCGTGGGCACGAAAGTCGAACATGAACACGTCGTAATTGTGAGCTGCGATCTTGGAGGCAATCTCCAGGGCATCACCCCCGTCGCGCCGCCCGTTGCGGCCGTGCATCATGATGATCACTTTGTCGCCCGGCGAATCGATATACCACCCACTTAGCTTTATGTTGTCCACCGTACTGTTAAATGTCACATCCTCGTACTGAAGACCATACTGGCTCGGTGTGCTCGTAAGTGCAAAACGCTCGGGTCGTGACAGCTTGTCGGCTGCATAGGCCGATATACCGAAATAGCCGCCTATCAGGATCACTGCTATAACGCTTGCAGCAATCAAGAGAATACGTCTCCGGCGAAGTTCCACTCGCCTGACGGGCTGTACAGCAACTGCACGTGTACTCATCTCATTCCTCCCTGGTGGGATCCCGTGCTGCCCCTGTATATAACTGCATCTCGGGTCCACACGTTTCCACCACTCACTCGTGGCGAGAATGCCCCTCGGTGAGCAGGCGCTGGCGCCCGCTGAAATAGACCCTACGCATTTATATCAACAAGTACCCGGGCGATACCCGATCTCGCACATTATCCCCTTCAGATGTTATCATACTGAGGTCAATATTGGGGTTGTCGCTGGTATATGGCGGGTAAGAAAAACAGCGTACCCGCCCAGGACATCAACAGTCATTAGGCTCCGGCACCGCTGGCATACAGTATAGGTGCGGCTTACGGGGGCAAGACCTGCCCCGTAAGCCGCACCTATACTACATTCCGCCTTCTCTGGCGGCTATGGCGTCTGGCAGTTTGGGAAGAAAGTGTTGGCCACGATCTTAGAGGTCTGCCCCCGCGTAACGTCGCTCGCCGGCCTGAAGTATGCCCTGTTTTGCGGGTCGCACGGCTCTCCTACCCCCCCGCATGGGTACCCCGCCATCACTCCCGGTCTATTCAGCAGAAGCCTCTCCACGTACAGGTGGTAAGTGCTCCCCTCGGGCACATCCGTAAACGTCTGCGTTCCTGCCGGTATGGAATCGGTGAAGCCGGCCGCATTAGCCACAACCTTGGAGGTCTGCCCGCGCGTCACGTTGTTAGACGCCCTGAAGTACGGCAGGTTACCCCAGCCGCAGGGCTCCCCAATCCCACCACACGGATAGCCTGCTATATACCCCCGCGATGCCAGCCTCTGCACGTAATCGTAGAAAGTCGAGCCTGGTAGCACGTCCTCGAACAGTTGCCCGCCCACAGGCTCGGCAAACCCGGCAGCGTTAGCCACCACCTTCGACACCTGCCCTCGTGTGGCAGTGTTGTTCGGCTTGAATGACCCATCGCTGTACCCGGTCAGGATGCCACGGCACGCCAGGCAGCGCACGTACGGGTAGAACGTGCTCCCCTGCAACACATCGTTGAACTCCAATGGGCACGCCGTCGGTTGGATAGTGGACGTAACACTCGCGGTGCCGGTACCCTGGACAGATGTCGGAGTGCTCGTGGCGCTCGCGGTAACCGTCACCAATGTGCCTGTGGTGGTCGGCGTGTTTGTCGGCACCGTGCCTGTCGGCGTGTTGGTTGGCGTGTTCGTCACTACCGGCACTGTTGGCGTGTTGGTTGGCGTGTTCGTCACTACCGGCACTGTTGGCGTGTCTGTCGGCACCGGAGTCGCGCTCGACGATGTACCCAGCAACCTGTAAACCTGGTCCGGCTCCGGTAGATCGCCCATACATTGCCAGCGCGTGCCCCATACCTCGGTGCAGGTCGTTCCCCACCCGTCGCCGGGGTTGTACCATGCCGCCTGGTTGTACGACTGAGCCGCCCGGTTGTACCACATGAACTGCCCCGCTGTCCAGTAAGCCAGGTTCCCCTGCACCATCAGCCAGTAGGTCCCGGCCCCCAGCACCGCCGGCGTCGCCAGTGGTATGTGGTATTCGCCTCCACCCAGCAGAGTGTATGGAATGTTCGTGGCCGTGTAGACCGGGCTGCCCGGCACTGTCCCTCCACTTGTGTATACCGTCACGTTGAAGCTGGCTACAGCTCCGTTCCCACCGTCAATGCGCCCCGCCACGTCGACTTCATCCAGATACCACGTCTGCCCCGCCGGCACTACGAAGTCGTCAGCCAGGTAATCAGTGTAAGGCTGCATGCTCTGCTCGTACTGCTGCGAGTTCGTGGCATAGATCGGCGAGATGTGGTCGTACTGGTCGTACAACACATACGCAGGCGGCCTGGTCACAGTCGGCGCCGGCGTGGGTGTGCGCGTGGGCGTGGCAGTCGGGATAGGCGTGACGCCCAACTCACCCCTCCCGCGCATCAGGAAGTTGCCTATATAGGAAAATCCCATGTCGTCAATCACGCTCACAAACTGATTATTTGCCAGATCGTTATAGTTCGGGTCTGACCCATTGTAGTTCCCGATGATCCAGCTCCGCCGTTGCGTCTGCGACTGGTCTATCCCGAAAGGATAGCTGTATAGCACTCCGCCGCCGTGGTCATACGTGTTCGAGAACCCTATGTAAACGTCGCCCGGCCCCTGCAAAAGTAGGTTCATCGGGTAGACGCTGAAGTTCGGGCTGAGCGTCTGCACCTGCACAGTGCCCTGGTAAAGCTTATTGGCGTTCACTGGCTGGCCGCTGCCGCTGGTGTCTTGGTATACCAGCAGGTCAACGTTGCGCCCCGTCAGGTCAATATTCGCATGCGCCACATCCGGGAAGAGGACTCTAATCTCGTTGAGCACCAGCGGGTACTGCCCCGCGCTCAATGTAAACCGGTTGAGCCCCAGCAGCACCAGCCCGTGCCCTGACGTGTTCAACCCGAACTGGTACTCCATGCCCCCGTCGTCGAGGATGAAATCGATAAACGGGAGGAGTGGGTTGCGGTACCCCGTTCGCGCTCCTTCGTCCACTGGCTTCAGCTCAACCGAGCTCCCCACAGGCGATATGGCAGCGGACCCTTCGCCTGGCCTTGCGGTCACCAGAGGTACCAGCATCAACAGCCCAAAAGCAGCAACAAAGATGGAGAAGCGCCTTTTCATAGCTATCTTCCTTTCACATCCCGCCCGCCGGATTTAGTCCAAAGACGGGTTCTAAAGCTCTCATTCCGACGCTTCCATTCTAGCTGCAGAAGGTTACAACTCCGGTTAACAAATCGCTCCTGTACCGCCTGAGCGCGTCATTCCGGTCACCCACTAGACACGAGGGAGTATAATAGGGGCTAAGTAGGCACGTTTGAACGTAATTGAACAATTGGGCAGGCTCGCAACCTGAAACAGCCTGGTACAATCCCATGACTACCCGATGACTACACCGAGCACTACGGAACACAACCGGCTGGGCGATTATCCCAACGAATGGCGGCGCTGGGGGCCATTCGTCAGCGAGCGCGCCTGGGGAACCGTGCGCGAAGACTACAGCCCCGATGGCTCTGCGTGGACCTATTTCCCCCACGACCACGCACGCTCTCGCGCTTATCGTTGGAACGAGGACGGCCTCGCGGGCATTTGCGACAACGACCAGAAGCTTTGCTTCGCGCTCGCCCTGTGGAACGGGCGGGATCCCATCCTCAAAGAACGACCCTTCGGCCTGTCGAACCCGGAAGGCAACCACGGCGAAGACGTCAAAGAGTATTATTTCTACCTCGACAACACCCCAACCCATTCCTATATGAAGATGCTCTACAAGTACCCGCAGGGCGCTTTCCCCTATGACAACCTTGTGCATACCAACCGCTCGCGCACCAGGCATGATCCCGAATACGAACTGGTTGATACGGGTATATTCGCAGAAAACCGCTATTTCGACGTGACGGTAGAGTACGCCAAAGCCGAACCAACTGACATACTCGTGCGCATCAGCGCCACCAACCGTGGAGCAGAACCCGCAGAGCTTCACATCATACCTACCCTGTGGTTCCGCAACACATGGAGCTGGGGTAAGGAACTGAACGAGAACAACGCACGGCCCACAATGGAAAAAGCAGGGCAGGACGTGATCTTGGCAGAGCACCCGGTCATCGGTGCCTACCGCCTTGTATGCGAAGGCGCGCCCAGCCTCCTTTTTACCGAGAACGACACTAACCGGGCGCGACTATTCGGCACGCCCAATCCAACACCCTACGTCAAAGACAGCATCAATGACACCATAGTACACGGGCAGGATGGGTTGGTAAACCCCGACGAAACGGGCACAAAAGCCGCTGCCCACTACCACAGGACCCTCCAAGCAGGGGAAACGTGGACCGTCAGACTGCGCCTCACCTCCCTGCAAGATGCGGACGATGCCGAGCCGGGTGACTCCTTTGCCGACTTTGACTCAGTCTTCGAGCAACGAGAGAAAGAGGCAGACGAGTTCTATGCAGCAATACAGCCGCCCGCGCTCACAGATGACGAGCGGCTGGTGCAAAGGCAGGCGCTGGCTGGTATGCTCTGGTCCAAGCAGTTCTATCATTACAGCGTGAAGCAGTGGATCGACGGCGACCCCGGACAGCTTCCCCCGCCACCCGAGAGGGAGCACGGGCGCAACAGTGACTGGCAAAACGTCTTCAGCGACGACATCATATCAATGCCCGATACCTGGGAATATCCCTGGTTCGCGGCCTGGGATCTCGCATTTCACTGCATTCCGCTGGCGCTGGTAGATATCGAGTTTGCGAAGGATCAGCTGCTTCTACTGGGCCGAGAGTGGTACCAGCACCCCAACGGGCAAGTCCCAGCCTACGAATGGAACTTCAGCGACGTAAACCCACCGGTGATAGCGTGGGCGGCATGGCGCATCTACCAGATAGAAAAGAAGATGAAGGGCGTTGGCGAGGTCGCATTTCTGGAGCGCGTATTCCACAAGCAGATGCTCAGCTTCACATGGTGGGTGAACCGCAAAGACGAGCAGGGCATGAACGTATTCGAGGGCGGCTTTCTGGGGCTGGACAACATTGGCGTGTTCGACAGAAACGCCCCCCTGCCCACGGGTGGCTGGATCACGCAGAGCGACGGCACGAGCTGGATGGCGATGTTCTGCCTCAATATGCTCACAATAGCGCTTGAGCTGGCAACCGCAGACAAGGTCTACGAAGACGTAGCTACCAAGTTCTTTGAGCATTTCCTTTATATCGCCTCTGCCATGAACAACATCGGCGGCGCCGGCATATCGATGTGGGACGAAGAGGATCAGTTCTTCTACGACGTGCTCCACGTGCCTGTGGGAGACGAGCGTGGTGCTATCAACGTGCCGCTCAAAGTGCGCTCGCTGGTAGGCCTGATCCCTTTATGCGCCGTGACGATCATAGAGCGTGGGCTGTTAGAGAAGTTGCCCGACTTCACCGGGCGGCTGCAGTGGGTTTTGCAGAACCGTCCCGAGAACGCCGCCCTTGTTTCGCGCTGGAACGACATGGGCGTCGGAGAGAGGCGACTTGTCGCTATCCTGCGCGGGCACCGCATGAATTCCATATTAAAGCGCATGCTGGACGAAAGCGAGTTTCTATCCGGTCACGGCGTGCGTTCGTTGTCGCGCTACCATCTTGAACACCCGTATGTGTTCGAGGAAGGGGACAGACACTACGAGGTGGGTTACGAGCCCGGCGAGTCACAGAGCGGGATGTACGGAGGCAATTCAAACTGGCGTGGACCCGTGTGGTTCCCCGGAAACTACATCCTGATCGAATCGCTGCACAGCTTCTACAGGTATTACGGAGATGATTTCAAGGTGGAGTACCCCACCGGCTCGGGCCAGATGCTGACTCTCGACCAGGTCGCCTGCGGGTTGAAAGATAGGCTGGTCAACATTTTCCTGCGCGACGAAAAAGGGAATCGCGCTGTGTTCGGCGCGCAGGCGCTCTTCCAGGACGATCCACTCTGGCGCGACTATATACCCTTCAACGAATACTTCCACGGAGAAACAGGCGCAGGGCTGGGCGCAAGCCATCAAACAGGCTGGACCGGGCTTGTGGCCGAAATGATCCGGCAGACAGGAGAGGAGAGGAGAGGAGAGGAGAGGAGAGGAGAGGAGAGAAAAGTGTTAGTACCAACTATTAGCAAAGGCCATACCTTTGGGGGAAGTTAGTCCATTGTCTTATGGGGCTGCACCTTGCTATAATCTAGCGTGTGGCACTATCGGCAAGGATTGTGCCTGCAATGTCTTGTCGAATAATAACAGAGACATAGGCCATGCGTTTTATCAACGTACATACAATTGAATACCGGGGTGTCCAAGCGTGAACCCCAAACCACCTGCGAACGATCCTGTAGGCTTCTCTGCGCGCCCATCAGACGCCAGGAACACGCAGTTCTATGCGTCTGCCCCGCCGTCGGCTAAATCGGCTATGATCTCGCGCCCAGGAGCAGGCATGGGGCGAGAGACTATCCTGAAGATGGCGTCACACGAGTGGGGGCGCTTTGTGCTTGCCGCAGTAGTGACCGTCGCATTCACCGCCTACCTCATAGCCGCCCCGTTTCTCACTGCCAACAGCCAGGACCTGGGCTTCACCACAATCCAGGACGCCTCGGGCCACGCCGTTGTGAGCTGGGTTTTACCCAACGGGCCCGGTTATGATAAGGGTATACAACGAGGGGATCGCGTGCTCAGCGTTACAGAGTTGCCTGATGGCGGCAAGACCGCCCTCATAGCCAGCCGCAGCGACCCCACCCGTGTGACCGAACTTTCGGTGCAGGCCGACTCCAGCGTCAACGGTTTGCAGAAATTCAGCTTCCTGTTGTTAGCCATAGTATTCATTGCCGTAGGCGGCCCCGTATACGTAAAAGCCCAATACAGGTCTGCTGCCTCGGCCTTCTACCTATTTTGTGTAGCCAGCGCTATAAGCCTGGTAACGGCGGCGGTGCTGGAGAAGCCCACCGGGTGGACGCTGGCACTGCTTTTTGTCAGCCTGGTAACCTGGGCGGCCTCTTTTGCCTGCTTCTTCCTCAAGTTTCCTTTGAAGGTTGGCAAGAGAGCGGGGGTACATGGCGCCATTATCGCGGCTGTATCAATTACCGGCCTTCTCGTCATAGCCTTCTATCTCTACACCCTCTTCGCCGATCCGTGGACGTACTCGCGAGTCCAGCTCACTAATTCTGTGTACGTGGCAATATGCACTTTGATAGGGCTTGCGAGTCTGGGTAGAGCCTTCTTTATACAGCGCTCGAAACTGGTACAAGGCCAGTTGTCGGTAGTAGTGGTGGGTACAATGCTTGCAGTGGGGCCTAGCCTCTTGCTTGGGATATTACCCAGGTTCGTGGGCCTGCACACGGTGGATATCCAATATACTGCTCTCACACTGGGTATCATGCCGCTTTCCATGGCTTACGCCATCACCCAGCACCAGTTGCTCGGCATAAGGGGCCTGGTGAGGCGCGGTGTGGTCCATGGAGTGATGGGTTTTATGGTATTGCTCGCGCTGACGGCGCTGGCCCTGACTCTGGGTGCGTTACTGCCCAACGATTGGTACAAAGGTGAAATAGGCCTGCTGGCAGTAGGCCTATTTGTGCTCTTGATTGCCGGTAGCTATGGCTATGTGCAGCGCAGAGTGGAAGTATGGGCAGACAGGTTTATTTATCACGACGGCTATGACTATAAAGAAGCGCTACTCAACTTCAGCGCTCAGATTTCCACCGAGCAAGACTTGAACAGGCTAACAGACGACCTCGTCGAGCGCACGTGCAGACTGATGAATTTGTCGTGCGGCATTCTGCTGCTGGCAGATCAGGAGCGAGATACAAAAGACGCCTGGCAAGAAGCCCACGTGGACGGGGAATCTACAGCACAGGGCTGGCGAGCGGCCATTGCAGGAAGTGCTGGGCAGCAGGCGAAGGTGCCCGGCCGCGACACGACGGAGCTGGAGCGCACCACGGCTATGCGGGTTGTGCCATACTCGCGGTACGGGGCAGGAGCTGATTGGCTCATTGAGGGCCTGCAAAAGGAACTGGCCGACTACGGCATAGTGCTGGATGACGAAAGCGCACCGCTAGAACTGATGTATTTCAGCCAGAAGTTGTACCCCCACGAGACTTTCGAAGCAACCCACACGAGCATGGACCGGATTATGGAAACTGCGAATTTGCAGAAGAACTTAAGAACGTTCCTGGGTGTGCCTATGTGGACGCGGCAGCATTTCGTCGGCATATTGTGCCTGGGCAGCAAGCGGACGGGCGAGCGATTCAGCAAAGACGACCTCGACCTGCTTAGCACCCTGGGTGGGCACGCAGCGCTGGCGATTTACAATGCCCAGTTGTTCGAAGCCCAACGGCAGGCGCTGCTGGGTACAATCGAAGCTCTGGCACACGCCATTGAGGCCAAAGACGGTTACACCATACGTCACTGCGAACGGATGACGGAGCGCGCAAGGGCGCTTGCCCAGGTGCTGCACTTCAGCGACCAGGAAGCAGAGAACGTCCGCATGGGCGCGATTTTGCACGACATAGGAAAGATAGGCATCCCCGACTCTATACTGAACAAGCCCGCGAGACTGACAGCAGAAGAATATGAGATCATGAAAGATCATACTGTCATCGGCGCACGCATAGTACAGAGCGTAGGAGCTCTCACGGACGTTGTTCCCATAGTACGCCACCACCACGAGCGATACGACGGAATGGGATACCCCGCTCAGTTAAAGGGAGCCAATATACCGCTTGGGGCGCGTATCATCAGCGTCGTAGACACATATGGCGCGATGACCGAAGACAGAGTATACAGGGTAGCTCCCGGCCACTACAAAGCCGTAGAGGAACTGCAAAAGCTCAAAGGCGAACAGTTCGACCCGGACGTTGTTGACGCATTCCTCAGGCTGATGGAGATCCGCCCCGACCTGGCCGAGTTGCCCGTGTCGGAAGGGGCAACTGCCAAGTAGGGGCCGACCGACGAAGGATGGCGAAGCGAGATGTGAGGACGCGTTACCCTCGTCGGTCGTCCGTCATCTTTAAGAAGGAGTGAGCTTGGAAGTAGCTCCCTTGTTTGGCCGCCGGTATAGTCCTTCCACTCCCCAACTTCTCGCGATCTCTTGAGCCGGTTCTTGCTGAGCAATTCAGGCTGATGGAGCGGCATGACGCGGACGTCCTCGCCGAACAATGCCGTGCTCGTCCTCGGCCGCGTCCTCATGTACAATGTCAGCGATCTCCCAACCGCTTATGGCCTTGCAAGGCAGATACAGTTGACGCCACTAAACCAATAACATCTCAATCATGCCTGACCGGCGGACTCGCCTTGGTCGTCTGAAGCTCAGGTCTCGGTGCTTCTCGCTGTGCTGGGTAGCCTTAGCTCGTGCTATTCGCATGTTCACCTGGCACTACAACAAGCGTAGACGCGTCATTCTGCAGCACCCAAGCACCGCAATGGCCTCCCTCCATGCTCTTAGTCACTCCCATAGGAAAAAGGCGCTTGCATTTATGCGGGGCTTTCCGTATAATACAATCCGGGCTATTAGATTGAGTTTCTCTACAAAAGTCTCCCTAACACTACATTGCATAGGCGATCCAGCGGTCGACCCGCAATCGCCCATGTCGCGTTTGTCTCATTTAGTGGGGAGCACGACCCCTGTAACCGCAAAACTCAACATGGCCCCACTTTATCAACCCTAAGGACGGAGTCGATGAACAACGACGAGCAGAATACGCAGGCATCTACGCCGGACGCCAACGAAAATGAGGCTATCGACATAGTGCAGAACAATACCGATATAACTACAGTGGACGAGAGCGCGGACAGCAGCATAGCTGCAGACAACGGAGACCAGGCAGATAGCCCGGCCGATGTTGTAGCCGGCGAAGCACGCGACGAGCAGGACGCCCAGGAACCCGGAGAGGTTACCACTCCCACCGAGGACGAGGTTGCCCCACAAATAGCCGAGGCTAGCGAAACCAGCCAGGCTGAGGGCGACACCGGTACCATCGACGCGGACCTGGCAGAGAAAGCCGACGCAAACGACGAGCAGAAGGATGCGACGAGCGAGGCAGAGCCCGCAGGCGCACCTGAAGCAGCGGCTGCCGAAGCAGCTTCCCCTGAACCTGAAGCAACCCAGGCTATAGAAGCAGAGGCGGCTGCGGCACCTGAAGAGGCCGAGGCTCCCAAAGCTGTTGAGGCAGAAGCCGCAAGCGCACCTGCACCGGAAGCTCCCAAAGCTGTTGAGGCAGAAGCCGCAAGCGGCGAATCTGACTATGAAGAGCCTATTGTGCGCAGCGCACCTCGCCTGGAAGATGTCGCCCCCAATGCATCAATGGAAGACCTGCTGCGTGCATCAGAACAGCAGTACCGCACCCTCAAGCATGGCGACGTGGTCGAAGGGGCCATCATGAAGGTTGGCCGCGACGAGATCATGGTCGATATCGGGGCCAAGACCGAAGGCGTCGTTCCAAGTTCAGAGCTCCAGAGCCTCACGCAGGAAGAGCGCGATGCCCTGCAAATAGGCGACACCCTGCTCGTTTCTGTTGTACAGCCCGAAAATAACGAAGGCCACGCTGTCCTGTCACTGGACCGTGCGCGCCAGGAACGCTCGTGGCGTGACCTGCAGAAGCAGTACGAGTCGGGCGAAGTGCTCCAGGCCAAAGTAAGCGGCTACAACAAGGGTGGCCTGCTGGTAAACATCGAAGGCGTTCGAGGGTTCATACCGTCGTCGCAGATCTCGCTGATTATGGGTGGTGGAAATGATGCCGCCAAGCAGTCCGAGATGGCCAAGATGCAGAACCAGATGATCAGCCTGAAGATCATAGAGATCAACCGGGCAAGGAATCGGCTAATCCTTTCCGAGCGACAGGCAACGCAGGAGCAGAGAGAGAGCGTTCGCACCCGCTTGCTGCGCGAGCTTGAGCCTGGCCAGGTCAGGCAGGGTAGAGTATCATCTATATGCGACTTCGGGGCATTTGTAGACATCGGAGGGGCCGACGGTCTCATCCACCTGTCCGAAATCTCGTGGAAGCGTGTAGGCCACCCGAGCGAAGTGCTCAAGGTCGGCGATATGATCGATGTATACGTGCTGTCGGTTGACCCCAACGAACGTAAGATCGCCCTGTCGCTCAAGCGTACACAGCCCGAGCCGTGGTCCACGATCACTGATAACTACAAGCTGGGCCAGATAGTGCGCGGCACAATCACCCAGCTGACAACATTCGGCGCGTTCGCAAGGCTCGACGATGGCATAGAAGGTCTCATACACGTATCAGAACTGGCTGAGGGCCGAGTCGCCCACCCCAAGAACGTTGTAAACGTAGGGGATGTGCTGGACCTGAAAGTCATAAGGATCGACCCGATCAAGAGACGCATCGGGCTGTCGCTGAAGCGTGTGCATGAGGACGAGAACGGCGGCGAGTTCGGCGGAACCGAGGGCCTGGCCGCAGGCGCGGATGAAAGCGCAGCTAGCACGGCGTCTACAGCCGGAGCATACGGCGAAGAAGGCGAACGGGGCATGAGCCAGGTTCAGGTCACCGAAGCCAATTCACTGGAAGGCGAGCAAGCTGGAGCGACGACTGAGCGCAACGAACGCTTCGAGCGTGCGGAGCGCCCGCGAGCAGAACGACCAGACCGCGGAGATCGCGGTGGAAGACAGCAAAACAGGCAAACCCCCGCTGCAACCGACAGGCAAGCAGCCGATGATGCACCTATGGGTGCACTGGCCCAGGCGCTAGGCGCTTTCATGAACCGCGACGAAGAGGAACCTGAAGAAACAGCTGCCGCCCCGGTGGCTGAAGAAAAGGAAGCCGGCAAAGCAACCAAAAAGGCCGCCCCGGTAGCCGAGGAACCAACTACGTCAACCGGTGAAGAGGAAGCCCCAGCCACCGAAGAAGCTGCTCCCGTAGCCAACGAAGAGGCCCCATCAGTAGAAGAGGCTCCGGCAGCCGAGGAGGAAGCTCCCACAGCTGAGGAAGAGACCCCTGTCACTGAAGAGGCTCCCGCAGCTGAAGAAGCCGCTCCGGTAGCCGAAGAGGAAGCTCCGGCAGCCGAGGAGGAAGCTCCCACAGCTGAGGAAGAGACCCCTGTCACTGAAGAGGCTCCCGCAGCTGAAGAAGCCGCTCCGGTAGCCGAAGAGGAAGCCCCCTCGGCGACTGAAGACGCAGAAGCAACCGAAGAAAAAGCGACCGAAGAAACAGAGTCGTAAAAGCAAAAGACTTAGTCGGAAAGGGTGTAAGTCTCGAACGGCTTACACCCTTTCTGCTTAGCCTGGGCAATCGTCGAATGTATGCAAAGTGAGGTCTGAATCGCTTGACACACGAGCTAAACGTGCGTATGCTTAAAGCACGGTAAGCGTGTTATGTATGGTCGGTGGATAAGGCAACCGCCAAGCAACCCCAGCGCGTATTATTAACTAAGGACTACTTTATCCCCAAGTGAGCCTTGTCTGGTTGGGACGAAAGTCAAGAATGGAAGATCTGAGACCCTAAATCAAGGACGAGCAAGGACCAAGGACTTTCTACTGATTAGCAGGTAATGGTATCGCCGGCCCTGGAGAAAATAGATATGACTGATAGATTTGATAAATTTACCGAGCGCGCACGCAAAACACTGCAACTCGCGCAGGAAGAAGCCCAGCGCTTCAATCATAATTACATAGGCACAGAACACATCCTCCTGGGGCTGGTACGCGAGGGCGATGGGGTAGCAGCACGCGTATTAAACAACCTGGGCATAGAGCTTACAAAGGTGAGATCGGCCGTTGAGTTCATTATCGGGCGGGGCGACCGCATGGTGATGGGCGAAATCGGGCTAACTCCTCGCGCCAAACGAGTAATCGAGCTGGCCGTCGACGAGGCACGCAGGCTGAACCATCACTATATCGGCACCGAACATCTTTTGCTGGGCCTCGTGCGCGAAGGCGAAGGCATAGCTGCGGGAGTACTCGAAAGCCTGGGCGTATCCCTTGAGAAGGTACGCGCACAGGTAATCGACGTACTGAAGTCCTCCAGCGGCTACTCAGCACAGGGCGGCAAGGCCGCGAGCAAGACCCCCTATGTGGACGCCCTCGGCACCGACCTCACAGCGCTGGCAGCAGCAGGCAAACTGGGACCGTTGATCGGGCGGCAAAAGGAAGTGGAGCGCGTCATACAGATCCTGTCGAGGCGCACCAAGAACAACCCTGCCCTGATCGGTGAGCCGGGCGTGGGCAAGACCGCCATCGTAGAGGGCCTCGCCCAACGCATCGTCGCTAACGACGTACCCGAGACCTTGCAGGGCAAGCGCGTGCTTGCGCTCGATATGGGCGCCCTCGTTGCGGGCACCAAGTACCGGGGCGAATTCGAAGAGAGACTGAAGAAGGTAGTCGCCGAGATCAAAGACACAAGCGCCATCCTCTTTATCGACGAGCTACATACTCTTGTGGGGGCAGGCGCAGCAGAAGGCGCGGTTGACGCGGCCAATATCCTGAAGCCCGCACTGTCAAGAGGCGAACTTCAGACCATCGGCGCCACCACACTCGACGAGTACCGCAAGTATATCGAGCGCGACGCCGCCCTGGAGCGTCGTTTCCAGCCCGTACATGTAGAAGAGCCCAGCGTGGAGGAGACAGTGTTGATCCTCGAAGGGATCAGGCATCTGTACGAAGAGCACCACCACCTGAAGATAACAGATGAGGCACTCAAGGCTGCCGCCCACCTGGCAGCGCGTTACGTGACCGAGCGCTTCATGCCCGACAAGGCCATCGACCTTGTGGACGAAGCATCGAGCCGTGTGCGCCTGTACAGAGTAGCACAGCCTTCCGGCCTGCGCGACGCAATGCAGGAGCTTGAGGCTATCTCGAAGGAAAAAGAGAGCCTTGTGGCCTCCGAAGACTACGAGAAGGCCGTCGACCTCCGCGAGCGCGAATCCCAACTGCGGCAGCGCATCTCGCGCTTGGAAGAAGGCTTCCAGGCAGAGAAGTCGACCGAAGTGCCCTATGTAACCGAAGAAGACATCGCTCAGGTGGTCTCGATGTGGACGGGCATACCGCTCACAAGGATCGCGGGCGAAGAGTCGGAGCGGCTGTTACAGATGGAAGCCGATCTGCACGGACGAGTGATCGGGCAGGACGAGGCCGTAACCAACCTGGCGAAGGCCGTACGCCGTGCGAGAGCGGGACTGAAAGATCCCAAGCGCCCTATCGGCTCCTTCATCTTCCTTGGCCCCACGGGCGTAGGCAAGACCGAGCTTGCAAAGGCGCTGGCCGAGTTCATGTTCGGGTCCGAAGACGCTCTTATCAAGATTGACATGTCGGAGTTCATGGAGCGGCATAACCTGTCGCGACTGGTCGGTTCGCCTCCAGGCTACGTGGGCTACGAAGAGGGCGGTCAGCTGACCGAGGCGGTGCGCCGCAAGAGCTACTCAGTGATCTTGCTGGACGAGATCGAGAAGGCCCACCCTGAAGCCTTCAACATGCTGCTCCAGATCATGGAAGACGGCGGCCTGTCAGACGCCAAGGGCCGCAAGGTCGACTTCCGCAACACTATCATCATCATGACCTCCAATGTAGGGGCCGACGTCATCAACCGCGACGTTTCTCTCGGCTTCACGGTCAGGAACGACGAAGCCAAGACTGCTGCCCGCGAGTACGGGTTGATGAAGGACAAGGTACTGCAGGAGTTGAAGAAGAGCTTCCGCCCTGAGTTCCTGAACAGGTTGGACGCGGTAATCGTGTTCCACTCCCTCACAACCTCGCACATCAGGCAGATCACAGACTTGATGCTCAAGCGCGTCCGCACCCAGCTGGCAGAGCAGAATATCAAGCTGGAAGTGACAGACGAGGCGATGGAATTGCTGTCGACAAGGGGCTACGACCACAGCTTTGGGGCCCGCCCGCTGCGACGCATCATCCAGAACCTGATCGAAGACCCGCTGGCTGAAGGCTTGCTCGAGCAGCGCTTCTTGCCCGACACTTCGGTCTACGTGGCCGTTGAGGACGAACTTTTGAAGCTAAGCTCGCAGGCAGAGTACGAAGAAGCCAACGCTCCTGTGAAGAAGAGCCGCAAGAAAGCCAAGGACGACGAGCGCGAGCCCGAGCTTTCAGGTGCGAGCGCAGGGCCTGCTGCCGAAACTGAGAAGTAACGGCTAATAAATAGCAGTAGAGAAGAGGGCTGGCCGAGAAGGCTGGCCCTCTTCTTATATTTTGAAATCTAATTCGCTGCGCAGCAATTAGGGTTGAGGAGTTCCCGTGTCCGGCGGGCGCAACTTAGGATCCGGGGTGCCTGGGATGAGCAGCGCTTTCTGTATCTCATCTTCAAAACTCTGCACACCCCAGCCATAATAATAGCGAAGCCCAGCAGACGTAATATAACGGTCGTCATCGCTTAGTTGGTAGAAGCCCTGATTGCCGCCTACTAACGAAATATCAGTGCGATTAACCAAAGTAAGTCCATCGGAATATTGATCTGTAATCCTGTTGATAAAGATGATATAGTGTTGCCCGAAGCCTCCCATAAATACGTCACTACATTTCCCAAATCGCATATCGATAGAAGTGCCGGAAAAGGATGCGGACTTTTTCAGCCACTTCAGAACTTCGAGATTATCAAAGTATGTACCCACGGCTGCATCTGCACCTACCAAGTGTACTTCAGCAACCATATCGGCTGACTGCACAAGCCGTACCAGGTCTTCGGGTCCGGTGTCCGGCTCATGTGTAACAGGTAGAGGTTCCGTAGGTAAGGTAGAGAGTATGTCTCGCTCAAGCAAAGAAACCGGCTGGCCGCTATATTGCGCAAGACCTGCTTTTCCTACCAGGTCGCCTGCCATTTCAAAGATTCCTTGTGCTCCAACCGACAATGCCATCGTACCTGTAAAGCGTTTGCACATGTCAAGGTCTTCATAGTTAGGTATGGGCACCAACATAAAGACAATATAGCGCTTCCCCGAAGAGAGTAGACTCAGGTCTTGCTCGGAGCCTGAGATAAGCACGGTGGACGTATCTTCCTCATAGGTACCCTTTTCTGCCTTCATGGTGATCTTCTTTAACCACTTCTTTATGTGCAGCACATTCGCTCCACTAGGAGCGCTAACTACCTCAACTTCGGCTACAGCATTAGCTTGATCAACCATCTGTTGTAGGGTCGCAGGCGTAGGTGTTGCGGTAGGTGCAACATATTCAAGAAGAGCGATTGTGGGCCCTTTGTAGGCAGAACGCTCAGTGGGTGGAAGTGTTGAGGTTGGCACGATTGTAGAAGTAGGCACGAGCGTGCCGGTCGGTGTAACAGGCACTGCTGTACTCTCCTTATCGCTGGAGTTTGCGCCACAACCAACAATAATAAAGACGGCAAGTAGTAATAGGACAGCACATTGGATGCGCCAACCCAGATGAGCCACGAGCATGTTAGCGCTTAGAAGGGCGTGCCGCGTCTACCACCAGAAAGAACCGGCAGGGCTTCTTCTCGTTGTTGATGAAGGTCTGCTCTACGTCGGCGTCGAATTGGACCGAGTCGCCGTCTTCCAGTTTCACCTCTTGCGTCCCTAGCTTGCACACAAGATCGCCTCGTGTGACAGTGAGGTGCGCTTCTGTGCCCTGAGGCTGGACTGGAAGAGAGGTGCGGCTGTTGCCGGGAATCGAGTACATAAGCACCTCGACGCCCCTGCGCACAAATGAGGGCGCCAGCAGGTGCCGCTCGACATCGGTGCGCGGTTCTACTGTTACCACACGCTCTTTGCGGCGCACGACCTGCACTGCCGGTTGATGAGGCACAGGCGGAGGTTCACCCAGCAGGTGAGAGACGGTGCAATCGAGGGCTTGAGCGATCTGCGCTACAATCCTGACGGTGGGGCTTTTCGCTCCGCGCTCGACGTCGGAAAGCATCGCGCGGCTTACCCCGCTTTTTTCGGCCAGCGCCTCCAGGGTCAGGCCCTGATCGGTGCGCAGAGTATGAATATTCGCGCCCAGTTCCATTTTGTGCCGCCTCCTATGTTGTGGTGCTATTGTATCACATGGGGAGTCGTAGATCGTAAGTCGCTGATCGTAGGTCATGCGCCATGCGGAGCCGGTTGTTCCGACTTACGATCAGCGACTTACGACTTACGACTTACGACTCCCTGTGGTATACTAAAAGCAGAAGATATATGGAACATATGAGCTAGTGAGAGCAGGGTACAATGCCGCCAAAATCAAAGACTCGCACCATGTTTGTTTGCCAGCAGTGCGGGAGCGAACAGCCTAAATGGACGGGCCGCTGCCCCGATTGCGGGGAGTGGAACACCTTCGTCGAGACAGTGACTACCACAGCCTCCAGTGCCTCCACGCTCACGGCGGGCCGCAGTGAGAGCCTGGGCAATAACAGGCCCACCCCCATCACCCAGGTGCGCAACGACGACTTCGGCAGAATACGCGTGCCGGGCGAGGAGTTCAACCGCGTGCTGGGCGGAGGCATAGTACAAGGCTCTCTGGTGCTGATTAGCGGCGACCCCGGTATTGGCAAGTGTGTCGTTGGAGAGACCCGTGTCCTGGATCCTGCGAGCGGAGCTTATAGACCTATCACCGATTGGGCCAATTGCGACAAAGCTGTACTGGCACTTGATGATCAGACATTGAAGCTCACACCACGCCCAACTACCCATTTCCATAAGCAGGGGAAGAAACCTATCGTTGAGGTCAGGACCAAACTCGGGCGAATTCTAAGATGTACACCATCCCACCCTCTATTTACGAACGACGGATGGAAGAGTGTAAAACAGCTCAAAGTAGGCGAGCATCTGGCAACCCCACGTGCGCTACCGTACTTTGGAGAGCAAGCTTTGCCTGAGGCCACCGTTAAATTGATTGCTTACATCTTATCCGACGGTTCGGCGCAAGATAGCATAGGTGTCACAGCAGCTTTACCTGAGGTAGCCTCTGATCTGGCAACCGTGGCCGCGGCATTTGACATGAAGTTGGTCCGCTGGGAAAAGAAGGGTACAAACGCCTGCCAGTATAGGTTCTGCATGGACCAGAACAACAGGGTCGCGAATAGAGAACTGGTGGCGGCTGCGCTGACAAGAACCAAAGAAGAAGCGGGCATAAGTTGGATGAAATGGGCGCGTGATGCACAGGTTAGCTACTCCAGATTACGAATATGGCAATATGGAACCAGCGTGCCTAGCCTCTCTGACTTGAGCAAGCTGGCAGACGCCGTAAACCTGCCTGTGGAGAGGCTAGGGGCGGAGGCGCGCAATATAGCCGAGATGAGGACGCCCATCGCTCGGTTGTTGGAAGATGTAGGGCTTCGCTATAAGAAAGCCGCCACTAAATCGGTGCCCAACTGCATCTTTACCCTGCCAAAAGAGCAAATGGCGCTCTTTCTGAAGACCCTCTTTACGTGCGACGGATCGGTCTATGTTAATCAGTATGGCATGCCCGGATTGTCCTATAGTTCGATCAGCAGGCGGTTAGCTGAGGACGTGCAACATCTTCTGCTCAGGTTCGGACTTGTGGCGAAACTACGCACCAAGAAAATGCAGGTGAATGAACGGGCATATACGGCCTACGAAGTTACAATGTTGGGAGTTGCACCTATCAAGCGATTTCTTGCCGAGATCGGAATCATGGGCCGCGCCGAAGCGATAAGTCGAATCGCTGGCATGGAAAATCCCAGATTGCCTTCCACCCATAAGGATATTGTGCCTACAGGGCCTCGATTTTGGGAACACCTGAATGTAGCGAGGGGTGAAAAGTCCTATTTTGCACTATCGAAAACCGTAGGATGCAGGATCATGGACCGCAGGCATGCGAGGCCACTAACCCGAAGTACCATTACAAAACTGGCGGCAGCACTCGATAGCCTGCAACTTTCGAGTCTGGCTCACAGCGATATTTACTGGGACGAGGTAGAAAGCATTATCCCGGCAGGCGAGGCAGAGGTTTACGACATAACCGTGCCTGAGCTCAGTAGCTTCGTCGCCAACGACCTTATAGTTCATAATTCAACAGTGCTCTTGCAGCTGGCATCTGAGCTGGCCCTATGGGGCGACAAGCCTGTACTCTACGTATCGGGCGAGGAAAGCCCCCAGCAGATCAAACTCAGAGCCACCCGCCTCGACCTGAACCCTGAGCGCCTCATGCTTCTGTCCGAGACCGAGCTTGACCCCATCCTCGCGCAGATCGAGATGATGCAGCCCGGGCTCGTGATCATCGACTCTATACAGACCATGTTCCTGCCTGAGCTGACCTCGGCCGCCGGGTCGGTGAGCCAGATACGCGAGTGCACCGCCCGCCTCTTGAGGCTGGCCAAGGCTCGCAATATACCGATGTTCCTGGTAGGCCACGTCACCAAAGAGGGCGCCATCGCGGGGCCGCGCGTGCTGGAGCACATGGTGGACGTGGTGCTCTACCTCGAAGGCGACAGGTTCCACCAGTACCGCCTCCTGCGTGGAGTAAAAAACCGCTTCGGCTCGACCAACGAGGTAGGCGTGTTCGAGATGGGCAACAGCGGCATGATCGAAATCACCAATCCTTCTGCCGCCTTCCTTGCCGAGCGCTCAGAAGGCGAGTCCGGCGCCGCAATAGCGGTAACCCTCGAAGGCACTCGCCCTATCCTGGTCGAGGTGCAGGCGCTCACCTCGTCGACCAGCTTCGGCCTGCCCCGCAGGACCGCCAACGGCATCGACCTCAACAGGCTCCTGATGCTGACCGCCGTGCTCACCAAGCGCGTTGGTCTCGCCATGTCAAACCAGGATATTTATATAAACGTAGTCGGCGGCCTCAAGATAAACGAGCCCGCCATTGACCTCGCCGTGGCCGTGGCGGTCGCCTCGTCGTTCAGGGATCTGCCTGTTGCACCCGAGTTGGCGCTGATAGGCGAGATAGGGCTGTCGGGCGAGCTCAGGAGTGTGGCGCAGTTGGAACGACGGTTGAGTGAAGCCGCCAAGCTGGGCTTCACGCGGGCTATATACCCTCCCGCAGCCAAGAAGCCGCAATTGCCCAAGGGGATGCAGGGGATGTCGGTGCGAACCTTGCAAGAGGCTATCGGGGCATCGCTGACCAAAGAGCTCGGCCGGACAACATAAAGAGCAACGGAGGCACAATCAATGTCTACACACGGCGAGAAAACTCTTTACGCCTCTGACGATGGGCAAGTAAGCGTCACAGGCAACAGCCTGGTGTTGGGAAGCGAACGGTGGAGCATTGATAGCCTGGCAAGCGCTGCGTTGGTCGAGAGCAAAGAGATGAAGTGGGCGGGATGGCCAAAGCTGGACAGCCATTCCATGCCAACTTTTACAGCAGCCGGGGCGTGCCTGCTGGTGGGCGTCCTCTTTAACTGGATTGCGGGCAGTTCCTCGGGTCTCGTTTACTGGCTGGTGGTGGCGTTGGCAGCCATTCTCTATATACTTGCCATCATTTTCTTGTACCTCACCTGGCAAGCAAGTCTCCCCAACACCTACACGCTTCAGTTAGGTCTGAGAAATGGCACGGGAACGCCGAAAGAGCACAAAGCGGCCTACATCTGGCGCGACCGGTTACAGGCGCAAAGCGTTGAGCAAGCTGTGCTGCAAGCAATTGCCCATAAGGAGACCTCAGCCGGAGCATGACACCCACCCCTACAACCACACCAACCGCCATCCTCGGCCTGTTCGCCCAGGGCGATCCCGTAGGCATATTCCTGTTCAACCTGGGCAAAGCGGTCCTGATCCTGCTGGTAGCCCTCATCCTCGCGCAATCGGCCAAAAGGTGGATTGTGCGCCTGTTGACGCGCAGCAGGCGGATCAACATAAACGTTGCGAGCCTCGTGGGCAACCTGGTCCAGATCGCAATCGTGGCGCTAGGCATCATCAACCTCTTGACCGCGTTCGGGGTCGACCTGGCCAGCCTTGTGACTGTGCTCGGCGTGGCCGGCCTCGCGATCTCGCTGTCAATGCAGGACCTGCTGCGTAACGTGGTGGCGGGCATCTATGTCCTGCTCGAGCAGCCGTTCAAGATAGGCGACCGCATCAGCGTCAAAGATGTGACGGGCGTCGTGCAGGGTATCGAGCTCCGCACGACCCTGCTGCGCACAGACGACGGGCTCCGGGTGGTCGTGCCGAACAGCACGGTCCTGAACGAAATCGTGACCAACCGCTCGATATCCAACCAGCAGAAGACATCTATCAAAGTAAGGGTAGACATGGCAGACACGGCCGATATGCAGAAGACGAGTGATGAGATATTAGCGCTGCTGCAAGACGTGGACAGTGTAAGCAAGTCGCCCGCCCCTGCGGTGGCCGTGGAAGGCACGTTTGACGGGTTGGTGCGCCTGCGGGTGGATTTCTGGTTTACGGCAGGAGAGAAGACCACGGCGGCAACGCAGGTGGTGGACGCCCTGCGCGCAAGATGGCCCGAAGCGAACATGACTGTGCTGGCATGAGAGAGACAGAGGGCGCTATGCACGGACCGGGAAACGAGCAAGCGAGAGTGCGCAGGCTGGGCGTGATCGGCGGATCGTTCGACCCGATCCATATTGGGCACCTGGTAATGGCCGACACTGTGCGCGAGGCATTGGGGTTGGACAGGGTGCTGTTCATGCCCGCAGGACAGCAGCCGTTGAAGCTCGGGAAACCGGCCACCCCGGCAGAGCAGCGGGCCGAAATGGTGCAGCTGGCCATCGAGGGGAACCCCTATTTCGTCCTTTCGAGAGTGGACCTTGACCGCACGGGGCCGTCATATACAGCCGACAGTATGGAACGGCTCAGGGAAGAGTGGGGCGGCCCAGGCCAGGTGGCGATGTGGTTTATTACAGGCACCGACTCGCTTTTGACAATGCCGCAATGGCGGGAGCCCGGGCGCATCCTCGCGCACACTCGCCTGGCGGTCATTCAGCGCCCGAACTTCAGCGTAGACGGCACAGGCACTATGGCTGCGCTAGAGGCCCAGATTCCCGGCATCAAGGCCGCGATTGACTGGGTGCCTGCCCCTTTGATGGATATATCGTCCACAGTTATGCGCGAGCGCGTGCGCGCGGGCCGCTCAATAAGGTATCGAACCCCTGATGCCGTCCGCGAATTCATAGAATCGCACAGCCTCTATCGATAGATACGGCCCCGCGTGGGAGTAGTAGGACCTCCTGGCTACTACTGGTCATGACCCCGATACCGAGATCAAAGACGCCGGAACCTGCCCTGATATACGTACATGTGCACAAATCGGCCAATATTGGGGTACTTTCGGGCTAATTCGCTTGTCTAGATAGTTGACATGGGCTACTCCATGGCGTATAATCCGACTGCGAAATAGCCACACAACGCCAAGAGGGAGTAGGACTAATGCACTACTCTTTAGCTGTTAAACCTGATCAGAGCTTACTTCAGCATTACTAAGGGAGAACAAACAGCATGAACCTCAACATTGTAGAAAAGATCACACGAGAAGTTCGGAAATCTAACCTGGTTGCCACGAGCACCCGCCCCATCGAGCACAAGAGCATCAATTCACTTTCTATGCAGATTGCAACTAACCTGCGACCTGGTAACACCGTTCAGCTTGCTGCACCCGCCACCAGCATCTGGTTCTAAAGTTTTTTTGTAACTTTGAATGGTTATGGCCCCGGATGTATATCCGGGGCCATTTATGCTTTAATGGAGGCGACCTTTGCTGGTCGTCTGCACACTCCCACTCGAAATCGGGACGAAACCATGGACGATATCCTCATTGAGATCGACGTCACACTGAAAGCCACACTGCTGCGCTACGCGGGCGTGCTGACGCCTTCCCTGATCGCTATAGGTAAGGCAGCCCTCGGAACACAGGGCAAGGTCATGAGCTGGCGCGTCCTGAGAGACGCCGGAGCCGAAGCCCACACACCATTCTGGCCCCTCTTCGTGATAAGAGCCTACAAGGCCGCTTTGCCCGCCCGCGAACGGCATACCTGGCGCAAGGCGCTGCCTGCAGCTATTGCGATCGAAATCATGGCGGCGGCCACAGATGTCATTGACGAGTGGAGTGATGGCGACCCCAGCGTAGTGATAGAGAAGTATGGTGCCGCGCAAGCGTTGAATGCAGCCAACCTCATGCTCGTCATGTCACAGCAGGTGCTATTATGGGCGGCCCAGGAAGGCGACCGGGAGGCTCTATCAGCGCTGGGTGCCCTTCAAGACCTGTTGGTTGAGGCCGCTGTGGGCCAGCACCTCGACATGCTTTACGAGGGTATGGACCTGAGCGAAGTTTCGCCCCAGATGAGCGGCGAGATGAGCGACAGAAAAGCGGGCGCGCTGATGTCGGGCGCGCTGAAGATGGGCGGGTTGATGGCAGGGGCTTCGGAAGAGATCATCGAGTTGCTGGCGCGATACGGCAAACGCCTGGGCGGCATCGCACAGATCACCAACGATATGCGTGATGTGCTGCCGCAGGCAGGCGCGGACGACGCGGGAAACGTCGGAGAAGCAATAATCAAGCCCAAGACGGACATCCAGAGGCGCAAGCGCACGCTGCCAATCGTATACACCCTTCGCGAGGAAAGCGACGAGCCGAACCCGCTCCAGAAGGCGTTCAGCGCGCCCGCAGGCGAGGACGAAGACGAAGAAAGCCTCCGGCAAGCGATAGTAGACGCAGGCGGCCTCGATTTCGCCAACAGGGTACTGGAGCTATACCAGCAGGACGCCGCAGAGATCCTGGCCCAACTTGAAGCGCTCAGCCCGGGCGCGACGGAAGAACTGACGCACTTTTCCTGATCTGGACGACAGACGACGCTTCACGCTCAGTCGTCTGTCGTCCGTCTTCTATCGTCCGTCTTACGGTCTCAGGTGCTTCTTGAAGAAGTCAGTAATGGCGTTGTAGGCGGACACGCGGTTCTCGTAGTGGGTCACGTCGTGGCCTTCGTTCTCGAACACTGTGTAATCCACGTCCTTGCCCAGCGAGCGCAAGTGCTCTACCAGATCGTCCGAGTCGGCCCGCGTCACGCGAGAGTCGTGAGCGCCCTGCAAGACAAGCAAAGGAGCCTTCAGGTCGTTAATGTAGGTGACGGGCGAGCGCTCTTTGAGGAAATCGCTTTCGGTTTCGGGGTCACCCACGAGGGCAGCGAAGAAAGGCCGCCAGGTGATAGGCATCCTCTCCATATTGCTGATGAGGTCGTATGGGCCGAACATATCCACCGCAGCCGCCCATCTGTCGGGGTAGCGGGAAGGCAGCATGAGGGACATATAGCCGCCATAGGAGCGGCCCATCACGCCTGCCCGGCTCACGTCCAGTCGAGAGTCCTTAGCCAGTATATCGAGCGCGTGCATGTGGTCCAGCACGTCGTTTCCGCCCCAGTCGTGCTCAACCAGCTTGGTGTACTTGAACCCGTAGCCCGTAGAGCCCCGAACGTTGGGCACGAACACGGCAAAGCCGTTCAGCGTGAGGAACTGGATGATGGGCATCGAGAACCAGCCGAAGTCCGGGCGTTCCTGTCCCTGCGGCCCTCCGTGTACGTAGTAGACCAGCGGACGAGGTCCCGTAAAGCCCAACGCGGCGGAAGGCATATAGAGGCGGGCCGATACCCTCAGGCCGTCAAACGTGGTGTACGACGCGTCCTCCCCCGGCGCGAGCCTTTCTGCAGGCACACCCAAAACGCGCTCGTTCGTGTGCTGCACGACCTTGTCGCGCTGCCGTCCCTCGACTGTATAGAGTTGGGTAGGAGAGGAGGCAGTGCAGAACGAGAGCGTATAGCGGTCGGTGGCCTTGTCGTAGTGGACGGCCTGCAAGACGCCGCTTGCCAGTTCGCCTTGCCCGCACACTACCCTGTCAAGTTTCATTGTAAGCGCGTCCTTGTCGAACGTGCCTTCATACAGCCATGAGCACCCGTCAATGTTGTATTCCACCATGTAACGGTCGTCGTGCAGCGGGTGTAGGTGGACCATTTCGCCGAGGCCTGTGTGTTTGATGCCGGTTGTAGTAACCGGCGAAATATGACCGGGCTTGTCAAGAGAGAGGTAACCCAGGCTGTAAGTGTCCTCGAACAGAGAGCTGGTGAGAACAACACCTTTGTCGTCGGGCGTGAAGTAGGGATCATTGATAGAGTTCAGTTCCACCTTCTCACCGGGCTCGCGGGCTTCCATGGGCTTGCCGTAGAGCAGCTCACGCTCATCACTGCCTGCACGTTGCAGATACATTACTTCATCGCCGCCCGAGTAGAAATCGATCTTGATCGCTGCATTATAGTCGGAGGTCGCGCAGGCGACGAGGTTGCCGTAAGGGCTCTCACCCCATTGGAGTATCTCACCCTTCTCGAGGTTAAGCTGGTAAGAGCGGAACATCGACTCGGTCTTGGAGGCCACGCTGATAAAGGCTGTATTGTCCTCGGTCGAGCAATTCTGTAGATTTGACTGGTGCCCGGCGAAGGTCTCAGGGAAGAGCGGTTCGGGGAAGCCGCCTTCGAGCGGGATCAGGGTAGGCTGGAAGGCCTCGTCGCCCTCGTTATCTACCAGCACCAGGATCTTGCCCAGTGTAGGGAAGACGTAGAAGGGGGAGCCATTACCAAGCTTGGGGTTGAACAGCGCCAGGTTGGACGGCAAGAGCGGCTCAGGTACGCTGCCTCCGTAGTTCATGCGATAAAGGCTGTAATGCCCGCTCATGTTGCTGATGAAGTAGAGCTTGTCGTCGATCAGTTGAGGGGATAAGAAGCTGCGCGCCGATAACAGGGATTCGATCTTGGGCGAGGCCGTTGTTTTCTCCATAGTTGTAACCATTGTTTTCTCCATATTGTTGACGATCCTACGCTGAGAATATACTTCGGCAAGCGGAAACCGAAGAGTGCCGCTCAGGAATTAGCGGGGGTGAGCGGGTTCAATCCCCCATCTGCGACCCGGGGTTCCTGGAGTTTGGGAGCCCTGAGCATAACGACGGAGGACAGGCCCGCAAGCAGCGCGAGGCCACCACCCATCAGAAAGACGTTGCGCACTCCGACCTCCTGGGCCAGCACACCCGCCAGACCCATGGATACGAGGCTAGCGACCGATACTATCGAGTTCACGGCAGCGCCAACACGCCCTAGCATCTTATTGTCAACGCTTGTTTGCAGCAACGTGGCAATAGATGCTTGCATGGGCACGAGCACGAGGCCTGCTACAAATAGAATCACTCCCAATTCTATCATACCGTTCACAAATGCTATCGCGCCTATGGCGACACCAAGCAGGGACAGAGTGACGCCTATTATGTTGCCGGGCTTGATTCTGGCCGCCACGATTGCCACAAGGCTGCCGCTGAGGATCATACCTGCCGTCTGGGAGAACTCGACCAGGCCGAACCAGGTCGGAGGGAGGTGCATGTCATTGATGATGAGCGGCACGAGCAGCACATTCACCGCGCCCAGACCCAGCATCGTTACACCCATCGCCACCAGCAGGCCCGTGAGGATGCGCGAGTTGGTTATCAGCTTCATGCCCGCGCCCAGCTGGCTAAATATAGTTTTGATGTCGCCTTTGGCTTCTCGGTCTGGAATGTGCGCAGGAGCCTTTATGCGC
This sequence comes from Chloroflexia bacterium, assembly GCA_038203825.1. Lineage (GTDB taxonomy): Bacteria > Chloroflexota > Chloroflexia > QHBQ01 > JADMIH01 > JADMIH01. The sequence continues at coordinate 3,675 of JBBRDO010000036.1, read as the reverse complement.
CAGATGAAGAGAGCCGAGGAGAAGAAGGTAAGCGAGTCTATGATGAATGGGATCCAGACGTCGCCGGTCACGCCGATAAGCACGCCCGCCATAGCTGTGCCGAGCAGGCCGAAGAGCACTCTGCTGGTCTGAGAAATCGAGTTGGCCGAAAGCAGCGTCGTCTCTGGAATGATATTGGGCAGAAGGGCACTGCGAGCGGGGTTGAAGAGGGTGCCGATGGTGGCCTGCAGGAAGGCTATGACATACATCAGCCAGAGGTAATCGGCGCTCCCCAGGAGAGCAACCCCCACGAAGCCGAGCACAAGAGAGCCGCGCAGCAGGTCGGATATGATCATTATGAGCTTGCGGTCGAGGCGGTCGACGTATACCCCCGCTACAAGCCCCACTGTGACCTGGGGCACAGCCAGCATGATCATCATGGTGGCTATAGCGGCAGCCGAGCCTGTCACCTGATTCACAAGTATGAGCAACGCCAGCATGGTGAGGCTGTCGCCGAAGTCGGAAACTATCTGCCCCAGCCACACGAACCTGAAGTTATGGTTCTTGAGCAGGTCTTTCAAGCCTGCGGGTTTTGCGCTATCAACGTGTTCTTCCATTTTCCCCTCCTATTTTTGGGTACAAGAATCCAGGCCCAATGTTAATTGTGCTCGACGAAGGTAGAACGTGTGCTATCCGGTTATGTGCTGACGTGTTTCCCGGTGGCGATTCCGGTTGCAGTCGTTACGAAGTTACGCGTCGGAAGGCTGATCTGCGGAAGGTTCGGCATGCATCCTTACTGAAGGGAAGAACGCAACTGTCAGGCCATAGCTTCTGCAATCTTCAGGCTCCTTGCCTTTCAGGTCGTCGTTGATAATGCTGAACTCCTTGATTACTTCTAACAATCTCTCCTGAAAGTTACGCGCTTGCTCGGGTGTGAGTTTCGCCATTGTCCTGAATGCAAGACCTCTGCGCTCCTTGGGGTCATCCTCTCCCATGTCCATCAGGCCCTGCTTCAGAGCATCCCGTACATCCTCGCGAGTAGCATCGAAGATTACGCGGAGCATCTCATCGAGGGCGGCATCCGAATCCTCTGTCCCCAGATTGAGGAGCGATCGGTCTATATCGATGGAATAGGCGAGTGTGCGGTACTGCTTCTCGATGATGCCGGACACGATGCGTGTGCCGACCACCCGGATAAGGCCGTGTTCCTCAAGAAGGTTGATGTGGTAGTATAATTTGGTGGGCGTAAGATCGAGGGCCCTGGCCAGCTCCTTGACCGTGCAGGCCTTTTCAACCAGCATCTCCAGTATGCGAATACGGGTCGTGTCGGAGATCACCTTGAGAGTTTCGAGGTCTTTTACAACATACTGTTTCACAGGCTCGAAACTTTCTCCAACCATTTGCAGTTTATCAGACATTCAATTCTCCAATACCATTCAAACTATATTGAATGGTATATACATCTTAAATAGACTCTTGTCAATAGGTTTAGGCAATATTCGTCCAAAATTGGTGTAGAGGGATCATCAGACGGCAAAAGAGGGGGTAAATCGTGCCGAATTCACTTCGCAAAGTCGTGGTGGTCTTCAAGACGCACTTCGACCTGGGCTTCACAGGGCTGCCCGATGAGGTAATGAAGGCATATACCGGACCGATGTTCGATGCGGTCATGCGCACCATGGATGCCACGGCCAACGAGCCGCTGAACCTGCGCTATGCATGGACGCTGCCCGCCTGGCCGCTCCGGTATTTGCTGCACAATGAGAAGGTGCCTGAGGCAACGCGTCGAAGGGCACGCAAGCTGGTGGAAGACGGACGGCTGCACTGGCATGTGTGGCCTTTTACAACGCACACGGCTTTTTGCGGGCTGGAGGATATGGTGCGGGGGCTGCATGTTTCACGCTCGTTGTCGGAGGAGTTCGGGCGGTGGCCCACGGGCGCGAAGCAGACGGACGTGCCGGGGCATACGTGGATATTGCCATCGCTGCTGGTGGGCGCTGGAGTGAAGTTCCTGCATCTGGGGTGCAATCCTGGGAGCCACTCGCCGCAGGTGCCGCGCTTCTTCTGGTGGGAGGGACCGGACGGAGCGCGGCTGCTCACGTTCTACTCGCCCGGAGCCTACGGCACGTCCCTCTTGCCGCCGCCCGACTGGGAGTACGATACGTGGATTTCGCTGCAACAGACATCTGACAATCACGGTCCACACACGCCTGAGGAGTTGCTCGCGATACGGCGCACTATCGAACACGGCGCCCCTGGGGCCGAGATCGTGTTCGGGCAGCTTGGCGACTTCTCGGACTCGCTGATGGAGCACTCTGAGCAGTTGGACAGCCTGCCTGTCGTGCCCTACGACCTGGCGGACACGTGGATACACGGAGTGGGCACGATGCCGAGGGAGGTGGCGCGAGCGCGGGAGCTGCGTGGGAAGCTGCTGAAGCTGGAGGCACTGGCGACGATCCTTGACTGGCCTAGCCCGGTGAGGGGTAGAGGCGCAGAACTGAAAGTGGGGCGCAGCATAGCTGCGGATATCGACAATGCGTACGAGCAGTTGATGTTGTTCGGGGAGCATACGTGGGGGCTGGACGTGAAGAGCACTATCAAGCGGGTGTTTGACGACACGTTTGAGGAGACTCGCAAGACAGAGCCGTATTTGCGGTTGCAAGCATCGTGGGACGCCAAGGCGGACTATGTTGCAAAAGCTGAAGGCGCTTATGGGAGCGCAGAAGCGGTGGTGCGCAGGAGCTGGATAGAGTCAGGTAAGCGCGATCGGGAGCAAGTAATGCGCAATCCAAGCCCCGCCCGACTGGAATACGAGGCAATGAAGGCGGAGCACGAGGAGGAGATGCGTAACGCGCCCCATACCGAGCCTGTACGCACACGCAAGCAGGTTGCACTGGACGATAATGTGCTGGAGGGGTATGATTTGCGTATAGAGGTTGATCCAATGGCCGGGGGCATAAAGTCGCTCTTTGATAAGCGCACGGGTCACGAATGGGTTGATGCGAGCAGTTCGGAACCATTTGGAGGATACAGGTATGACCTGTATTCGGCTGTGGATATTGCCGAGTTCCTGAGGGCATACGGCACGTTGTTTCAGGACTGGTTTATCGGCGACTTCGGCAAGCCAGGGTATCCTGAGATGACACCACACGTTACAAGCTATGCGCGCAACTTCACCATGTGGCGTGTACATGAGGAGGGCTTGGACAGCTTGCTGCTGACGGGTGGCACTTTGCAAGCCCAGGGTTCAGGGGCAGAGCTTATCCCGGCGCAGACGATATCTATAAAGATTACGCTCGGTGTAAGGTGGTTGGAGATCGAGTACAAGGTCGAGAACAAGCAGGCGACGCCACTGACGGAGAGCATGACCGTGCCTTTTCCGATGAACATACAGAAGGCTACGTTCAGGCTGGGGCAGGTGGGGTCTACGATTGATCCGGCGCGGGACATAGTAGAGGGCGCGAACCGGGAATTGTGGTGCGTGGACCAGTGGGTTGATGTCTCGGATGATAGGATCGGGCTGGCAGTCATGCCTAGGGACATGCCGCTTGTATCGATAGGCAATGTGGGCATCTACAAATTTGAGCCGGAGAGAGCACCCGGAGAGCCGGTCGTGTACGCGCACCTCGCCAATACGCAGTGGGGCACGAATTTCCCACAGTGGCTGGAAGGGGATTTCCAGTTCGGGGTCGATCT
>JBBRDO010000035.1:0-41282 GCA_038203825.1 Chloroflexia bacterium | reverse complement strand
ATCCCCGGCACCTCGTTATGTAGGAACTCGGCGTGCTTGTAACTCTGCAACGGCAAAATGCCCAGTATCACGTTTGCATTAAACTCGCTTACGTGCTCCAGCGTGCGGTCCACCAGCTCCAGGTCGTAAACTGGCTGCGTCATTACAAAGTGAGCTCCCGCCTCCAGTTTCTGCGCCAATCGCTCTTTCTCCAGCGGCAGATCCCTCGCAGTCGGGTTGAACGCGCACCCGATCAGGAAGTCTGTCGTCCCCCCTATGCTGTTCCCCGCCAGATCCTCACCCTTGTTCAGCTTCGTCAACAGCTTAATCAACCCGATCGAATCTATATCGAACACAGCCGACGACCCCAGGTGATCCACAGGATTGGGCGCGTCCCCCGTCAGCGCCAGCACGTGCCGCAGCCCCATCGAGTGCGCCCCCAGCAGTTCCGACTGTATCCCCATCAGGGTGCGGTCGCGCGTGGTAAAGTGCGGAATCACCGTCATGCCCGTCTTACTGAGCACCTGATAACACACCGCCAGCGCGCTCATCGACGCTCTACCGAGCGCGCTATCTGTCACGTTTATCGCGTCAACCCCCTTGTTCCTGAGCATCTCAGCCCCTGCCAGCACCTTCGTCGGGTTCACTCCCCGCGGTGGCGCCAGCTCGATGCTAACTACGAACTCCTTACCCAGCTTCCACCCCAGCGAATCGGGCGTGCCGTGCGCCGACACTTTTTGCTCGCTCGTCTCTAGAGGCGCTGCTTCGCGCAGCATCGGCGCTTCGAGCTCCACTGCCCGTAGCGTGCCTCCTGTTGCGTATGGCCTCTCTGTATCGCTTGTTTGCGGCTCCTCTGTCACTGTGGCCGCATTCAGCGCGTCAGCCAGCGCCTTGATGTGCGCGGGCGTGGTTCCGCAGCACCCGCCCAGCAGCTTCGCTCCGCTTTCGTACATCCTCCGGGCAAAGTTCGCCATGTACATCGGCGTGGACACATACACCACGCGATTGTTGACCATCTCAGGCCACCCGGCGTTAGGCTGTGCCGAGATAGGGGTTTTGCCCCCTGCATTCCCCACCATCTCCGAGATCACGCGCGCCATACGCTGCGGCCCCGTCGAGCAGTTCGCCCCGATCACGTCCGCCCCAAGCTGTTGCAGCGCGCTCACCACCTCCAGCGGTGTGCTGCCCATCTGCGTGCGCCCGTCCTCCTCAAACGTCATCTGCGCCACAATGGGCAGGTCGCACACCTCGCGTGCCGCCAGTAATGCCAGCCGCATCTCCTCAATGTCGCGGAATGTCTCCAGCATAATCAGGTCAACCCCGCCCTCAAGCAGCGCCTCTACCTGCTCGCGGAAAATATCGCTCGCCTCCTGCGCCGAGATCAGACCCACAGGCTTGATTGGCTTGCCCAACGGCCCTATCGCCCCGGCCACCATCACAGGTTGCCCGCTTACTTCGCGCACTTCTCTCGCCAGCCTTGCCCCGCGCATATTGATCCGCTTGACCTTATCCGCCAGGTCGAACGACGCCAACTTGAATCGATTTGCCCCGTATGTATTTGTTTCGATGATCTCGGCCCCGGCATTGATGTAGGCCTCGTGCACCTTGCGCACAAAATCGGGCTGCGACAAATTGCACTCGTCAAAGCAGCTATTCGCAGGTACGCCCATTGAGTAGAGCATGGTCCCCATCGCCCCATCGCAAATAATCGGCCTGTTTTCTTTCAATCGCGTCAGCAGCGGTTGCACATGTGTCTGTGTCATATCTGATTCCCTTTTGTAGCTTTGGCTTCCCCTGCATCACTCCTACCATGCCGGAACACCCAAACAAAAAACGCCTCTACCGGAGAGGCGCATATTTGCCCTAAGGCCGAATCCTTCCCCGTGGGGGCTGGGTTTGGCACCGCACCATGATGATCGGTTGCCGGGTAGATCCACGAGCCAGTTCTCTCTCTACCACTCTAGATTTCTATGAAATTATTAGACCCAGTCTACAATATCGCCATCCGCGCTGTCAAGTATCGCCCTCTCCCCCGATCTGCACCCTGCCCGTATCACGACTTACGATCAGTGACTTACGCTCTACGACTCCCAACCCGTACGCTATAATATTCCCATGTCCAATGTCCCTCTCCACGACATCCGTGAGACGGAGGTTGCCGAAAGTGCGCCTCCGTCTTTTCCTGCGCTCGACCCTCACACCCTGGACGCCATTCGCCTGCAGGTTGGCATGGCCTTCTTCGCCTTCATCCTAATCGGAGCCAACGATGCCGCAGTCGGCGTCTTCTTGCCCAGCCTGCGCGCGTTCTACAGCATCGACAAATCCACCCTCGGCCTCCTCTTCGTAGCCTCCACCACGGGCTACCTCCTGTCGGCCTTCGTGAGCGGCCTCCTCGTCGAGAAACTTGGGAGACGCGCCTACATGCTGGCGGGGTGCCTGGCAATCGCCACGGGCGCCTTCGTTATCGCGCTGACCCCTCCCTTCCCCGTCGTCCTGTTGGGCGCTTCCTGCCTCGGCTTCGGCGTGGCGGTCATTGATGCAGGCCTCAACGCCTACATTGCGGGCCTGCCCGATAGCACCGCCACCCTCAACTACCTCCACGCCTTCTTCGGTCTCGGAGCCTTGCTTGGCCCCCTGCTCGCGTCGGGTATGCTCTCCGTCGGCATCGCCTGGAACATCCTCTACTACCTGTGGGCAACGCTCGCTCTCGTCCTGTTGCTGGGCTTCGCGTTCGCCTTCAAAGGCCATACTCCCGCCCCGCGTTCAACACACGATGGCGGCAACGTGCTCCTTTCTACCCTGCGCCTCCCTATCGTCTGGGTGGCCGCCTTCTTCCTCTTCGCCTATGTGGGCATCGAAGTGAGCCTCGGCAGTTGGGCCTTCACCTTCCTCACCGAGGAGCGTCACGAAGCCGAGCTAATTTCGGGCTGGACCGTGAGCGGCTACTGGCTAGGCCTGACTGTCGGTCGCCTCCTCATGGGCAAACTAAGTAGCAAGCTTGGCGCCCGCCGCTTGATCTACATATGTTTGGTCGGCATAGTGTCCGGCCTACTGATTGTCTGGCTCTTGCCTTTCGGTATATCCTCCGCTGCCGGCCTGTGGTTGGTAGGCTTCAGCCTCGGCCCCATCTTCCCCACCACGATCTCCCTCATGTCGGGCTTTGTGCCTCCTCGCCTGCTGGCAAGCGTTGTGGGCTTCGCGGTCAGCGTCGGCGCCGCTGGAGCCGCCATCTTCCCCGCCGTAGCGGGTCTCCTCGCCGACACCCTGGGCCTTGCCTCTCTCCTCCCATACGAATTAGTGCTTACCGCCTTCCTGCTGTCCACCTGGGTTATCCTCCTCCGCCAGTCCAATGCCCATGCGGACGCACAGCCCAACCTCCCCGCCCCCTCCTAACCCGCCCAACCTCCATGCCCAATGCAACCCAACGATCCCACTTATCACTTATCAGGTCTCGTCACAAACTCCTAACCCCAAGCCCCTCGCTCCTCCCCACATGACAACTGTCTAGCCGAAATTGGGACTTTAGTCACTACCATCAAGCCGGCGGTTTATGACAAAATGTAATTGGAGGACTACCTAGAATGATGCCCGGCTTGCCCACGGATACGCGTCTGGCTGCTGCCACGACTGACAGCTCTAATCTGAATACTACCCCGATTGCTAGCCCGAATACTCAGGGTGGCGACCCTATGTTCTGGTTCATGCTCCGCCATGTGCCCGTCGGTGTCGCCTTCATTTCCCTCGACGGCTATATCCATCAGGTCAACCCCGAACTGTGCCGCTTCCTTGGTTACTCTGAGGAGCAACTGTGCACCCTCGCTTACCACCAGATCACCCATCCCGACGCACTCCTCGCTAACACCACCTTATATGGCAAGTTGGCAAGCGGCGAGCTAGACACAGCACGAATGGAGACCATCTTCATGCGTGGTGACGGTATCGCCACCTGGGGTCTGCTCTCTGTCGCTCTTGTGCGCGACAGTGCCGGGAAACCTTCCCACTTCATGTCGATGATTCAGGATATAACCCTCCGCAAGCGGGTGCAGGCTGAGCTGGAATGGACCCGCAACAGGTACGGCGCCATCCTGGATAGTCTTGAAGACGTCGTTTTTGTTACCGGCCCTGATCACAAACTTCTCTACGTCAATCATGCCTGCCGCCGCCTCCTGGGATGGAAGAACGAGGAATTCGTCGGCTCTTACCTCTACAATTATATCCACGCCGACGACCAGCAGGCGGTAAAGGATAGTTTCGCCCTCCTTGCCATCGCCACGGGCGAGCACCCTCACGTAAACTGCCGCCTGGCCCGAAAAGACGGTACCTGGCTCTGGCTCGATACATATGCTCGCATCGTGCGCGACCCTTCGGGTGGAATAGTCGAGATTATTCGTGTTGGCCGCGCTCCCCAAAAGCAAGAACGTATGTCCGGCTTCCTCCCATCGCTCGCTGAACCGGCCGCTTCCCCGGCTCTGCCCGCCCTAAGCGCGGAGGCCACAGACACCCTTACAGGCCTGTGCACCCGGAAGGTCTGCGATAACCTGCTAACAATCCGCCTCGCGAGCCCGAGGTCTTCGGCCTTCCCCGTCGGTTGCCTTCTGGTCGACATAGACCATTTCAGCGCCATAAACGCTACCTATGGCCGCGGTGTGGGCGATGAGGTTCTAAAGAGATTAACAGCTATTCTGAATGAATCATGCCGGGACGAAGATTTCGTGGCGCGCTACGGTCCCGACGAATTCCTGGTTGTCCTCCCCGGCACAAGTGCCGCCGGCACCATCATCCTGGGCGAAAAACTGGTTAATAATATCCGCGAAACAGACTGGTCCGATCTTAAGCTCCAGGCTCCTGTCACTGTGAGCGTTGGCGCAACTTGCGTTCATCAAGGCTCGGGTCTCGGCCTTCCGGAGCTCGAAGTCATTTTGCAGGCTCAGGTCGATCAAGCTCGGCAAAGTGGTCGCGACCGCATGGTGATGGATACCCGGCGCATTGCCAACAGTGACAAGCCCCTACAGTCGACGGGGGTCCTTCCGTAGCTTCCCCAGCTTCCCTGATCTCAGCCTCTCACTCCGACCCAACCTTGGCTTCTGCTCGCTTGCTTCGGCGGGCCATTATTACTCCAACCCTGCCCGATGTGAATGTGATCCCCAGTAGAATCAGCACGAGGCCCAGTATTGCCCACAGAGTAGCCGACTCGTGCAGGAAAAGAGCCCCCCATAGCAGCGCGAAGGGCGGCAACAGGTACGTGACCAGTAGAGTCCCGATAGTACCCACATTAGTTAGCAGCCAGTAGAACAGCAGCGCGGCCAGCGCTGTTCCAACTATAGAAAGCGTCACTACAGACCCTATTGCCTGTATAGAAGGCACCTGGCTCGGTATCTCAAACAGGGCGAACGGCAGTATCATGATCGCTCCCGTGATCAACTGGCCTGTCGCCCCCACATACACGGGCAATCCGTGCAGCTTGTGCCGCCCATAGATGCCCGCGACCGCATAGGAAAGCGCGCCCAGCATGACCGCGCCCTGGCCCAGCAGGAACAAAGTAGTATCGGCCTCTCCCTGGTGTTCAAAGTTACCGCTCACCACCAGCCCTACCCCCGCCAGCCCCATGGCCAACCCGATCAGCCGCCCTGCTGACAGTCTCTCGGCCCACACCCATGCGAATCCTAACGCCCCCGCCCACAAAGGTGTCAGCGCATTGAAAATGGCTGCCATTCCACTGCTGATGTGCGTCTCACCCCACGTAATGAGCGTGTAGGGGATCGCGCAATTCAGCAACCCCATCATTATCATCGTGTGCCAGTGGGTACGCATCAGCCTGAATACCCCCGGCTTTGTCAGGCTGACCAGCCCCAGTACGACCGCCGCCAGCGATAGCCTTATCTCTACCAGGAAGAACGGCTGCATTTCTTCGCCGCCCACCTTTATGAACATGAACGATGCGCCCCAGATCGCCCCGAGCAAGAGGAGGATGGCTGCTCCCTTTGTCGACATGTAACTCTCCCAGCCCCGTTAAATACGAAATACCCCGCGTGAGCCGCGGCAACAATCTGACGGGGTTTCCACGAAATCTCCTGTTCACCTCTTTGTGCAGCCCACCATTCGTGCCTGTCGTGCGCATTGGCTACCCTCCAATGGGACTTCTTGTATGCCCCGACTAGGACTTCTTACTTCTATATTATACAGTCAGAGGCAGATATAATGCTCACAGAGAACCGTGCGACGGTGCATGGTGCTATGTTTCAAGCATGATAGGCATGGCCGGCGTTCTACAGATGCTATCTGTGTCATCAACAGCCAGTAGGTAAAATTGTGTGTGCTAATATTCAAAGATTGAACCCACTTCAACCTCTACCTCGTGACGAAAACCGGGACAATTCACAGGCGCAGCCTCGACCACAACCTGCCTATCAGACCAATGGCGTTGCTTACCCCACGCAGGCTGAGAACGGTAACTTTGCTGTCCCCAGCGGGCCGCGTCCTGAAGATATCCCGGGCTTCCCCTACCCCGACCCCTCCGAGCTGGCCGAGAATCCTTCCCTTGCCTCCCCGATTACGGGCTCCATGAATGCCCAGCATGTGCAGCCTATCATCGGCGCCCAGACTAATCCCAACCTTCACCCCAACGTCCAGCCCCCGCAAGCGCCTCCCCGCCAGACCATGCCCAATATGGGCGTCCCGGGTATGGCCGGGCCGATGCAACCCCAGCAAACGCCCATGGGCAACCAGGGACGGCCTCCCTACGCTGGCTACAACGGTACTGGTGTTGATAACTGGCAAAACTCATATATCGACCCACTTGAAAGCCTCTTCCCCGAGCCGCGCTCCCTGGCCGAGACCGGTATCAACCAGGGCCTGATCGCCGACCTCGCGATAAAGGCCATGTATTTCACCTCCTATTTGAGCGGTCAGGACATCTCGGGCATTTTGCGCCTGCCCTATTACGGCATCCTTGACCAGATAATCATGCTCATGAAGAAAGAACAGCTGTGCGAAGTGAGCGGTACGTCAGGCCTCGGTGAAGCGGGCTACCAGTACGTCTTGACGATCAAGGGCATGGAACGCGCCCATCAGGTGCTTGAGCGGTCCAGCTATGTCGGTGCCTGTCCCGTGCCGATTGGTCGCTACATCGAAACTCTGAAAGTTCTAACTTCCAACAAGCCCACCATCTTTCGTGACATGGTAGAGAGCGCCCTGCGCGGCATGATCATCAGTGAAGACCTCACCAACGCAGTGGGTGCCGCCGTCAACGCGGGCAAGTCGCTCTTCCTCTTCGGCTCTCCCGGTAACGGCAAGACCCTCCTGGCCGAGCGCATCGCCACCATGCTCGGCGGCAACATGGCTGTCCCCTATTCAATCGAAGCCGACGGCCAGATCATCCAGATGTTCGACCTCAACAGCCACCGCCCCGTTTCGCACACCGGCACCGGTGAAATGGATTCCACTAGAGCGGAACTCGCCGACAGGCGCTGGGTGCGCGTGCATCGCCCCGTAGTGGTCGTGGGTGGCGAGCTTACTATGTCCTCGCTCGACCTCGTTTACAACGAGAACGCGGGCTTCTATGAGGCTCCCTTCCAGTTGAAGGCCAACGGGGGCCTCTTCCTCATTGACGACTTCGGCAGGCAACAGGTCAGCCCTCAGGCGCTCCTCAACAGATGGATCGTCCCCCTCGAAAAGAATATCGATTACCTCACTCTCAAAACAGGCAAGAAGCTCCAGCTTCCGTTCGAGCTGTTCCTGGTGCTTTCCACTAACCTTAACCCCGAAGACCTAATAGATGATGCCTTCTTGCGACGTATCCAGAATAAGCTCAGCGTGCCCGATCCCACTCCTCAGCAGTTCCTCGATATCTTCGTGGGCCAATGCAAAACGATGGGCATCCCGTTCGACCAGAGCGCCTTCAACTACCTGGTCAAGAAGCACTACATTGAGCAAAAGCGTCCCTTCCGCGCCTCCCAACCCCGCGACCTGCTTAGACAACTGATTGGTATAGCCCGATATCGCAATATCGCTCTCGAGATGACCCCTCAGTTGCTCGACTCTGCCTGTGCCACTTACTTCGTGAACACCAAGAAATCGTAGCAATTAGACATATCCCCGGAGCACTCCTATGCTGAATAGAGTGGACGAAAAAGGCAAAGTATTCACAGCGCGTGTACACAAAATGGAAGTCGAGGTGAACATCGTCACCGTACAGGGCCATGTGCACGGCTACCTCCATATCCAGCCTGGCCAGCGCGTGAAAGACCTCCTCAATAACCCCGCAGAGCAGTTCCTGGCCATTACTTCAGCCACTGTCTACACAAAGACCGATCTGCAAGTCAAGGCTGCTTCCAAAACAACACAGACAAAGCAAAAAGCAGACGGCTCCGAAGAGCAAGTCGAGCCAACTCGTTCTGACTTTCTCGCTTTGAATAAGCAATACGTGATCTCAGTAGTACCCATCGATGAGGATAAAGTAGAGCGCCCACGCGGTGAGGAATACTACATACCGCGCTAAGCCGACCGGTCACAGGCCTGCTTCTCCTCCGCAATCCACCGCCTGTTGTCAAGTAGAGGGAACGATAAATGCCTTTCAAAGATTCTTCCAATGGAATGCCCGAACCTGCATCTGATCAGGCGAACGCTAGAACCAATACACCTTACACCGGCTACCCTACCGGTGCCCAGGAGTACCCCTCGGACAACAGCATAAATGGACATGATACGCAGGATCCCGCCGGACCCAGCGTCGACTCCCAGAAACATTTGAGCGTCTTCTTCTCCGGCGATGCTGATAACGAGCTCGAAGCAATGCTCCGGCCCCTTATGGACGGTCAGTACACTCCCCCTATGGGCAATCCCGCCCCCGGCAACAGGGGTCTCTTCCCTGCCTCCAACACACAGTATGGGAGGCAAAACCCCCTGCAGCCTCCTCTGGGCGATACTCCCGGCCTTGGCCCGTTCCCCACAGGCGCCGCGCCTGACACCACTCCTGAACAGCAACCTCTCGATCTCCCGCCGGTTCCTCCTGCGCCCCTCGCTTCCGGCAGGCTCAGGCCGCTTCAGGTTGGCAGTGCCGCTACCTCTCCCCTCGCTATGCAAAATGGAGTGCCCCTCGCAGTTGCTCGCCCGGGCGGGAACTCTCTCGGCAGCGTGTCTGTACTGAACACAGAAACCCTTAACGCCTTCTCGGCGCCAAATTCGACAGGTGTGCTCAGCACCTTCAGCTACACTTCGCCCCAGCTCGTGCAATCGCTTGTCGCCCGTATGCTGACTGGTTTCCCGCCCAATCCTGTGGTGGACAAGACCCCTGAGATGGAGCAGATGCTCGCAGGCCGATTTATGGCAGCGCTCTCCCAGGTTCCCGGACCTGTGCCTGCCGGTAACCAACCCACTCTATTCAAGCTCGTCCTCGACGAGATCCTTGGCTATGGCCCCCTCGAACCACTTCTGCACGACGACTCCGTCCAGGAAATATTCGTCAATGGCCCCAGTCAGGTGTGGGCGGAACGCTACGGTCAGGTCGTTGAAACCGACGCGCACTTTAGCAATGAAGAGCATCTGCAGCGCACCGCTGCCCGCATGGCGGCGCAAATGGGCCACAAGCTCGACCCTCGTTGGCCCATACTCGATGGCCGCCTGCCCGACGGCTCTCGCGTAAATATAGTGGCCCCCCCCTGCGTTGTGAACGGCACGTCCATCACCATCCGCAAATATTCAAGCGCACCCCTCACCATCTCAACCCTCGTGCAGTATGGCACCCTCTCCGACGACCTGGCAGATTTCCTGCACTCGTGCGTGCTTGGCAGGCTTAATATCATGATAGCCGGGGGCTCAGGCTCAGGCAAAACCACTTTGCTCAACGCGCTGGCCTCGTTTATCCCCGAAAACGAGCGCATAATAACCATCGAAGAGTCTGCCGAACTCAGGCTCGACCAGAAACACGTCGTGTCGCTCGAAGTGCGCATACCCGAAGTAGAAGCTACCGGCGCTACCAACGCCACAATGAGCCAGGGGCCGGGCACCGGCGAAGTTGCCCTGCGGCACCTGCTGGCGAATGCCCTACGCATGAGAGCCGAGCGCATCTTGCTGGGAGAACTGACCGGCCCCGAATCGCTCGATCTAATTATGGCAATGAACACCGGCCACGACGGCGTTATGACCACCGTTCACGCCACGACACCGCGTGACACGCTCTTGCATACAGAAGCAATGGCCCTCATGTCGGGCACCCATCTGCCTCTCTTGAGAATACGCTCAGGCCTCGCCACGGGCGTCGACCTCATAATACAGACTGCTCGATTGCGTGACGGCACCCGCCGCGTGATATATGTCACCGAGGTGCGCGGCATGGAAGGCGACGTTATAGCCCTGAAGGACCTCTTTCGCTGGCATGAGATCGCCGACGAGGATACCGGTATGTCCAGCGGCCTCCTCCAACCCACCGGAGAAACCCCTCGCTTTATCTACAGGTTGCAGGATAGCGGCCAGAAGATCAATCGCGATATCTTCACGCTCTGACCCGGTTACTCTTTCTGCGCTTGCAGTGTAGCCGCTAGCAGGCTCGCAGTATCGCGCAGCAGCTTCATATCGCGTGGCGAATAGCCCTCGCCCGATTTCCGCTTGCCCAGCTTTATCGTGCCTATCTGGTCCCCTTCGTACCTTAGCGGCACGCTGATACCCTCTTCGTCTGTCTCGTTCAGGTCGCCATACCCGCGCGCCAGTTCTTCCTGCTCCCCGTTCATAAGATAAACCGCTCCGCCTTCCGCCCCGAATACGCGCACCACGTCTTCCAGCACTCTCCTGGTGATCTGGTCTCCGTCGTTCAACTCAACGAATACGCTCATATGCTCCATCAGCGCCTTTAGCTCGTCTGCTGGCTTGGGCGGGCCGCTGAACCTCTTATCCACAAACTTCTGCAAAGCATCTTTGACGGGCGTGAAGATCGCTACCAGGAACAGCGTCGTTAGCACCACTTTTATGTCGCCCGTCACGCCAAGGATCGACTCGAACACAGTCTGCAGCACCTTGAGTATGGCCGCAAACGCTCCGGCCAGTATGCTTGTGAGTGGCACATATACAAGCGTCTTGTTAATGATAAGGTCAATATCCCATAACCTGTAACGCAGAATAGATATGCCTATGCTGATCGGCAACACCAACGCTGATAAATACACAACAGCACTGGTCACCAGTTGGAACTGCAGAGACTCCGGCCTTGTTACATCTGCCAGTTCAGGGTTGAAAATACGCGGGATAAAAATACTGAACGCTCCTGCCACCGCCACCGCCGACCCATATACGAACCACTTGGTTTGTTGCTTCCGTACGCGGTTGGAGATGCGGCTGTATCTATAGAACTGCGCCAGCAATGCCGGGCCCCAGCATAGCACCACAACCGCCAGGTGGTAAGGTGCGGGCCACTGCCAGGGGCTTACCGGCGCCTCCGGAAACATGTTCCATGGCACCTGCACAAGCAAGATGCTGAGTATAATCAACGGGCGCAGCCGTGGATTGAGGAAACGCCCGTCCGGAAACAGGTAAAACAGCAGGATCATCATTGCCCAGGCCACAAAGCGAAGCACCCGCAGAGGTAGCGCCCATTGTGGGGCCACGTTAACCAGTGAGTCTATCGTAACAGTGATCGGTGCCGCTGCCGTGCCGAATATGGTCAGCGTGTAGACTGTGAATATTCCCATCGCGTCGTTCTGGTTGCGTGCATAGATCAGCGTCGCTACAGCCAGGAAACCGAACGCGAATATTACCTCCAGCAGCAGGTTATAAACAGCATAACCGCCTGTCGTATAATTCAGCTGGTACAGCCCTGCGACCACCGCCGATGGAGGATTGGTAAGCTCAAGATAGCGTACCTGCATCCCTGCTATGAAGATGGTCATGAGCAGGGTTACATAGATCGGCCACCCTACGCGCGCAAGCAATAAAAACCTGTCCGGCCTCCCCGACAGAACCATTCTTGGTACCTCAATGTTGGCGTTCTGTAAATTCGCCATGGCCCGATTATATCCGAATACGGGCCGTTTGTGTACGGTCATTGCTGCTGCGATGTGCTAAAATAAACAACTTGTGGTACAAAACATCTGTGGGTGTGTTCTCTTGAGCACGTCGGGATTGCATCTTAATAGACTGCGCTTTCTTGGTCGTCGTTTGCCCGCGTCTGCTCGTCCCATGCATCTCGAAGGAAAAGGTGACTATCCATGGCTACAGTTATCGCGGATGCTACCCCGGCCCAACAACCACCGCCTTCTGACCTGGTGAAAACCGGTCTTACCCGGACCGAGGTCGAAGCGCACCGCGCCCGTGGCGAAGTGAACACTGCCGCAGCAGGTACGGGCCGCTCATACCTTGAGATCGTCCGGCAGAACGTCTTTACCTTCATCAACACTATACTCTTCGCCATCGGCATCGGTCTGGTAATAATGGGCCGCCCCGACGACGCAATTGTCACTGCGGGCGTAGTCATAGTCAACGTAGTAGTGGGCGTCGTGCAGGAAACCCGCGCCAAGGCCAAGCTCGACAAGATTGCCCTTCTCAATCGCCCTCAGGCTACCGTCATACGCGACAGCGCGGAACAGGTCATAGACCCCGCGCAGGTTGTGCTGGGCGATGTTTTGTCCGTCGGCCCCGGCGACCAAATAGTCGTGGACGGCACGGTAATCGGCGATGATCCGCTCGACGTCGACGAATCGCTTCTGACAGGCGAGTCCGATCTTATCCACAAGCGGGCGGGCGACCCCGTTTACTCAGGTAGTTTCTGCGTAACGGGCAAGGGGCGTTATGTTGCGACCAGGGTAGGCTCAAGTAGCGTCGCCAACCAGCTCACAGCCGGTGCTCGCGCCTATCGTCTGGTCAAAACCCCGCTCCAAAGTGACGTGGACTTCGTAATTCGCATCCTGATCGTGATGGTCACTCTACTTGGCATCACCCTCATGACCTCCTTCTTGCGCCAGCAAGCCTCTGTTGTAGATAGTGTGCGCGCCTCGGCTGTGCTCGTGGGCCTCGTTCCCCAGGGCCTCTTCTTTATGATCACAGTCGCCTATGCCGTCGGTGCTGTGCGTATGTCGGGCAAAGGCGCTCTAATCCAGCAATCCAACGCGGTCGAGTCCCTTAGCAACGTCAACGTTCTGTGCCTCGACAAAACAGGCACCCTCACCACCAACGCTATCAAGTTCAAGGAGATCTGCCCTCTGGGCCTCCCTGAAGAGCAAGCCCAGAGCATCCTCGGCGATTATGCACTCAACACCGGCGCGGGCAACAAAACGTCCAACGCTATCGGCACTGCTCTCAAAGGCGCACAACGCAAAGTGGCTGAGGAAATCGCCTTCTCCTCCGAGCGCAAATGGAGCGCCATTGCCTTCGACGACCCCTCCTTGAAGGGTGTATACGTCCTGGGCGCTCCCGAGATCCTTAAGCCCGCTCTTCAATCCGGCCTTGAGCAGGGCGCCGGCCAGATGGAAACGTGGGCGGCCCAGGGCTTGCGTGTGCTCATGTTCGCCCACCTCCCCGACGTCTGCCCCCTCCACGACGACAGCGGCTCTCCCAGTCTGCCAGCCAACCTTATCCCCTCTTGCCTGCTGTGCTTCGGCGACGAGCTAAGGCCTGAGGCCCGCCAAACCCTTGATAGCTTCGCTAAGGCCGGTATTGGCCTGAAGGTGATATCCGGCGACAACCCCGACACCGTGGCCGCCCTGGCCCGGCAGGCGGGCTTTAGTCGCGACATCAAGGTGGTCTCCGGCCTCGACCTCGACAATATGGACGATGAACAGTTCGCTCGCGTGGCCGCCGAATCAACGATCTTCGGGCGCATCAAGCCCCAGCAAAAGCAAAAGCTCGTCCAGTCCCTCAAGCAGAGCGGTAAATACGTAGCAATGATAGGCGACGGCGTTAACGACGTGTTATCCCTGAAGCAATCCCATGTGGGCATCGCCATGCAAAGTGGCAGCCAGGCCACCCGCAGTGTCGCCGACCTGATCCTCCTCAACGACTCCTTCGGCGTTCTGCCCAGCGCCTTCCAGGAAGGCCAGCGCATCATCAACGGCATGTATGATGTGGTGCGCCTCCTCCTCTCTCGCACCCTCTACCTGATGTTGCTCATAGTGGGCGCGGCGGTCATGGCGCTACCTTTCCCCATCACTCCCAAGCACAACTCTATCCTTGCTATCCTGACCGTCGGCATCCCGACCGTAGCTCTCGTCGCCTGGGCGCGTCCGGGCAATCCACCCGCCCGCCTGATCCGCGCTATCGCCCATTTTGTGGTGCCCGCCTCCCTGCTTACGTCCTTCGTCGGCCTTGAGCTTTACCTTGCTTACATAGTGGCCACGAACGATGCTGGCTTCTCCCAGACTGTGCTGACCACCACGCTCACCATTTGCGGCCTGCTGCTGATCCCCTTTGTGGAGCCTCCCACCCAGGGCTGGGTCGGTGGAGACGTTTTCAGCGGCGACAAGCGCCCCACAATTCTGGCGGGCCTTATGTTGGCGTTGTTCGTCGTGGTTATGGCGGTGCCCACTTTTCGCAGCTTCTTCGAGCTAGCGCCCCTCGGCCTGCTCGACATCGCCATCATCCTGGCCGTAGTAGCGGCCTGGACAATAGCCCTGCGCTTCATCTGGCGAGCCCGTGTCCTCGAACGCCTGATGGGCACCCCTTAGCAAATGCTCTCCCTCCCGCCCCCACTTATCACTTATCACGTCCCTCCACAAGGAGCCCCAGATTGCAGCTAATCGACGTCTTGCGCCACGAAGGCCAACCGCGCACAACCTACTTCGTCGAGATACCCTCACCCTTCGGCAATCTGCGCCTCGACCTGCTGGGCGACGTCGGCGTGGCTTTGTCTCAGAGTGGCGTAAGCGCAGAGGATGCGGCAACCATCTCAGGGCTGCTGGCCACGGCCTCTCAGCTGCCTTCCGGGATCGAAGAACAGGCCTTACTTGACATAACCAGACACTACCCGTTCGCGGCCAATGTCTACGGCGCGCTCGCCGACTACTACGGCAACTTGGGAAATCGCGACGAGGCACTTTACTATCTAAGGCAGATGATAGTTCTGCAGCCCACCTATGAGCACCTGACCGCCCTCGGCAGAGCGTTGGGGCAGGCGAGCCGCTTCGAACAGGCTCTCATCCTGCAATCCTATCTGTGGGACGGGCGCAAGGAGGTCGCGCCCGCCCAATCCTACGACGTGATCCGTGACTACCTGATTACTCTAAGCAAAAGCGGAAACCCGAAGGCCGTAATACACGTAGCGGCCCAGGCTATAAGCGAGATGGGCAACGACACTATGCTGCTCTACCAGTTCATCTACGCCCACATCCAGGACGGCCAATACGCCGAGGCCCGTGCGCTACTCGACAAGGCGCTACCCCTCCTGAGCTCCGACGATGCCCTCTATAGCCACTTCTTCGACCTCAGCAACGCCCTCGATGCGCTAATAGCCGAGCACCACAAGCACCGCAACTAGTTACGAAACCAAACACGCAAAAGGAGTAAACCGATGGACCAGTGGGAATACCAGATCTTGATCATAGACATGGCAAAGTCCATGCGCGGCATCAACCATATGTGGGAAATACGCGCCAGCGATGGCCTCACCGACTGGGACCGGCTCCAGAACATGGGGCGCGATGGCTGGGAACTCGTCAGTCAGGTCCCCATTATCGGACAATTCGGCCTCGCCCCCACCGCTGTAACAACCCAGATCGTATTCACCTTCAAGCGCAAGTTGCAGGCGCAATCCACCCAGCAAATCAACTCGCCTCAGCCCTAACACCCAACCTTACGGGTTCGCCACCCATCTGTCCACAACATAAGCCGTGCCACCGGGGCAGATCTCGGTAGGCTCCCCCTGGCGTGCAGGTCTTCCAAACAACACCACGTAGTCCCCGTCCTTCACCTTCGACTCATCCCAACTGTTGCCGTTCGCCACGAACCTGCTGCCCGGTGGCTCTGTGGCTTGCGCTTGCGCCCCCGTTTGCGGGGTAATATCGCGCAGTGGAGGCGAGGTATCGTTATGCACTGACGTGCCCACCGTCACTCCGCTTTGCACCCCTTCCGGCGCGGGAGTCAGCGAGAGTTCGTACCCCTCAATCTCCGCAGGGTCCGTGTAAATGTAGACACACCCGCCCTGTATCTTGGTAAATGTCACGCGGCCCGCTATCCACGAGTAGTCCGGAGCGTGCCCTGTCTTTGGGAATGTGCTCACTGTTCCGTTTCCTCCCACCGTTGGTGCTGGCGTCGGCGTGCCATACCTGTAGTCGCCTTCCGAGCTACACCCAACCAGCACCAGCACCAGCATGACTATCACAAGTGCCGGAAAGAATATGACTCTATGCCTCTGTCTCATGTTGCCCCCCATTCTTCCCTGTAGTACCTGCCATACTCAGCCTCGATGAACTCCACGCTCAGCTGCGGGAATGCCAACTCCTCCGATAAAGTAGAAAGCCCACCCGCGATTGTCGCATACCTCAACGACACCTCAGCATCATGGCCATGCGCGTGCCCATATAGGAACCCCGCGAAGAAAGCGTCGCCCGCACCGTTCGTATCCACCGGCAAAGGCTGTTCGATGGCCGGCATATCAATCCAACTTCCATCGCCCGTGAGCGCGGTCGACCCCTTCTTACCGTGTGTGCAAACCACCATCTTCTTGCCTTCCCCGATCATCCGCACCATGAAAGCCCGGTAATCCGGCATCAAGTCCGAGCTTAGAAAGAGATAATCAGACCTCTGCACGAAAGGGTCGTGGTACGGGTTCACCCCATCATAATCGTGCAAGTCGCACCATATCTCCTTGCCATGCCTCTTAATAAGCGGTATCAGGCTTGAGTATGGGCTTGTGATGCTCAGAGCCACGTAATCGCTTTCGTCAATCAATGGCTCGATCTTGCCTTGGTCCAATACTGAAGCATCCACTGTTCCTTGCACCTGGATGATCGAGATCCGACGTCCCTCTTCGTCCATCAGGTTCGTATGCCGCTCGGTGCCCGCCGGGTCTATATCATAAATAAAGCGCAGGTCTTCTCCATCAAAATATCCCTTGATCAGATCCCCGTACCTATCGTCCCCGATCACCCCGTGCAGCGTCACATCAAATCCCAGCCTGCACAGATTAAGCGCCTTGCCCGATCCTGTCGAGCCTACAGTGTCATGCAGCCGCTTGCTGAACACGGTCTGTGGCTCAGGCTGCGGGAAGCTATCCACGTAGATCATCGTGTTGTAGGAAACGCCCCCAAGCACCAGCACACGCGTCATGCGAGCCCCCGACAAACACTCGATCTAATTGCGCCAAAATCTATCGCTTCCCGCAGCGGCCCGTTCCACTCTGTAAGCGCCGATGCTGCCTTGCAAAGCTCTTAGCCCTGCGCTTCCTCGCCCTCGCCAATTATGCCGCTCACCGTGGCTAACAACTCCTGCAACGCGAATGGCTTCTTCAGAAATGCTGCCGGGTTCCCATCGCTCGGGCTGACAGAGTCATAAGCAGCGCTCATCAGCACCCGAGGTATCGACCTGTATGTAGGGTGCGCCTGCAGCTTCTTGCACAGCGTTCTCCCGTCCATGATGGGCATCATTATGTCTGACAGTATCAAATCGGGTCTGGTAGTCTCAAGCTTGGCCCATGCTTCTTGTCCGTTGCCCGCTATAACTACCTGATAGTCTGTCTCTTCCAAAATAGCAGCAAGCATCTCCGCAATGGCCTGCTCATCTTCAACAATGAGTATGGTCTTCACAGACAGTTGTACTCCTTGTTGGACAGAGGTTTCCTTTACAGAATATTTCTACTGGTTGCCTGCTCTGACCTTGACGTGGGCTTTGGCGTTGCCTTGGGCATAACTTGAAAGTTCGCAGTTCCGCGAACCTATGCCCTATCCTAAAGCAATGTATGTGCCACGCCGGTGAGCATTGCCTCTGCCCCTTCGAATTTACCCCCTGTCTTGATACCCTTGTCTGTTATCTGGAACTCAGTTATTGCCCCATCGTGGCCGCTGCGCCTCGTCTTCAGTATGGAAATGATACGCTGAAGTTCAGAGCGTATTTCAACATAGCGCATGAATATGATGTTCTCCACCCTGGCTGACACGCCCTCTATTGGTATGTTCGTGGTTGGCCCGAATATCGAGTTCAGCTCTATTGCTGATATCGTCGTAATCCCCAGCGTGTGCAGCTCCGTCATGAGCGCTGTGAAGAACAGTGGCATACGCTCGCTGTTGACATTGAGGTCGTCCAGCGCGCCAAGTCCATCGAGGAATAATCGCTGTGGTTTGCTCTCACGTACTGCCGTAAGCAGAGTATTAGCAAGTACATCCGGCGTCACTTCAAGTGCAGGCTGCCACATCACCTGTACAAGCTCTTGCTCGACCAGCTCCTTGAGTTTCAGTCCAACCTGGTCCCCCGCGTCAATCGTGAGTGCGGGCGACTCGTTCAATCCAAAATACAGGCCACGCTGTCCCTGTCGTGCCCCCTCTGCCAGGAAGTGTAGGCCAAGCAAAGTCTTTCCACTGCCCGGAGGTCCCAGCAATGCTGTTGAAGAGCCTGCGAGCAGTCCGCCATGTAATAGTTTGTCAAGGCCCGACACCCCTGTGGACAATCGCTCGCGCCTCGCCATGTCCAGGCCGTGATCTGCGTTCCGAATCATCATCTCCAGTCGGGGATACACCTCTATGCCATCCGGGGTGATCTGTAATGCATGCAGTCCTTCGAGATAGCTGCTGCCTCGAAACTTCTGGACCTGCAATTCTCGAATCGAGCGTAGCCCTACCAGCCTATCGCTTAAATGTATTATGCCGTCGACCGTACTCCTTCCGGTAATAGAATCAGCAGAGGAGGGACCGCCAACAAGTGAATTTATCATCAGGGTCGTACAATCGTAGCCCTCGGCAAACAGTTGTAGCTTCTGGATGAACTCCCTGAAGTGCCTGTCTGTTTGTGCCACTGCTCCGGCGTCCAGTGCCCCATCCAATATCAGCAGTGTTGCCTTGTTATCCCGAATGACACCATGCAACAGGTTGAGCAACCCATCGAGGCCCTCCTTCTGCATTGTGGCATAGGCGCTGACGTAATAAAGCTCCTCACCAATAATCCTGGGATTGAAGAACGAAAAGGACCTAAGCTGCGAGAATAGCCTATCGTGTGTCTCCGTAAGCAGGCTTGCGAACACCACGCGCCCGCCCAACGCAACATGGTTAGACGCCATCTGGTTACTCAGTATAGTTTTACCTGTGCCTGGCTGGCCCGTTATGAAATAAACGCCTCCTCTTAGAAGTCCACCGTTCAGAATAGTATCTAGCCCCTTTATGCCGCTTGGCACACGTTGGGGAGTTCGAGGTCCTTTGGGTTGCGGCGACGGGTTAGACAAGGATTGCTCGGTCTGGTGAGCTTCATTAGACATCTGGCCATTGTTCATAGACGATTTCTCCTGCATATGGGGCAAAAAAGAGTTCCCGGTATTACGCCCTGCACTCTGCTTACTCTGGGCTGTCAGACAGCACGACAGTCCATTTATGACATGCGCAACAAACACTCGGGCACTCGAGTTGTGAGGGCACAGCGCCTTATTATACCCAATGCCACGGCGATTAATCTACTGTCAGAACAATTGACTCGGCAAGCGCCCCAATCGGCCGTCGCCCAACACAAACAAGAGGACACCTAGACAAACTCTATGCGTCCTCTCCAATTCAATCCACTAACCGCCACGCGCCGCTCGACACACCGCATTCAGCATCTCATGACCTGCGACTTACGATCTACGACTTACGATCTACGACTCCCCACGTCGTGCCTACCGTCCGTGGCACTGCTTATACTTCTTCCCACTGCCACACCAGCACGGATCGTTACGCCCTATCTTCTGCTTGCCTACGCCCCCGGCTACCGCGACCGGGCTTCCGGACGGCCCTGGGTGGCGGCTGCCGTTACCACTGCCGTTACCACTGCCATTGCCGGTCCCTGCGGGCCGTTGCGCTTGAGGCTGCGGTTGCGCTGGGCGATGGCCCGCCACGCCCGGCTTGATCTTGCCCACCCCTGCCTGGCTGGCCTGGGCTTCTTGGCGTGCCTTGTGCTCCATGGCCGATTGCGTTGCTGCCCGTCTGATCTGGGCGCGGGCTTCTTCTGCCTTCCCGCCCATCATCAGCACATTCAGCACCGATAGCTGCCGTATCTCCCCCTTCAGCTCGTCGAACAGCTCATAAGCTTTCACCTTGTACTGCACGAGCGGGTCCTTCTGGCCGTACGCCTGCAGGCCGATCGAGTGCCTCAGGCCTTCCATCGTCGTCAGGTGACGCGTCCACAGGTAATCTATCACCCGCAGCAGCAGGTCCGACTCCTGCCAGCGCACAAACGCATCTATCACCACGCCGCGCACGTCCGGCTCGAGTTGAGCGAGCGGTATGTTCTCTACCTCTTCCAACTTCTCAAGCCCCAGTTGCTCTTCGATGCGGCGGTACACCGAGCGCGGCAGCCTGTTGTCTACCATCGCGATCAGTGGCATGGTCTCGTTGGTCTCGATGAACACCTCTCCCAACGTCGCCTCGATCTCCCCATACAGTGTATCCAGCTGCACTTGTACTTCTTCAATGACTTCTGCATCGCCTCCGCCGGCCAACATCGACGAGCGGCTCGAGTTCTCCGCCTCTGCATAGCGAGCCGCCGAGGCGGGCGACAGCGCGAACTTCGTGTCTATGTATTCCAACAATCCACGTGTCCGGGCCTCGGCAATATCCTTCGTTTCATGCCCAGTATTGCTGGCCGCCGTGACGATCTTGGGTGCTTCCGTGTGCAAGTACTCGAGCAGTTTATCCAGCTGCGGGTGATACTCTCGGTCAAAGCCCGCTGTTACAAGTTCGCTCAGGTACTCGTGCGCGTCCTCATAGGCCATATCTTCTTCGCGCATGTTCTTTACTACATCTGCGGGCAACCCGAGCGCCTTTTGTAGCTTGTTGAAGTCTACCTCCCCCTGTCCCGCCTCCTCGTAGTACACGTCACCGATGTGGTAGAAGTCGCGCAGCTTATCATCCATGTTCTTGATGTTCATGTTGAGCGCGCCATCATAGGCGTCATGCGCGATCTGCTCTAGCTCCGACGTGTAGTCGTCAAGGTTGCCGTCGTCCGCGAGGGGTGCAATACGTGAGGTCAGGATAGATCGCAAGAGCCTCCGCACTATATCATCAGGGAATGTTTCCTTTAGCGCGCCGAACATCCGTGTATAGCTCGAGGCCTCTTTCGTTTTCTTGCGCTTGCCCGTGGTCTCGTCCATGGCAACGGGAGATGCCAGGTCCTGTACCTTCTCCCCTATCATCTCCGACACTATCGACCGCGGCTCACCATCCTTCAAGATGAACCTGCGCTCCCCGTAGATCACGTCGCGCTGAGTATTAATTACGTCGTCATACTCCACAAGGTGCTTCCTTGTGTCGAAGTTGAACCCCTCCATCTTCACCTGCGCCTGCTCCACGCTCTTGCTGAGCATCGAGTGCTCCATCGGCATGTCTTCTTCCCACAGGCTCTTGAATATGTTCGAGTTGATGATATTCTGGTTCACCCCCGACCGCCGCATGATCTCATCTTCGACCGAGACAAAGAAGCGCGTTGAGCCGTTATCGCCCTGCCTGCCCGCACGCCCGCGTAGCTGGTTGTCGATCCGGCGCGACTCGTGCCTCTCCGTGCCGATGATATGCAGGCCTCCCATTTCCCCCACGCCGAAGCCCAGCACGATGTCCGTACCACGGCCTGCCATGTTGGTGGCTATCGTGATGGCCCCTTGTTGACCCGCCTGCGCCACGATGCTTGCTTCGCGTTCGTGCTGCTTGGCATTAAGCACCGAGTGCGTTAGCCCGCGCTCTTCCAGCATCTTGCTCAGCTCTTCCGACTTCTCGATAGAGACAGTACCCACCAGCACGGGTCTCCCCGCTTCGTGCGTCTCCGCTATCTCGTCCACCACCGCCCGGAACTTGGCTCGCTCCGTCCGGTATATGCGGTCGGGATTGTCCTGCCGTATCATTGGCTTGTTCGTCGGGATCGGCATAACCTCCAGCTTGTAGATCTTCATCAGTTCTTCAGCTTCCGTGGCCGCCGTACCTGTCATGCCCGCCAGCTTGGGATACAAGCGGAAGTAGTTCTGGATAGTGATCGTCGCGAAGGTCTGGCTCTCCGATTGCACCTTGATGCCCTCTTTTGCCTCGATCGCTTCGTGCAAACCCTCCGAATAGCGGCGCCCCTGCATCAGTCGGCCCGTGAACTCGTCCACGATCACCACTTCAACAGCAGCTTTGGGATTCAGCCTCTCGCCCGCGCTCACAACCTTGCCTTCCTGCCAGAGCACATAGTCCTTGTCCCGCTTGAACAGGGCGTGTGCCTTAAGCGCGTTGTCCACGCCATACACAAGCTGGAAATTGTCAGGGTGGTACAGGTTATCTACATGGAAATAGTCCTCGGCGCGGTCTATCCCTTCTTCAGTCAGAATAGCGCTGCGGGTCTTCTCGTCCACCGTGTAATCATCTGTTGCACGCAGATTCTTGGCGAACCCTGCGGCGCGAATATGTATCTCAGCCGACCCTTCCGACTGCCCCGATATAATCAGAGGCGTGCGGGCTTCGTCGATGAGGATGCTGTCTACCTCGTCCACGATACAATAGTTGGGTGGCCGTTGCACCACCCGGTCCGGGTCGTTGGCGATGTTATCTCGCAGGTAGTCGAAGCCGAACTCCGAGTTCGTGCCGTGGGTGATGTCGTTCATATACTCGACTTTGCGCTCCCACGGCTCCATGCCCGACAGGATCACGCCCACCGACAACCCCAACAGCTTATATATTGGCCCCATCCAGTCCGGGTCGCGCTTAACCAGGTACTCGTTCACCGTACACAGGTGCGCCCCTCTTGCTGAAAGACTATTGAGATACAGCGGAGCCACGGCCACCAGGGTCTTGCCCTCGCCCGTCTTCATCTCTGCGATCTTGCCCTCGTGTAAAATAATACCGCCTATCAACTGCACGTCGTAAGGGCGCAGGCCTATCGTCCGCCGCGCAGCGTCCCATACCGCCGCAAACGCCTCCGGGATCAATTCGTCCAGAACGCGCTGCTCGTCCGTGCGCTGCTCTTTCTTGTGCGCATCCTGGACGGCCTTGAGCCTGTCGTAGGCCGGTCGGTCTTCCAGTCGCAAGCTGTTCATCAGTTCGTTGAACGCTTCGGTTTCGAGCGCATCGCGCTTCTGCATCAATTCGCCCAGTGTGTCGGGCTTGTCCTTCACGGGCGCAAACTTGTCCTCATACTGCGCCATAACCGCTTCCACGAGCGCGTCCTGTTCAGCATCGAGCTCGGCGAACCGCTCGTTGAACGGGCTGGCTGCGCCCACCCCCACTATGTCGGTCACTTTGCCCCAGGTGTTCGCCCAGAAGGTCGTGCGGGCCTCCAGAATGCGCGCCCTGAACGCGGAAGTGAGCGCCTGCAAACGCTCTTCACGTCCGGCAAAGCGTTCTGCCAGGTCGCGAATCTCAGTCGATCTCCCCTTCGTCAGCGACTCCGCCAGCGCAACCAGCTCTGCCGTAGCCTGCTCTTCCCAGTAAAGCTCGTCTGCGATCTCGTTCTTCTGGCTCGGCAGTGCAACCGGCGCACTATTGCGGTCTTTCCGGCCTCGTGCCGCTTGCTGCTCAGGCTCTCGGTCGGCCAGCCCCGCTGCCGCTTTTACTGCGGCGGGCAATCGCAGGCCCTGCCTCTCCAGGTGCTTGATAAGGTCCTTCTCCTGCAAGGCACGAATAAGCTCCGCCGTTGCTGCTTCCAGGTCCGCTGTTTGCTGGTTGCTGTTGGGCATCAGGTCCACTAGCGTCCGCAATCCCACCGCACGCCTTAGCGCCACCAGCGTTTCATTGGTGCGCTCGAAATAGTCTGCCACTTCGCGGCCCAGGAAGGTGGCTACTGCCTCCACCTGCTTGATCATCTCCTCCGCGGTGGCCTTCTTCGGGTAGAGATTAGCCTTCGGTATCTCGCGCAGGATTGCCTCGCGCATGCCCGCTTTCTCTTCCATCTTCGCTTCAAGCTGTTCGCCCAACTCCGTCACCAGCTTGGCGATCTCTTCGTCCAGGTCATGCCGGTCCGATGGAAGCCGCTGCAAGCGCTCCGCGGTCATCGCCGACAACTGCTTCGAGTCGGCCAGCAGCACCGAGAGGTCACGGCTCGTCTGCTCGCCCTTCATTATGATCGCCCTTAAAGCGTCGGCCTTCTTCGCGATCTCACGCGCCTCCGTCGCCACATTCTTCATCTCAGCCGACATCCCACTCTGCCAATCTGCCTTGTCTCTCTGCAGCAATGCCAGGATCTCGCCTCTTATCTGTGCGGCGTATTCACGCTGGGTCTCGAGGAGACTCTCCGCCTCCTCGTTCGACTGTGCCACAATCCGGCGCAGCCGTCCCAACTCTTTATCCGTGTTGTCGAATATACTCGATAACCATTTCATATCTATATTTTCCTTCTATAAGCAACGGGCGACCGCCACTAATTACATACATGTACCACGACTTACGATCAGTGACTTACGATCTACGGTTTAATTTCAAACGAGTTCGCCAGCCCCAGCGCCTTCACGCTAGCTTCCATAGCCCTCACGAACTGCCCGTAGTCCATCGTAACCTTCGGCTCCCCTCCGCCGTCCTTCGAGCGCACCGCGTGCGGTTCCGCTATGGGCGACGACTCCAGTTCGCTGTACAGCTTTTCGGCCAGCGGCAAAGCCTCGCGCAAATTACCTACTTCGCGCTTTTGCAGGGCTTGGGTGTAAGGTTCCGCGTCATCCTGGTTGAGCAGCTTCACGTTGGCTATCTGGATTGCCAGGTAAATCCTGCGTTGTTCTTCTTTTTCGGGCGCAAGTATCTGCGCCGTCAGCGTCGCCAGCCGGTCGACAACGCTCGCGCGAAAACTATCCGCGTCTATTGCTACTTTTAATACGGCTACCAGCTTGTTTAAGTTACGCTCCGACAGGTAGCGGTTGAACATGCTCTCCGACCCTGTCAGCATCTGGGCCAGGTCAAGCCCCCAACGGCTCTGTGCTTCCTGCAAGCCCGGGTTCAGCTGGCGCATCCTTGCCACCACCCATGCGTGGTCCGCCACTGTCCTGATATACGACAGCATAGGCGCCAGCGTTTCCTTGTCCTTCGCGCCTGATTTCGCGGACAGTTGCGGCAATTTCTGCCCCAGGTGCGCCTCGAAATGCAACAGCTTGTGGATAATAGTGCCCACCAGCGGCCCGGCTCCGTCCTCGCCCGCGTCACCCAGCTGCGGATTGTACTCTACTGTCACGCCCCTGGCCCCCGACTTCAACTCCACCAGCGTCCCCTCTGACGGCTTCAGGTATACGTTCTGTCCCCACGCACCCGCCATAGTCAACATCAGGCGGTTGAACTCGTCATGTATCTCCGGCGATAGGGCCTTGTTATCGGCTCCCACGCGTGAAAGCAGAAATCGCAATGTATCCACGCCAATGCGACAGTACCGGCATGGTTCAGTCTGGTGGCGCGTGCTATCAAGCGTAATCCAGCCCGGACATTGCGGCGTGGGGCATTTCACCACGTGCGGGGTCAGCAAGTAGGCAGTCTGTTCCATGTCCTGTGTGGGCATAGTGCTTCGTTTCTCCATCCTTAGTCGTAGGATCGTAAGTCACTGATCGTAAGTCATACGTCGTCCGTCGTCCCGACCTACGATCAGCGACTTACGATCAGTGGCTTAATATAGGGTGCTATCATGCTAATTGTACTGTAAACTCCGCACCATCGCCAATAAGACACCCTCTGGAAACCCCATAATCGCCCCCGACTCTACGCCCCTATCTAATCAGCACGAGTACAGTCTCCCCTCTTTGTCATTTTGAGCGTAGTGAAGAAGCACTCGGCCTTCCTTACAGCTCACCAAAGCCACTCCCTCCTCCCAAAGCCCGGTCGTCCCACCCCACACTTCTCCACACATTCGACCCTCGTCCCACCAGCCTGCTATAATATCTCAGTAACTCCTTAAGTCATCCTGTCGTTTTAACAGAAAGGCAAACATGGAGCACTCACTGGCAACTGAAGGCGTAATCACCATCGTGTTCTTGCTGATCACCACTATGGTGGTGGCCGTTGCTTCCAAATACATACGCATCCCCTACACCGTAGCCCTCACAATCACCGGCCTCCTGATCGCGCTCGCCAACGTCGGCCTGTCCATCACCCTTACTCCCGACCTCATCCTCTTCATCTTCCTCCCCACCCTCCTCTTCGAGTCGTCCTACAACCTCCGCTTCTCCGATGTACGCGATAACCTGCGCCCCATTATCCTTCTTGCCATCCCTGGCGTGATCCTCACCGCCGTCTGTGTCGCTGCCGGCCTCCACTACGCCACTGGCCTGGGATGGGATACCGCTTTCCTCTTCGGGGCCATCATGTCCGCCACTGATCCTGTCTCGGTGCTCGCCATCTTCAGCAAAATAGGTGCCCCCCGCCGCCTTTCCGTCATCCTGGAAGGCGAGAGCCTCTTCAATGACGGCACCTCCATCGTAGTCTTCCGTATAGTCCTCGGCATCATCGCCGCGGGCGCTCTGACGAACCCCCTCACTACTGTGGTGCAGTTCATCGTGGTCGTGCTGGGCGCCGTCTTGCTAGGCGCGGCGATTGGCTACCTAGTCTCTGCCATCATATCCCGCATTAACGACTACCTCGTCGAAACCACAGCCACCTTGATCCTGGCTTATGGCACTTACCTCCTCGCCGAGCAAATAGGCGTCTCCGGAGTGATCGCCGTCGTGGTTGCGGCCCTCGTAGTCGGCAATTACGGACGCAGCGGCATGTCCCCTACCACCCGGGAAGCCGTCTCCTCCACCTGGGAGTTCTTCGGCTTCCTGGCCAACTCGCTCATCTTCCTCCTGATCGGGCTTGAGCTAAACATAGGCCAGCTCTGGCAATACATCGTGCCTACCCTCGTCGCCATCGCCATCGTCTTGGCCGTGCGCGTTGTCGTCGTGCTACTGTCGAGCGCGGTGCTGCGTTATATCCACCGTCCCATTCCCTTTAGCTGGCGCGCCGTCCTCGTATGGGGTGGTCTGCGTGGCTCCATTGCCCTTGCGCTGGCCCTCAGCATACCTTTCACCCTCGGCAGTGGTATGCCCTTCCGCGAGTCCTTCCCCGACCGCGACCTCCTCCTGACCGCCACCTTCGGCGTGATCCTCTTCTCCCTGCTTGTCCAGGGCCTGACAATGAACCCCCTCCTGAGCAGACTAGGCCTGATCGACAAAAAGAGCGCCCAGCAGGAATACGAGACCCTCGCGGCCCGTAAGAGCATGGCCCTCGCTGCTATGCAGGAAATAGACCGCCTGGGTAGGTCGGGCGGCCTACCCCAGGAAACAGCTACCCGCCTCAAAGACTCTTATGTTGACCGCATCTCCGACTTGGATGCCCTCCTGCAAGATCTTCGCCTCCGTGATGAAGACCTGACCCAATCGCAGAATCGCTCTATCAGGCGTAGGCTCCTCCAGCTCGAAAAGGCCGTCGTTCGCCAGCGCAACCTCGACGGCTCAATCTCCAATGAGCCGATGCGCTCCCTCCTATCCGAGATCGACGAGCAGCTACACACCCTCGATGATGCCGAGGCATGATGTTTGCTCAATATCTGTACGTTCGCTATACTATAATTGTTTAGACACGCCTCAGGCGGAAACATACGCCGGGCGTGCTTATTCTGTCACTATCCTATTATGCCTCCCAACTCAGGACCGCGGCACGGCCTGTTATGTTTGTCCCACTCCCTGACTCGCAAAGCAGATGCTAGGAGAAATCTATAATGGAAAAAGGCTCAGGCTCTAAGACCTTACTATATATCCTGCTCTTACTGGTGGTCGCCTTTGTCGCCTACGGTGCCGGCTTCGTCACACCCTACGCAACAGGTCAGGCAAAGCTCGGTACCACCTCCACCCCTGCCACCGGCAGCACCCAACAACCCGGGCAGTCCGGCGTCCAGGAACCTACCCTGCCTGCTAACGCGGGCGACATTGACAAGCAGTTCGCCTCTTTCTGGAAGACCTTTCAGGCCGCCAACAGTGAGTTCTACTACACCCCTGTTGACCAGCAGAAGATGATCTACGGCGCGGCAAAAGGCATGGTGGCCTCCCTCGGTGACGACTTCTCCACCTTCCTCACGCCCGATGAGAACACAGTCGTCAAAAGCTCGTTTGAGGGCAACTTTGAGGGCGTTGGCATGTGGATCGAGGAGCGCAACAACCTCCCCACCGTTGTGGCCCCAATCCCCAACACACCCGCCGAGCGCGCAGGCGTCCGCCCCAAAGATACCATTCTGGCTGTTGATGGGCGCGACGTAACCAAAATGACCACCGACCAGGTCGCCAGCCTTGTGCGTGGCAAGGCGGGCACCGTCGTGCGTATCCGCTTCCTCCACCTGGGCGACACAGCGCCTTACGAGGTGGAGCTGACCCGCGAGCATATTGATGTGCCTGCTGTCACTTACAAGAAGCAGGGCGACTATGCGTGGCTACAGGTCTCGGTCTTCAATGAAAAGACCACCCAGCAACTCGATGCCGCTCTCGCCCAGGCAAAGACCGACGGCGCCAAGGGCGTTATCCTCGACCTGCGTAACAACGGTGGCGGCCTGGTAACAGCCGCGCTGGAGATGCTTGGTCGCTTCCTTCCTGATAATACCGTCGGCTTCTACGAGTCGCACAAGGCCGACCACTCCGATGATCAGGCTCAGATGGTGATCTCTAGCGGCCCCAAGTTCACCGACATACCTCTGGTCGTCCTCATCAACGGTGGCAGCGCATCAGCTTCTGAGCTGACTTCGGGCGCTCTGCAAGACTACAAGCGTGCAGTCCTGATCGGCGAGCAAAGCTTCGGCAAAGGCTCCGAACAGCACGTGTACGACTGGGACGATGGCTCCGAAGCCCGCATTACCTTCGCTCACTGGCTAACCCCCAACAAGCGCGATGTCAACCCCAAGCGCACCCCCACGCCCGGCCCCAATGACACCCCTCTCCCGCAGCCAACCTTCACCCCCACTCCCGTGGCCACCCTTGGTCCCGCAGACGTTACAGCGACAGCTGAGGCCCAACCCCTAGTCACCAGCCAGCCCGACCGTGGCCTGACCCCTGACATTGAGGTCGTACGCACCGTCCAGGACTACCAGAGCGACAAAGATCCCCAACTGGACCGTGCAGTCCAATACCTCCAGACCGGCAAGTAGCACATCTTTGCGAAAGCAACACCGTTCTTGCCTCCCACTCAAAGATGGGGTGCAGGAGACTCAGTCCCCCGCTGGCGTACCAGGGCTGTCCCCTGACCTCTTCCCTCCGTGCCACCCAGCCAACAGGGAGGGGCAGGCGCAGTCCCCTGCCGGGGTATCCAGCTGTCCCCTTGACCTCTCCTCTTGCCACCCAACCAGCAGAGAGGTGCAGAGGGCGCAGTCCCCTACCTCGCTACCAGGGGTGTCCCCCAACTTCCCTCTCTATATAACTCTCCCCTCCCTGAAGGAAGGAGTCGGGGTGGGTCTTCACTGGCCTCCCCGCCAACAGGGAGGTGCAGGAGTACCCTCCTGCCGGGGTTCCAGGGGTGTCCCCTGGCCCTTGCTCTCTTTCTTTCTCCCCTCCCTGAAGGGAGGGGCCGGGGGTGGGTCTCTCCCTCCGGAGATATAAACGGCAAGGCCTCCCAGGCCCGCACCCGCACCCTTGGTGCAAACCCCACACCCGTCCCGTGTAACATGCGATAGTAATAGTAGGTACTGAGTACCGGAAAGTCGAAGCCATAAACTATTGGATATAACCCAACTACTCCTTATTCTCACCGGGCTGGCCGTCGCCGCCGGCGGAGTCTTCATGCTCATCCGCGCCGCCGGTGCGGCTCGGCGACCCACAACCGACAAGGGCATCACCCCCGTGCGGCCTTACGTCCCCCTCGGTGTGATCGCTTTTGGTCTATTTATTGCTTACCATGCTTACAACAACTTCGCCACGCTCGATCCCTCAGACGTAACCATCCTCTTCGCCTTCTGTGTCGCCCTGGCTCTGCTCATGGGCCTACGCTTCTTCTTGATAGACAAAATGAATCTGCCCGCGGACAATCCTCGCCCTCACCCCTCCGACATGCCTCCCGCGCCGCCCGATTCGCAACCTCCAACCCTTTAATCTCGGTTTCCTCACCCAAAATAACATGAACACAATGATGAACAACAATCCGAACACGACCGCTGCCTCCACCAACAGCAGCATCGAAACCTACTTCCTGACCGCCGGTAGCCAGACCGCCGACGACGTCGCCAATCGCATTGCTGCCTTCATCTCGCAGGCCAAAGAGACCATCGAGATCGCCATCTACTCCTTCAGCCTTTGCCCCGAACAGCGCAGCATAATCGTCAACGCCCTCCAGGAACGCGCCAACGCAGGCGTCAAGATACGCCTCGCCTACGATGCGGGCAGCCAACAACCCCTCCTCGCCGGCTATTACGATCCCTGCGACCTCACAACCCCCCAGTTTGTGAGCGCTCTCGGCTTCCCCTCCCGGGCTATCGAAGGCTATCGTGCCCTCATGCATCACAAATACATCGTTCTGGACAGCGGCACCCCTCAGGCTCAGGTCTGGACAGGCTCCACCAACTTCACCGACGAAAGCTGGTCCGACGAGGAAAACAACATCATCATCTTCCAATCGCCTGAGCTTGCCCGCTGCTACACCCTCAATTTTGAGGAGCTTTGGGTTGACGCCAACATCTCGGCGCCTGTTCATATGGATAGCGGCGAGGCCACTCTCATGTATGACGGCAAGCCTGCTTACGTCCTGGTCAACTTCTCTCCCGGCGAAGGTGACTGGATAGACGAGAGCATAGCGAATGCCATCTCTCGCGCCAAAGTACGTATCACCATCGCCGCCGTGGTCATAACCTCCACACGCATTATCCACGCCCTTCAGGACGCCATGCAGCGCGGAGTACCCATCGAGGGCATCTACGACTGGACCCAGATGGAAGGTGTGAAATACCAGTGGCAGATGGTCCCCGCCAACACCTGGAAGATCGAGGCTTTCGCCGGTATTGTCAAATACGGCAACCTGGTAGGTAAGAAGAGCACGCCCTACACTCCCACCAGCAAGCACGATTACATGCACAATAAAGTAATGGTGCTCGATGATGCAGTACTAACAGGCTCCTACAACTTCTCGCGCCACGCCCAGCAAAACGCCGAGAACGCGCTCATCATCGAATCGGCCGCTCTCGCCTCCACCTACCGCGATTATATCCACTCTATCGCGGCTAAGTACGCTCCCCAGACCCCTACATTCACCGCGCAGCCAGCAAAGACGCCCCTAACGCCAGGAACGCCGGAAGCCACAGAATAGCTAACGTCCACCCCTCCCCTGACGCGCCTTGCCCACCCACCAGGCGCGTCTTCGTCCTGCCCGCGACAAACCAAACAGCGACCCCTGCCCCAAATACCCACGCCGTAACCTCGGGCCACATATCCCCGTAGACCGGCATTATCGCCAGCGCCAACCACCCCAACCCGCGCACCTCTCCTGCGAGCCCCCAGCCCCCCCACCACGCCATCACCACCAATCCAACCACCACCGCTGCGGCCGCCAATCCGAAGGCCAGCGGTGCGCGGCTCACCAGGTCAGCGGGCAACTCAACCAACGAATCGCCTGCTGCCAGCGGCGCCAGTATCGCCAGCGTAATGGCCGCCCCCGCCTGAGCCATCCTCGACCTATTAGCACCTTGCATTCCGCAGTCCAGCAGCAGCGAAACCGCAAGCGTTGCCGCCAGCGCCCATCTATCAACAGGCAAGGGCAAGACACTTGCTCCCGGCAATGGCAGCAGCGCAACCCCCGCCCAGGCAATGGCCAACGACGGCAGGTTAGCTCCCATCAAATCGTCAAGCCAAGCCTTCGGCTCAACCCCCTTCGTCCCCTTCCCCCCCAGCTTGATCAGCGCTACCCCGGCCAGCAGCCACAGGCCGCCTGGATAAACAAATAGGCGGGGCAGCAAGGCAAGCACCCACTCCGAAAACTGTGCAAGCTCCGGTGTCATCTCGGCTCCGACGGCGAACGCCTCTTCACCAATGCCGTCAGCAAACCCCTCAGCCAGTAAAGCACCGTCCACGCCACAAAAGCCGCCACCGCAATGCCCGTAGCAGGCAAAGCTGCCGTCAGCAACTCTGACGGCCCTCTAGCCACAAGCCCCAGCCCCCACTCGCTTATAAGCTCGCTCGAAGCGTCCACTCCCCCCGCCATAGCCCCCACTGCCGGCCGCGCAAACCACTCCACCCCCGCCTGCGGATAAACAACCATCGCACCCAGGCCCACCAACGTGGCAATCAAAACCCACCTGTGCGCCTCAGTCCCACTTCCGGCCCTGCTCATCGCCACATAGCCCGCAACTAACACGAGCACAGGCAAAACAACCACACCCGTCACCGCATAGCGCGAACCAAGCGCCCCCTGCACAACCATCCACGCTCCCCCTGCGCTTGCCGCAACAGCCGCACCCATTACCCACCCCCGCCACCCCTCGTTCTCATCAAGAGCACCCAGTAACGGCACGAACGCCCCCAGGCCCACCAGCAAGATGGCCCCCATAGCCGCAACCGGCGAAACAGAAGCCACCCCCAGTCCAATGATCGCCACAGCCGTTACGGCACCAGCCAGAGGCATCGGCCATGTCGCTCCTTTCCAGACAACCGCCGCCACCGCAAGCAGTCCTACCGTTCCCACCAGCGTCAGCGCCCACATTCCCCAAGCGTCCCACCGCGCCTCCAAGAGCGCCTTCGCCAGCAGGAACGGCCCCGTCGACCCAAACACTGCTAGCATGAACCACCCGCGTTGCCCCGTGCCGATCTTCAGTTGCGAGTACAAAACAGGAGCAAGCGCCCGCCCGCCCGCTGCCACAGCCATCAGCAGCACCACCGCCAGCGTCCACTCCCGACCTGCCCCACCCTCAGGCGGCACAAACGCGCCCGCTCCGCCCATCACAATTAAAGCCAGCAACGCCAGTCCCGGCCCATGCACCAGCGCGGCTAGTTTCGCCCGGCCCCCCTTTCCCACCGGCGCAGACAACCACACGCCCAGCCCCGCTACTTCCCAGCCCACATAAAACAAAATCGGCTCGCGAGCGTAGGCTGCTCCCAGCAACCCCACCGTCACGAGCCACGTCCACCGCTTATCATTCCCCTCAACCGCCGCCACCGCCAGTGCCAGCGCAACCGACCAGACCACGCCGAACAAAAGCGACAGCCTGTCCACCCTCAACAAAAGCGGCCCGCCACTCCAGAGCGCGACATCAAGCGCGCGCCCGCCCTCTACCACAGGCAGAAAGAACAAAAGCTGCAATCCCGCCACCGCCAGATTACAGCCCGCCAATGCCAACGTACCGGTGCTGCGCGTCATGCCCCAATTATGCCATACTCGCCCGCTCCCTAGACACGAATACCTGCCCCACTCTACTCAGTTCTCAACGCCCTGCCATGCGCGCCACTACAGGAGCGAACCCCTCCATGTCTCTGTCGAAGATGCTGTAGTAGTTAATGCCGTACTGTTCGCGATATGCATGCAGAGCGGAAATGATCTCTTCAATAGTACCGGCAAGCAGATAGGGCAGTGTCAGCATCAGGCTCGGCGGCAACGGTATGTTTTCCGCCAGTTGAGCGGCAGCCTGTGCGCGGTCATCTGTCACCATCGCCGCCCAGGTTTGTACGTGTAGCTCCATATCCTCGATCCGATCTCCCGCTGATTCCCTTATCCAATCTATCTTCCTCTGCAAAGGAAGCTCTGCATCGTCGAGGTCAGGCCCTGTTCCGTCGGGGCGGGTTTTCGCGGCTATGCCCACAATGTCCGCTTCCCGGGCAGCAAGTTCCAGCATACGCCTGCCGCCTCCACCGATCAGCAGTGGAGGATGCGGTCGCTGCACAGGAGGTGGCGTCTGCTCTATCCCAAGCTCTCCGTCAACCCTGTAAAACTCACCCGAGAACTTCACGGCCATCTCCCCAAAGTAGCCCTTTATCACGGCGATGGCCTCGGTAAGACGGCGCACACGAACCGGGGGAGAATCAAACCCGATCCCCAGCGCATCGTGCTCAGCTTTGAGCCAGCCTGCTCCGATCCCTAGCTCGAACCGTCCCTCGGAAATAAAGTCAATAGTGGCAGCCTCTTTTGCCAGCATCACTGGATGGCGGAAATCGTTATCGCAGACAATTGTCCCTACCCGCAGACTCTTCGTAACCGCAGCCGCGGCCGCCAGCGCCGGCATAGGCGAGAACTGCCCAATAAAGTGGTCCGGCACCAACAGACTGGAATAACCAATCTCCTCAGCACGCCGTGCCTTAGCTATCCAGGCAGCACCGCTTTCCGCCCCGTATGAGGTCACGCCGAAGCGGAATGGCTTCTTGTTCATAGAGATTGACTCCCGTACAAGATTGCCCACGACAAATAGTGGGCTGAACTCTATACGCGAGCCACGAAGCCGAAGTTACAAAACGGCGCGTCCACTGTAAATAGTAGGCGCGCCACCCGACTCAAAAATAGCCTTTGCGAGCTACGAGTTCGCCTCAGCCGTCTTACGCTCCTTCGACAGCATCACGATCCCCACGCCCACCAGAATGATCGGCATGGCCACCAACCCCGCCCACGTTATTAGCTCGCCCCCCAGCCACACACCAAGCGCCACCGCTACAACCGGGTTGACATAAGCATAGCTCGTGGATAGCGTTGGCCGCACCTTTTGCAGCAAATAGCTGTACGCGCTGAAGGCTACTATCGACCCAAAAACGACCAGGTAGAAGAAAGCCACCGTGGGGCCCACTGCCGGAAGCGCGGTCATGCGCTCTCCGCTCACAAGCCCCAGCACCAGCAAGGCTGCTCCACCACCTAGCATCTCCGTGGCGCTCGCCATCATGCCGCCCGGCAGCGGTAGATACCGGCTCCATACAGACCCCAGCGCCCAGCTAGCGGCACCAACCAGCAGCGCAATCGCTCCGATGGGATTGGCTCGCATATCGCCCTCAAGGTTCAGCAGAATCACACCCGTCAAGCCCAGCAACAGCCCTACCCACTCCATCTTCCTCGGCCACCGCCCCCACAACCCCGCAATGAGCGCGGCAAACAGCGGCATCGTAGCCACAGCCAACGCTGCTATCCCCGAAGCCACCCACTGCTCGGCGAAAGTTATGAAGCCGTTGCCGCCCGCCAACAGCAAGCACCCCACCAGCGCCGACGCCCCCCATTGCTTCAGGTTGGGAGTCGGCGCGCCGCGCAATTTCATGTAGCCGAACAGGATGCCCCCCGCCAGCACGAATCGCATCCCTGCCATCAGGAAAGGCTGGAAGCTGTCGAGCGTCACCTTTATTGCAAAATAGGTGGACCCCCAGATAATGTACACTGCCAGTATCGCAAGTACCACCATCACAGGCTTGTTTGATTTCGCCGTGGTCGCTTCTTCGCGCACTTCACGGCTCACAGGCTCAGTAATGACCGGGGTGCTGATTGGTTGTTCTGTTGCAAGACGCGTTGCCATAAAGTGTTCCTGTCTACCTCGTTAACGCCGGAGGGGCGAGGTGTACCTCGCCCCAACACCAGAATCTCGTCGGATTAGTGAGCTACTTGCCCGGGCTATACCTGGCGGTGCACCTGCTGGCGGCTATTAATGCCTTCCCTGCTGTCGACGCCCCACTTCAGTGCGCTCGCGGCCAGGGCTACCAGTATAACAACAAACATAATCGCTAACATTCTCTTTGACTCCCTTTCTCTCTCATAACACAGGCTTGCAAATCGCAGCCCATGTATATATAATACAAGGCAGAACGGCAAAATTGAATACATACAACAAACCATTCGGCGGCCCAGACCTACGAGTGAAAGGCATATCAGCAAATGAACGCACAAATCGAAAGCGGCCTCGACGAAATTAGCTGGCAGATTTTAGAGGCATTGCAGGAGGACGCGCGCATCCCCTACAGTGAGCTGGGCCGTCGAATCGGCATGTCGCCCCCTGCCGTAGCAGAGCGTGTCCGCCGCCTGGAAGAGGACGGCATAATCACCGGCTATCGTGCTGAAATCAACCTCGACAGGGTCGGCTTCCCCATCCTGGCCTACATCCGCCTTCAGGCGGGCGAGGACTGCCAGTCCACCGGGCAGACCATCGTCCGAACAATACCCGAAGTGCTGGAATGCTACCGCGTCACAGGCACCGATGACTACATCATGAAGGCCGCCACCTACTCGGTCTCCGCTCTCGAAAGCCTCATAGACCGTGTCGCCTCCCACGGCTCCTGCATAACCTCCCTGGTCCTCTCCACGCCCCTCGAAAGCCGAATAATTCGCAAAGGCCTCGGAACAAGCGGCCCATCCTAGCCTCCCAACCAAATAAGCAAGTGCATCTTTGCCTCGCACTCAAACGGGCTTGGCAGGCGTCCTCCCCCTGTCCGGGGTATTAGGGGTGTCCCCTAAGGTGTCA
The DNA here is from genome assembly GCA_038203825.1 of Chloroflexia bacterium. Classification (GTDB taxonomy): domain Bacteria; phylum Chloroflexota; class Chloroflexia; order QHBQ01; family JADMIH01; genus JADMIH01. The sequence continues at coordinate 4,859 of JBBRDO010000035.1, read as the reverse complement.
GCAAGTCCGAGATCGTCACCACGCTGTACCCCATCTCTTGCAGACGGTCAAGAATCCGCGGCAAAGCCTGCGCCGACGCGTCCGAGCCAAAGTGCTGTAGAATAATCGCCCCATCCAGATTAAAGTTCGGTGTGTTCGTCACCCTGTTGAAAATGAAGTCCGGCGTCTTCACCTGCCCCACCGAATCAAGCGAATCCAGCGTCCAGTAGATAGACCTGTATCCCTGCGACTTGGCCACGTTTAACACGTGGTTGTCGCGCGACCCGTACGGCGGCCGCCAGTATGGCTTCGTGCTCACCCCCGTAAGATTGTAAATAATACTCTCCGTGCGTGCCAGCTCGTCCTTTAGCTGCTGGTCCGTCAATCCCAGCGAATCAAGGTGCGAATACGTATGGTTCGCGATCTCGTGCCCGTCCGCGACCGCTTGCTTCACGCCGTCCGGGTACTGCTCCACGAACTTGCCCGTAAAGAACATCGTTATATGAATATGCCTCTGCCGCAGCACGTCGAGCACCGCAGGCATCGTCTCGCCCGTGCTGCCCGCGTCAAAGGTCAACGCCACGCGCTTCTTGCCCGGATACCCCCTTACCACCTCGCTCCACCCACCGGCAGGCGCGGCCTCCGCTGTAGGCGTGGGACGTCGCGGCTGCTCTGCCGTTGGTGTCGCCTCGACGCTACCATCCTCTTGTGTCGCGGTCGGCACCGGCTCTTGCGTCGCCTCTTCCACAGCCGTCGGAGGCCCTTCGGTCGGCTCTGCGACCACCGTTTGAGTGGCCGTCGTAGGCAGTGGAGTGCTCGTTCGTGTGACTGTAGGCGACGGCGCGGACGTGCCCGTGCTCGTGGGCTGCGGTGTATAGGTCGCAGCCGGCACTGCCGTTGCTGTGTCCGCAGGCGCTGGGCTGGCTGTCGGGTTTGGCTGCACAGGCGTTACCGTGGGCAGGCCGCCCGCGTCACAGCCCCACGTGCCAATAGTCAGGGAGGCAAGAAGCAGAAGGATCACAAAGGCGCGTTTCATTGCCGGATGATAACACATAACCCCTCTGTGGAAACATGGCGAACAACAACAAAAAAGCGACCCAACCGGGCCGCTCTTTCTTCTTCGTGGTGGGTATGATAGGACTCGAACCTATGACCTTTCGGATGTGAACCGAACACTCTAACCAACTGAGCTACACACCCCCGAGCCATATTATACCAACTACCCCATCTGCGCGCAAGACATTTTCCAGGCCCTTATTCTACAAGCGTCCCCCGCCCGCTGGGACTGCGCAAGGGGAACACCCACGACAGGTGTTCCCCTCTCTATTTCACTATCCGGCTCTCTTCCGAGAGTACGTTGTGACTGCCAGCCCGCCTGTTGCGGTGAGCAGGCTAGCCAGCAACACTATCGCCCAGCTCGCGTCCGCCCCGCTCCCGGTACTGGGCATGCCCGGCAGCGAACGAGCGGGTCCTGCTGCTGCAAACAGCGGTGCTGCAGCACTGATGCCCTCTATCGGGCCTACGAACTTGCCTGCACGGGCATCTATCCCGAATACCGCGATGTACCGTATCGGCTGTGCCCCGGTGTCTTTGGTCCTGAACACCACCGCGCGTGACCCGTCGGCCCGTGGCACTGTGATATTCACACTCACGTTGCCGTTACCATTAACCACTGCGTTGCCCAGGCTCTGCACGTCCCTGCCCTCTACTTGCAGCACGGCTTCCACCTGCGTGTTCGCTCCCCAGTTCGCGCCGACGACCGTGTAGTTTCCACCGTCAATCTTCACCAGCGTGCTTACCGGCAATCGCCGCCCTGAGAAGTATGTCCCCGTCGGGTCTGAAACGCGCACTCCTATGTCGGCGCGCCCTACCCACGACCCTGAGTTGTCGAATGCAGCCTGCCAGGTCCCGTCAGGGCCCACGGTGGCCGTAGCCACTCCGTAGTTGACGTCGCCGCCAACCGATATCACCGACACCGTGAGTGCCAGCCCTGCTCTCCATCCCGCGCCGCTAAGCTTTACGTACGGCGTGCCTACTCCCTGGTAGGTCTGCACCGCCATGTTCAGCCCATTCTCAAGAACGCTGCCTCCGCCCGGTGTGATGATCACCAGCGGCGCTATAGCTGTGCGGTTGTCGTTCGAGCGCGCCACCACTTGCACCAGTCCGGCTCCGCTCCAGCTACTATCCACATGGAAGGCCACGCTGAAGTTGCCTGCGCGATCCGCTATCGCTGTCGCCACGGTCTGCTGCTTGCCCGCTCCCGCCAGCGCTATCGTCACCACTGAGCCCGAGGTCCACCCCGCGCCCGTTACTCTGCCGTCCTGTCCCGGTTGCAGCGCCGCCGGGCTTACCCTTATCGTAGGGTTAGCCGGGGGCGGTGGCGGGTTGGATGTTATCTGGTAGATCGCTTCTGCTCGGAGGCCGAAGTTGCTCGTAGCACTGAATATCACCTGAGGCTTTCCGGTCAGGCTCGGATCCACGTACACCTGTATCGTGAAGTTGCCCGCCCCGTCAACAGGGACCAGGCTCGGCAGGAAGCCTTCACTCAGATCTCCTGCGCCTCGGTAGCCGATCGTCACCTGTGAGCCTGCGGGCCAGTTCGTCCCGTGCAGTGTAACATTCACACCCACAGGGCCCGAAGTGGGCGACACTTGCAGTATAGGCTGGTTGACCACCGTCACCCTGTCGTTGTAGCTAGCCTTCAGGCCGCCCGCAGCCGTAGCAAACACCAGGAAGCGCGACCCCACGGCTCTATTGCCGATACCAAATGCCACCCTGAACGCCCCGTTGCCGTCCGACTGCGTAGCCGTCGGATACTCCGGGTTGGCTGCTCCGTCGAACAGTATCCCGATCTGCACATTTACGTTAGCCGGGAAACCGCTCCCTGTTACGGTCATTATGCCGCCGTTAGGTATGTAGTTCTGCGGCGAGATCACGATCGCCAGCCTGAAGTTCAGATGGAACTCAGCCGTAGCTCTCGCGCCTCCAGTGCCTGCTGTGGCCGATATCGTTACACTATCGAACCTCGCTGCATCCGCAGGCAGTTTGAAGCCGTACGAGAACCTACCGTCCGCGCCCGCACTTATTACCGCGATACCCTTGATGTAGTTGGCATCGGCCCGCTCTACCTGGATACTGACCTGCGAGCTAGGTGGGAAGTTCACGCCCGAAACAGTGATGGTCGTGTTGCTATCGCCCTCCGTTGGGCTGACCGTTATAGCCGCCTGTCCTGGAGGTCCCGGCGTCGGTGTGGCCACCGGTCCCGGATTCTGCACGTAGCGCCAATCATAATACGAGCGTCCCACGTTGCCCATCTCCACCTGGAAGCCTGGCGGGTTGCTCGGCGAATAAGTCAGTATGCGGCGCTGGAAGGCTTGCACCAACACCCAGCGCTCCTCTGTGCCCACCTGCACCGGCATCCAGTACGGCTCAGTCAGAGGATAGCCCATGGCGAACGTCCAGTCGATAACCGTATCCTGCACGGTTTGTCCGCCCACGCTCACAGGCCCTTTCTGGTTCATAAACGCCCAGAACACATCGGGTATATTGTGCCCCAGCGTCTCATCATATGCCCCGTAGCTGGCATAGTTCTTCAGGTTGTTCACCTGTCCCACGTCGCCCGTGTTCCGCAGCCCATCGGCAATGGGTTGCCCGACCCGGTTCGGAGCGCGGTGGTCGCCGTTCAGGCTTGCGAATTGCGCCAGCCTGGCATATGACGGCGTGGCCGAGTTAACGCCCCCATCTCCCGCGATAGGCCTATCATTGGGCGCTATCTGCAGAAACGAATTGTTGCCCGTCTGTATCTTGCCTGTCATCATCTCAACCACCAGCAGACCGTTAGTGACAAACCATATCTGCGAGCGGTCGCCGTTCGGGTTATTTATCTCCATGCGGCTCTTGTCAAAATAAGCCACAAGGTGCTGGCCGTTTACGCCCTCGGCGTATGGCTCGAAGCCCGTATAAAAGGTGCTTGGCCCCCACATCCACGATCTTGACACCAGCCCCGCCTGCACGTGTGCATCTGTGCGGGTCCACACCGACTCCATTGCCGGGTCCGGAAAAGCTGCAGCCTGCGCGGCACGCACTCCCGGAAGTGCCTGCGCCGCGATCATGCCCACTGTCAGCACAATAGCGAGGGGCCTCAGCGCCCTCAAAGGCTTGCTTGTTGGCCGTGCTACAAATACGTTATTTTGCTCCATCACGGGCCTCCCTCCACACCTAATGACTCTATTTTCGCCTCGTTCTTTGGTGGCCGCTTTTCGACCTGGAGTTACCTGCCATTTGACTCCCTATACGCCAACTATATTCTAGCATCTACCCGTGAGACGAACGGTATGCATAGGTTACAGTTTCGTAAAAATCGGCCTGGGATCCAACCATATGGCCCCTACATATCCAACGCCGGACCACACACAAAAGTTCAATATTCAAGCGGCAGTATGGCACCATAACTACTAAAGAGTAATGAGCAAGGCGTGGTGCCCGTTCTCACCCTCGAAGAGCGCTACAAACCTAGCCCACGCCTGAATCTAGGATCGACCACGTGCTAGCACAGCAAGAAAACCCCTGAGGAGGGTTGGAACAGGCATAGCCCAGGGCGTAAGCCCCGTGGTCCGGCCACAAAATAACCTCAAGCCCCATAGGGGCGACACATCACTCAACCGGCAATCAGGATCTCACGTGTCACGTATCACGCTCGAAGCCCACCAACTTATCAGTTATCACTTATCACGTCTTCCTACTCAATCGCCTCCAAATCCACCAACGGCACGCGCAGCTTCTGCCCATCCGCCATCTGCACATCCGCCACTGGCGCTACTATCCCCGATTGCGAAGAGTGCGGCCCGGTCGGCAAATCCGCAATCTGCGCCGTCTGCCCC
>JBBRDO010000034.1:0-41849 GCA_038203825.1 Chloroflexia bacterium | reverse complement strand
TGCTCGTTCTCGCATGTAGGCTTTGGAGTGGTGATCTCGCACATGCTCAAGCTCTTCCTGCTCTTGTTCTGTCAGTATTACCTCTGTTTTTGTTGCCATTCCTCCATTCTATCCTATGATGATTTATTTGTTAATGTTCATAAGCTAGGGGCCTTGCCCACTCCGAAAGCTGGTAAAAACTGCGACCGCCCAGCACACCAGCTTGAGGCTGCCTGCACAAGGCCTGGTGCGCGAACTGTCATCTAACCTCGTTGCGCGGGCGGATACCCCTTGCTTTAGCTATAGGGTGGAGCCGCGCACCCCTCTTTTTGGTATGATGTTAGTGGGCAAGGCACTCCTTCGGGAGCAAACCGTTTCTATGCCCACCGCTACTGTTGTCGATATCGCCATCTGCCCACATGTCGTTTGGCTCGACCATTGGGGGCGCCCTCCGGAAGCAGTTGCAGCCTCATAGGAGGAACAGGCCCACTGCCGCACTGCCCATGAGAAGGGCCGTTATGATCAGCAGCGTGTTCGATAGCTTGCCACTTGTCCGCTTGCCCAGTATCTTCTTGTTGTTGCCGATCAGGAAGATAATCACCAGCAGTGGTACGGCTACAACCCCGTTGATGACTGCTGAGTAGTACAGCGCCGCCACGGGATCGACCCTAACGAACACCAGCCCCAGACCGACCAGGGTTGCCAGTATTATCGCTATATAGAAGCCTTTGGCCTCATGGAACTTCTTGTCCAGACCTTCTTCCCACCCGAACACCTCTGACAGCGCGTATGCCGCGCTCCCGGCCAGCACCGGGATCGCCAGGAGCCCTATTCCCACGATGCCCAGGGTGAACAGGAGGTATGCCGCATCGCCCGCGAGAGGACGCAGAACCTGGGCAATGCCGGCCAGGTCGAGTTGCCCTACATCCTTTGCGCCTACCTTGTAGATGGTCGAGGCTGTTGATACGATGATAAAGAAAAAGATCAGTTCGGCGTAGAACATGCCGACATTTATGTCTATGTGCATGTCGTTTATAGCCCGCCTGCCCAGGACCAGCTTGCGCGGGTGCTTCATCTGTGGGTCGGGTGAGGTGATCGAGCCGGAGGCTACCTCTTCTTCGACCTCCATGTTGGCCTGCCAAAAGAACAAATAAGGGGAAATCGTGGTGCCCAGGATTGCGACCAACGTCGTGATGTAGCCGGCATCCAGCTTGATTGCCGGCACAACTAACGACTTGAGCGCCTCTCCCCAATCCACGGGCGAAAGGAGTGCCACAATCATATATGAGAAGAGCACGAGTGCCACCCATTTCAGGTATTTCGCATAGGTCTTGTACGACAGGAACACCAGCAGGGTGAGAGTGAGTGCTACAACGAACAACGCCGCCAGCACGGTGGGCACGACCGGCAAGACCAGATGTATGGACCCGGCCATGGCTTCGATATCAGCCCCAATATTGAGGGTATTGGCGGCAACCAGCAGGAACGCTACCGCATACAACATCCAACGGGGAAAATAGCGCTTGATGATCGCGGCCAGGCCGTGCCCGGTCACAAGCCCGATGCGGGCACATGCTTCCTGTACGGCCGCCGATAGTGGATAAGTTACGAGGCTTACCCAAACGGTCCCGTATCCGAACTGCGCACCCGCCACAGAATAAGTGCCAATGCCGGAAGGGTCATCATCAGATGCCCCTGTAATCACACCGGGTCCGAGCACTGACAACAGGTGCTTGACCCGGCCTTGCTTTCCGCCCGGTGTAGGCGCTTTATCCGATCTGTGCCGGTCTGGCTGATCTGGCTGACCGGCAGGAGCCGGGGCGTCGCTATGCTTGGAGGCTCCCTTGTGCTGGCTGCCAGCTGCTTCGGTTGGTGTGGTCATAATCTCTCACTCCACCTTCCTCTGGACACTGTCTTCATAGATCAGTTGGTGCTATAGTTATAGTATCACATCAACATCATCTGCATCGTCCGCAGCAGTCATCTCTCAAGGAGGAGAAATACTATGCCCAGCTTCAACCAGGATATCGCCAACCTCGCCAGGAAGAACGAGTTCTTCCGACAGGAGGTAGTCACCGGCACCCACAGTCAGGTCGTACTGATGAGCATCCCTCAGGGTGGGGAGATAGGGGAGGAGACCCACCCCGACGTTGATCAGACGCTCATATTCGTCGAAGGTCATGGCAAAGCGACCTTGAACGGCGAGCAAAGTGAGGTCGGGCCGAACAGCTTGTGCTTCGTGCCTGCCGGAACCAGGCACAATTTCGTTAATACAGGCGACACCGACCTCAAGCTCTACACGGTTTACGCCCCGCCGGAGCACGCGCCCGGCACCGTACACAAGACCAAAGCTGAAGCCGGCGCTGACAAGCACCAGTAGCGCATCTGTAGAGAGGGTCCTGCCGCGCCGCTAGTGAAGTGATTTGTCGCTGCAGCACTGAACGTGCCGGTCGTGAACCCGATAGGAGCAGGTCATCGCTTGACCTGTGAGTCGGGTCACCTTCGGACGTCCTAAAAGACTTCGCGGTAATTCACGGAGGCAGTCGCGCGCGTCACGCTTAATGGCATGCATTGTGCTGGCATTGCTGATCATAGGGGTGGGGCTCCGTCGCATCTACCTGGGGGTACACTACCCGTCCGACGTGCCGGCGGGCTACATTTCGGGCGGCTTCCGGCTGGTGAGCCCGCTGAGCGGCACCGATATATACGACCGGTGCGCTCGGCTGCTGCCAGCGCCCGTAGTGACTGAGAGCTAGTAAGACAATGGACCTCTCGAGCAACCTTCTTGTCCACAGGCTCATGCATCTCGCTTCGGTGGGCGAGCATATGCTGACCCGGCCTGCCCTGAGGCGGCACTGGGCGCACAACAAGAGCCTAAGAGACACCTCCACCTGGTGGGGCGGCGACCCGCAGTGGTACCCGGGCGGCACTCCCCCGCGCCGCTATAACCGCGTCACCCCCCTGATCCACGGCGACACCTACTTCGCTGCTTTGCGGCAGGCAATGGAGCGGGCCGAAAGCTACATTTACATCGTGGGGTGGTGCCTCACGCCAAAGATCCCCATGGCCAGGAGTAGCGAAGCCGACCTACTACGCACGCAGCTGCTGCCTCTGCTTTCGGAGGCGGCCAGCCGGGTGCCGGTGCGCATTCTGCTGTGGAGCGGCGCCACCGCACTAATGCAGCCCACCGAGCGGAGCGTGCGGGAGGTGCAGCGAACCATAGAGCAAGAGGGGCAGGGTGATATCCTCTGCCGCCTGGACCACTCGGCCCAATGGAGCCACTGCCACCATCAGAAGGCGGTGGTGATCGACGGGCAGGTGGCTTTCGTGGGTGGGATGGACCTGACCACCTTCTCGGGCGACCGCTGGGATACGGCTTCTCACCCGCTGCGAGCGGGAGTGAACTGGCACGACGCACAGCTTCAGATAGAGGGAGAAGCAGTCGCCGACGTCGAGCGCAACTTCCTCCAGAGGTGGGAGGCGGTGACGGGCGACGCCGACCTTCCCCACCATGTGCCACGCGTGGAGCCGGGCTGGAACACGCCGGTGCAGATCGTGCGCACCGTGCTGAAGCGCGTGTACCCCTTCGCCCCCGATGGCGAGTTCGGCATCCACTACGCTTATCTTCATGCCCTGAGGGGAGCGCGGCGGCTGGTGTACCTGGAGAACCAGTACCTCTGGTCGCCCTATATCATGGCTGCGCTGCGTGAGGCGATCCGCAGGCCACGCCATGAAGCCTTCCGCATCGTGGTTGTGCTTCCGGCCCACGCCGGCAATGGCAAGTGGGACAACGACAAGCACGTGGAGCAGCTACTCAAGGCTGACGCGGGCAGGGGCATCGTTTCGGTGTATGCACCGTACACCGCGGGGCCGAACATGGGCGGGCGGCCTTTCAGCTACAGGCCGGTGTACGTGCACGCCAAAGTAGCCGTCATCGACGATGAGTGGCTTACCGTCGGCTCGGCCAACCTTAACGACAGGGGCTTGGCGACCGACGGCGAACTAAATGCCCTGGTGCACGATCCTGAGCTTGCCCGCCGGGTGCGTGTGGACCTGTGGTCCGAGCATCTAGGCTTGCCGCGCGAGCAGGTGGAGGGAGCCGACCCGATAGATCTTGTGGACCGCGAATGGCCGCGCGCTGCCAAGGAAAATGCTGCCATCATCGCCACGGGGCAGCGGCCGCTGGTAGGCACCGCATGTCGCTACAGGGTGCCACGGGAGATCGGCGACCTGCTGCTGGAGGATGTGCAGTCGCTCACTTTTGAGCATTGACGAGGGCTTATGAGCGTCGAGACAGAGGAGATGTACGGGGCAGAGAGCCGCACGCTGAGCGGCATGTGGAATCTCCTTTGCGGCGCTCGAAGTGTCTAGACCACTCCCCTCCACAACTCGGTCACGGTCATTGTACTCACCCTCGATGGACGGCCTGAGCGATCCGGCGCCCTCCTGCCCCTGCGCCTCCCGTCCACGCGAAGGAAGGCCATCCGATCAGATGGCCTCCCTCCGACTAATACCTGATTGCTCAAGCTCAGTTGCGTATGGTCGTTAGGGCTTGACGCCTTCCAGATTGTTGGGTGTTACGCACCCTGGGAAGAAGGTGTTGCCCACAATCTTAGCGGTCTGCCCCCTGGTGGCGTTGTTGTTGGGCCTGAAGTAAGGCAGATTGTTGGGTCCGCAGGGCTCTCCCACCCCACCACACGGGTATCCCGACATGATGGAATGCGTGACTAGCCTGTATGTGTATGTGTAGTATGTGCTGCCCGGCGGTATGTCCTCGAACTGCTGCCCTGACGGCGTATCGTTGAACCCTCCGGCATTGGAGTCAATCTTTGATATCTGCCCCCTTGAGGCATTGTTATTGGGCCTGAAGTAGGGCAGGTTGTTGGGTCCGCAAGGCTCCGCAGCCCCGCAAGGATACCCGCTGATGTAGCCTCTGGTAGCCAGTCTGCCTATGAAGTCGTGGAAGGTCGAGCCCAAAGGCACATCCTCAAACAACTGGTCCGGTTGAGCGTCCGTGAAGCCTGCCGCATTGGACACAATCTTGGATAGCTGTGCGCGAATGACGTTGTTACCGGGGCGGAAGTAGTTGTTATTGTTGGGGTCGCAGGGCTCTCCTGGGCCACCGCAAGGGTAGCCGCTGATAATGCCACGGCAGGCAAGGCAGCGGATGTTGTCGTAGAATGTGCTGCCCAGGGGTACATCGGTAAACTGTATAGCACACGCTGTGGGCGTCTCTGTAGGCGGTGCTGTTGGAGTACTAGTGGGCGTCGGCGTGCCGCACGGTCCTGTGTAGTGCTGAATCTGCGTCAGCTCACCAGTACCGTTGTCGATATCCCCAACTGCCCATAAGTCGTTTGGCCCGACCATTGCGAATGCCCGCAGGTCGTTATCGACAAGTCCCGGGCTTGTTACAGTTATGTTAGTCCAACTGCTCCCATCCCAGTGGAGCATCGGATCGAACCAGTTAGTACCATCGTTGGAAGCACTACCGGTGGCCCAGACCTCGTTGGGCGCTACAGCCACGACCGGACCCACCCATGTGTCGAGTGACCCAGGGTTGGGACTGGGAACTATAGTCCAACTACTCCCGTCCCAATGTTCGGTGAGCGTTTGCACCTGCGAGCAAGCCGTATCAGGACAGGTCGCTCCAACAGCCCAAATGTCATTGGGTACTGCACCCGATATGCCTTCTAGGTAACTACTTGGCGTGCCTGGATCGGGGCTGGGACTGATGGACCAAACGCTGCCATCCCAGTGCTCAATCAACGCCTGTCTTCCGCCTGGACAATTGGAAAAACTGCAAGTGTTACCAACGGCCCACACATCGTTCGGTGCGAAAGCAGTCACTTCGTACAGTACCGGATTGGTGCCCGTAATAGCCGCGCTAACGACATTCCAACTGCTGCCGTCCCAGTGCTCTGTCAGTGGATGTATCGTTCCGCTGGCGAGAACGCCACCCACCACCCATATATCGTTGGCAGCCAGCGCCACGGAATCGAGGATCGTGTTGAAGCTTGCGGACGGGCTCATTATGGTAGCGGTAATCCAACTGCTCCCGTCCCAGCGCAACGCCATGGCGAATAGCTGGCCATTACCGTTCCTGGAATCCCCGAATGCCCAGACGTCATTGGCCGCTACAGCGGACACTGTGTACAGAACATTATCCCTCACGTCTACCGTCGGCGCGGGAACCATGCTCCAATCGGTGCCATTCCAGTGTTCGGTAAGGTTCCTAAGCACGCCGCTGGCGTTGACAAAGGCTCCAACTGCCCAAACATCAGTGGCTGTTACAGCGCTGGCACTGTAAAGGTAATTGCCGGTTGCCGTCACGACGTTGGGGCTGCTGACAACGTCCCAGCCTGTGCAGGTGGTAAGTGGTTGGCTCGCCTTGATGCTGCCGGACCCTGCGCCGGGGGCCACGCCCCCTGAAGAAGAGCCCCCACTGCTCGCGTGCGACTTTGTGGGCATTGCCGCAACCGCCAGGCTTGCGGTAAGAACGGTGGCCATCGCAAAAGCGACTACCATCAAAGTCATCTTCCAATTAGTCCATGATCTCTCGTCCCTTTCTCTTGCTGACATGTCACAACCTCCTGTCTTAGTTGCAACGAACAAGGAGCTGCATGGCAGTTTACGCTGCCGTGCCGGTCCACCGCTTGCTCTCGTCCTGCATTCTGGTAGACGGCCAAAGATAGCCGGCGAGTTACCGGCACGAGCCGTTATAGCGGACCACATGAGTTCGCTCTCCAGCGCCGCTATCAAACACCGCTCTTGGCTTGTGTTATGCCATAGGCTCACCCTCCTGCTTTCATGATTGCAGACCGTATGCTACAAACGCGGGCGTTGGACTGATTGTAAGAGATAGGTGACAGTTGGTCAGCAAACTAGGTAACAGGAGAGGTGTTAACCATGTTACAGTCGGTATGTTTAGACTCAACAGGCGGTCGCGGGTACGCTAATATACCGCCCTTCAATGGCATCTTCTAATACGACTTAATAGATGTGCCGTTTGGTACAGGAACAGAAAGCTCTTTCCAGCAAGAATATAAGCGAAATAAGCCCCTACCCTGCGGAGTCTGCGCAACAATAATGCGTGCTTACTTACCCACCGTAGCTCGATCACCGGGTTGAGTTATCGAGGTGTCCGCCAAACAAAATAATAGATGGCACTGCTACCCCGTATTAGCGAACCGCCTTTGCAATGTTAGTGGGTCGAGTGGGAAAGCAGTATTGAAATAGCCAACCGAGTCAGATAGATAAGACTATCTGACTAGTTCATTTGACGCACATCTTATCACAAGTTGCATCCTATGTCAAGACCATTACGAGGCAACTCACTAAAATAAGTTGCGCCACTTCGCCAGCCCGATTGTTACCGCAGCTAGCACCACCATTCCCACCACCACTACAGTGAATCCGAAAGCCCCCGTGTGAAAAAACTCCCAATCAGTGAAGTTCATGCCCATCGCCCCTGCTATCACCCCGCTGAGGCCTATAACCACCGTTATTATGGTCAGCAGGCGCACGCTCTGGTTGGTGTTGTGTGCAGTTACTGTCGTATACACCTCGAACGAGCCTATCACCATCTCGCGGGTGACTTCCACCCCATTCAGTGCCTTCTCCATCCTATCAAGAAGCCCGGCAAAGTCGGCAGTCGAATCGACGAAAGCCACTTTGCCGAAATCAGGCCCCGCAAGCGTGGCAAAGACCTGTCGGTGAGGAGACAAAATCCACCGTAGCTCGCTCACCTGGTGTCTGAGTTGCACTATCCTGTTGAGGAATGTGTGCCCCTTCCTGTTGCTGAGCGCCCTTTCGTCCAGCCGGTCAACCTCCACTCCCAGGTCGTCCAAAAGCTCAAAGTACCTGTTGATAAACCTGTTCAACATGGCCACCAGGAACGTCCCTGAATCAAGCTCCCCGAGCTTCGTATCGCCGCGCGTTTGCTCGTCAAAGCTGTCGAGAAAATCGATCGGCCCGTTGTGCAAAGTCACCACATAGGTGGGTCCGGCCACCAGTGCGAGCGGCGTGGTCTTGAAATGCTGCCCTTCTACCAGGGGTGCCATCACTGTCATACTGACATAGTCGTCCACGGTTTCAATGCGCGGGTGCCTGGTAGTCCTCATGGCGTAATCCAGTACACCCTCCTTAATATTGAGGGCAGCCGCAATCTGGCGGACATCTTCTTCGCTCGGATCCGCAGCATTAACCCATAGCAGCTGCTTTTCGCTTATGCTCCCCGCCAGCCCATCATGCAGTTCTTCCGAGTGGTCTGCACCCTCGGCATCAAACAGATATGCTTTTACAGACATACCAACAACCCGCCTTTCACTCCAATGTGCGAATATCGTACCCTTTACATGAGCAAGCAGCAGGCCACTGCTCTTGTACCCTTTATACGCCGCACCACGGCACCCCTACCGGCGCCCCTTCTCCTTGCACTTTTGGCTATTCCATAATAGAATAGTCATGATGAGTATACCCACCCCTGATGAAACGATCCTCGGGCTCCTGGCATTGGAGGCCCGCCACGGCTACGATCTGCTGGACTGCTTTCATAGTAACACGCAGCTAGGCCGCGTATGGAATATGAGCACCAGCCAGCTTTACGCCGTGCTGAAGAGGTTGCAGCGGCAAGAGGAAATAGTGGGCCGCCAGGTCATTGTAGAAAACGCCCCTCCCCGCACGCAGTACCATCTGACCGAAGCAGGCAGGGCTCGGCTCATGTCCTGGCTCAACGATCCGATGCCATCCGGCACAATTCGCCGAATCCGGGTGGAGTTCCTCAGCCGCCTCTACATCCTTCGTATGCTGAACTTGCCAACGCACCATGCCGTTCGCTGCCAGCGGGCCTCCTGCCTGCGTGAGCGCGCCCTGCTGGCCGCCGAGCGCCAATCTGTCTCCCCCGGCGTGGGCTTGCTGGCCGTTGAGTTCGTTATCGAGCAGTTGGACGCTGTGCTTCGATGGCTCGATCGCTGCGAGATCGCCCCGCAGAAGGAACATCTCGAACCCGATAACCAGGGTGCTCATGACCCTTCCTGAACAGGCCCACATCCCACCCCAGAGGAGTATTCACCGAGTGACAGTCGAATCAACGTCCATGAGCCGGGGCAACCCCACTCCCCACCTCCCACCTCTGCTATTAACGGCACTCGTGCTACTTCTCGTCTTCCTCTTGACCGCGTGCACTTCCACGCCCGCGCCCCAAGCAACCCCCCCAGTTCCCCTTCCCGCCACCACACCGCCTGCGACCGGTTCCGGGGGGCTGACTGTGTTCGCCGCCTCCTCTCTCAAAGAGTCCTTCACCGAAGCGGGCAAGCAATTCAGGGAGGATAACCCGGGTGTCACCGACCTCCAATTCAACTTCCAGGGCTCGCAAATGCTGGTGGCCCAGCTTCAGCAAGGCGCCCCTGCTGATGTGTTCGCCTCCGCCGATAAGGCCAACATGGACAAGGCCGTGCAGGCAGGCGTCATAGACGGCGACCCGCACGAACTGGCGCACAACGTCTTGACCGTCGTGCTGCCCAACAACAACCCGGCCAACATCCAAACCCTGCACGACCTCGCCCGCCCCGGCGTGAAGCTCTCGCTGGCCGACCCAGGCGTGCCCGTGGGCCAGTACAGTGACCAGGTCCTCGACAAGTTGGCCGCCGACCCTGCCTACGGCTCCGACTTCAAGCAAAAGGCGTTGTCAAACGTGGTGACTCGCGAAGACAACGTGCGGCAGGTGCTCACTCGCGTGCAGCTTGACCAGGTGGACGCCGGCATCGTCTACACCACTGACGCTTTCGCCGCCAACTCTGCTTCCGGGGGCACTGTGCAGCCCGTCAAGACAATAGAGATACCAACACAGTACAATGTAATAGCCGTCTACTACATAGCCCCGGTCAAAGGTGCGCCGCACCCCACCGCCGCGCAGGCTTGGACTACCTATCTGCTGTCGCAGGACGGGCAGGCGGTTCTCGCGAAGTACGGCTTCGTACCTCTGGGCGCTAAGAAGTAGTCGCCCATCTTGGCTGGAGTGCAGCATAGGGAAGTGTGAATGGAAAGAGCGAAAGTACCCGATACGCTTCAAGCCTCGCAAGAGCACGCCAGCCGCCTTGGCAATACACCTGCTGCTCGCGCAGTAGCCGCGCGTTTCCTGATGGCCTTCGCTGCGGGGGTGTGCGTTGCATTCCTGAGCCTGCCTTTGCTCGCGCTCCTTCTGCACGTGCCCCTCGACACCCTCTTCACCTACCTGCAAGACCCGCTCGTCACGAGCGCCCTGCAACTTAGCGCCGTCAGCAGCCTGTGTACCCTCGCCCTGATCCTCCTGTTCGGTACGCCCCTGGCCTACATGCTGGCTCGCTCAAAATTCCGCGGCAAGCGTCTCCTCGACACGCTCGTTGAGCTGCCCCTGGTGCTGCCGCCCGCCGTGGCCGGGGTGGCTCTCCTCTTCGCGTTCGGGCGGCGCTCCCCCATCGGCGAGCTCCTTCACGGCCTCAATCTCGACGTGGCCTTCACGCTCGCCGCTGTGGTCCTTGCTCAGACCTTTGTCTCCGCGCCCTTCTATATCAAGTCGGCTCGCTCGGGTTTTCAGGCGGTGCCCCGGGACACCATGGACGCCGCGCGAACAGAGGGCGCCAGCGGTTCGCAGGTGTTCCGCTTTGTCGTGCTGCCCCTCGCCCTCCCCAGCCTCGCCGGGGGTGCTATCATGAGCTGGGCCCGCGCCGTCGGCGAGTTCGGGGCCACGATCCTCTTCGCGGGCAACTTCCAGGGCCGCACCCAGACCATGCCCCTCGCCATCTACACCGCCATGGAGAGCGACATCAACGCCGCTATCGTGCTGTCCGCCATCCTCGTGGTCACGTCATTCACCGTGCTGCTCGTGTTCAAGCTGCTCAGCGGCCGTGGCCTCGACGTGATGCCCGAGTAACCTGCTCCTACCCTATTTTGTCGCGCTCGGCAGCGATATGGTCACTTGCGTTCCCTGCCCGAGCCGGCTACTGATCGAGATATGGCCGTGCTGAGCTTCCACCAGCCCCTTCGCGATAGCCAGGCCCAGCCCGCTGCCTTCCCCTTCGCTATCCGTCCCGCCACGCGAGCTATCGGCCTGGTAGAAGCGCTCGAACAGGTGCGGGATGTGCTCGGCTGCTATTCCGCTCCCAGTGTCCGCAATGCATATCAGTACATAGCGTCCATGCCTGCTGCTCGTGAGTGTTATCGAGCCGCCCGCCGGGGTATAGCGCAATGCGTTATCGAGCAGCACCAGCAACACCTGGCGCAGTCTCGTCGCGTCACCCAGCACGATCGGCTCCCGCCCTGTGGCCCCACCCTCACTACCTTCGCTTCCGCCAATCAGCAGTCGAACTCCGCGCTCATCCGCCAGCCTGCTTACCTGCCTCTGCACTGTCGAGAACATCTCCTGTACCGGCACCGGCTTGCTGTCCAGCTTCAGGCGGCGTGCGTCCAGCCTCGAGAGCAACAGCAGGTCCTCCACGAGCCTGGTCATGTGGTCGGTTTCCTGCAATACATCGTCCATCAGGGCACGGTTGTCCGTATCAGCCGCCGGCAGTGTGCGCAGTGCCACCTCCGTGCTTGCACGCATCAAGGTCAGCGGAGCGCGAAGCTCGTGGCTTGCGTTGGCTACAAAAAGCTGTTGGCGCGACCAGGCTTGCTCCGCGGGCCTGAGCGATCTCCCTGCCAGCCACCAGCTTGATATGCCCAGTAACACCAGGCTGATCCCGCCAAACGTCAGCAGGCTCCCCAGCAACTGCGCAAGGACCGCGTCCTGGTCTCCCAGCGCGCGCCCCAGTTGCAGCACTGCAGGCGCGGACAGCCCGCTGCTCTGCGCCGTAGCGCCCGCCGGCAAACGATACGTCAGAAAACGGACCCGCGTTTCCGCGTTGAGCCTGACGGTGCGCCAATCGAGGCCGCCCTGTAACGCCGCCGCTACCCCTCCCTGATCGGGGGCGATAGGGACCACCGGGTTAGCCGTGCTCGAAATCACCTGTCCATTTGCGTCCAGAGGCAGGGTGAAGACAGCCGCCAGCTCCCCTATATACGCGTCCTCAAGCTCAGCCTCCCCCACGCTGTCGCCCCTCGGCGTTTGCCCCCCGTCTCCCGACTCCTCTGTCTTCCCCTGGTCTTGTCCTCCTTCGTCGTCCTTCGGCGTGGCGGTTGCAAGTACGCGAGGCGTGTTCGCCACATCCGACGACGGCAGTAAAGCCTGGCCTCTGGTTGCATACCAGTTCTTGTCTGCCGTGGCCAACTCCACCGGCAACGGCACACCCCGAAGAATAAACTCGTGCGCCATCTTGTGCTGCAAAGCCAGGTCAGTTGTGCTCTGAAAATACTCGTCTACCAGCCTGTAAGTGCCCACGCCGATTAGCAGCAGCAGCGCTAATGCCGCCAACAGGTATAGAGCCGTCAACCCTATATGGAGCCGCTTAAACATCGTGCCCCGCGAACCGGTAGCCAACATTGCGCACGGTCTTGATCGGGTCTTGATTGCCGGCTACTCGCAGCTTGGCTCGCAAATAGGAGATGTAGACATCCACCATCTTGGCCTGCACTTCGCTTTCGTATGACCACACGTAGTCAAGTATCTGCTGCCGCGTAAGCGTCTGTCCGGGGTGGCGCATCATGAATTCGAGCAGATTCCATTCAGTAGAAGTAAGGTCGAGCGACTTATCGGCGCGTCGTGCTGTGTGGGCGCGTATGTCCATGACGATGTCGCCGTATCTTAGCTCCGAGGCGTCCCCCGTTACAGGGGTGAACCGCCGCCCGAGCGCCCTCACCCGCGCAAGCAATTCCTCGAAGGCGAACGGCTTGCCAAGGTAATCATCTGCGCCGCTGTCCAACCCCAGTACACGGTCCTCAATCTGGCCCCTGGCCGTAAGCATCAACATCGCCAGCGGAAGCCGCGCAGCTCTAACACCTCGGCAAATTGACGGCCCGTCGCGCCCCGGCAGCATCCAGTCAACGACTGCAACATCATAAACGCCCGTCAGCGCCATGTCTATGCCCCTATTGCCGTCGAATGCCAGGTCTACAGTAAAGTGCTCCCCTTCCAGCACTCGCGAGATCAGCTTCGCCAGACGTTGGTCATCTTCAATAATTAGCACTCTCATCGCGATTTGCTCCCGACTTATCCCGCCTGCTCGCCAACTTATGCGCGGCTATCTCCTGCCCTCAAGAAACCGGGACCGTATTACAAGTATAGTCTACGAAAGTTGGAGAAAGATTGGAAACCGGTAATGCTTCTTCAACTCGATTCTCATCTTGACCGGATACCATAGAGATGTATCTGGCAATCAGGAAATTAGTGCATAGGAGTAACATACGTGAATAATCGAACAACTTTCACCATCGCCGCCGGCCTTACGGCATTTATCCTTGCCTTGATAGGTGGTCTTGCTTTCTTCCTGGCCCAGGGCTCCCCCGATGCCTCCGCAACCTCTACTGCCCTCGCAGCGCAAGTTGCTACTAACACACCACTGGCAGATCCCGCGGTCTCCGGGGCGACTATAAACGAACAGGTCCAGGCCCTGGTCAACGAGCGCGAAGCCGCCTACCGCGACCAGCTACAGCGCGCTAACCAGCAACTAATCGAGGCCAATGCCAAGCTGCAGGCAATGGACAGCTACATTAACTCCTTGAAAGCCGCCCAGGCACCCACCGCCTCGCCCACACAGGCAGCCGTGCCTCCCCCGCCGGCCTCGGCCCCGGATCCACAGTCCCCTGCCACCGCCCTCTCCGCTGACCAGGCCACCGCCATTGCCCTGCAAGCCGAACCCGGCGCTCTCGTCTCGCGTGCTGCCGAACTCGTTAGCTTCAAGGGAGTCACGGCCTACGAAGTCGGCCTTGATAGCGGCATGGTCTACGTCGACGCGAATACAGGCCAGCTCCTCTACGATAGCGCCGTAGTAAATTCCGCACCCGCGCCTCTACTTAATGTGCAGCCGGGCCGTGAACACGACGAGAGTGGCGGGGACGATTAGCCTCCGCGCCTGCACCCCTATCTTCAACAACACATCACATCACCAATATTGAAAGAGAAACCAACAATGACTAACCAACCCCGTCCCGCTGCCCGCAAGCGCCCCGCCGACAAGACACGCGGCGCAAAAATGCTCATCACAGCTACCTCCATCGCTCTGACCGTAGGCGGTTGGGGCGCCCTATCCGCGCACGGTAACAATGGTCAGGCCAGCGTATCCGCGCTCGTTCAAGCACAGGGCTCCGCCCAATCCGCTCCCGACTACGCGCAGAACTACGCTCTTGACGCAACAGCCCTCTCCCTGCCGACCATCGGTCCGGTGCCCACCCTCGTAACGCTATCGAGCCTCTCTGCTCTCCCCTCCGGGCAGGCCGTGAACTCCAACAGGCCTCAAGCCCCCGCAGCCATACCGGCCCCCGTCATACCCCAGGCGCAGGCGCCCGCGCCAAAACAGCCCCCCCTGCGTTCCGTCATTCCGCCTCAGCGACCGGCCCCGATCACCGTCACACGCTCGTCCCGCTAATACTTACTACCTTCCTTCCTGCCTGTACCGGCACCCTGGAGTTGAACTATGTCTTTAGAAGTAACCAGTGGCAAGACTAACCTTGATAACCTGCAATCTGTTGTCCCTCTGCGAACCCTCCTACTGCTCTTGTTCGCAGTAGTTGCCGGCGTAACCGTCGCGGTAATAGCATTGCCCCTGTGGCTGCCCGGCTTGAGCAATTCCCTGCTCAGCGTTCAACCCAAAGCCTACTGGTACATATCGCGTGCCGCCGCGATGGTTGCCTACCTGCTGCTCTGGATGTCCATGGCATTCGGCTTGTCCATCACGAGCAAGCTCTCCCGCTCATGGCCCGGTGCTGCCCAGGCCGTTTCTTTGCACCAGTATACAGCCCTGCTGGGTTTGGCCTTCGCTCTGCTCCACGCCCTTATCTTGCTCGGCGACCAGTACATCAATTACAATCTCGCGCAGGTGCTCATTCCCTTCGCAAGCTCCGGCTACAGGCAAGTATGGGTTGGGTTCGGCCAGATCACCTTCTATCTGCTCGCTGTACTCAGCTTCAGCTTCTATTTCCGCAAGCACATAGGCCACCGGGCGTGGCGGCTGATCCACTTCGCCAGCTTCGCGCTCTTCGTCATGGCCCTGATTCACGGCCTGCTCAGTGGCACCGACAGCACCGACCTCTGGGCTAAAAGCCTGTACTGGTTCACCGGCGGCAGCATTTTGTTCCTCACCATGTACAGGATGATACCCAGGCTGATGGTTCGGGCCGTAAAGTAATCCTCTTACCCCCGTTTATAAGCGCACTTGACCCCCATGTTAGCTCGGAGGTACTCCCCCATGCCTCCGAGCTACGTTCCCACCTGGACAGGATATCAGCACCTTAGCACCCCATGCTTGAAGTAGCGGCTACTTTGGCCTATACTCAGTGTGCCCAACGTCCAGGCATCACCCATTAAGCACTCGATGCCGCCTTAGCTGAAGCCAGGAGAACACACATGCCTCAAACTCCGCATGTCGAGAAACATTTTACGTCGGGCGCAACCGTCCGCGACATAGTGATCGGGATGTCCGACGGCCTTACCGTCCCCTTCGCCCTGGCAGCCGGTCTGTCGGGCGCCATCAGCACTACCAGCATTATCGTCACGGCGGGCCTGGCCGAGATCGCTGCCGGCTCCATCGCGATGGGCCTCGGCGGCTACCTGGCCGCCAGGAGTGACGCCGAGCACTACGCGAGCGAGCGCGTCAGAGAGCAGTTGGAAGTCAAGGAGAAGGCCGACATAGAAAAGGAAGAGGTGGCCGAGGTCTTTCAGTCCTATGGCCTCACCGCGGAAGAGAGTGCACCCATTGTTGAAGCCCTGAGCCAGCGCCCTGATGCCTGGGTCGACTTCATGATGAGGTTCGAGCTCGGCCTCGAAGAGCCCGACCCCAAGCGGGCCCTGAGGAGTGCGTTGACAATCGCAGGCGCCTACATCGCAGGCGGTCTAATACCTCTCACCCCTTACATCCTGGTCTCCCATGCGCAGACCGCCCTGCTCATATCGGTCGCCGCCACCCTGGTCGCACTCACCATATTCGGCTACGTGAAAGGCCATTTCACGGGCGCCGTACCCATACGCAGCGCCTTCCAGACCGTGCTGATTGGCGGCCTCGCCGCGGCTGCCGCCTTCCTGATCGCCCGCCTCATATCGTAAACACTTGCGATCAACTGACGTGGTCCGCGTAACCGCCATATGCCCCCTTCCTGTGGCTATAACCCCCTCAACACCGATTTTAAGCGAAACGAGACTATTTTCCTTCGCGAAGCGAAAGCCCTATTTGTACTCTTGTTTTGATATGATATACTCTCGACATTCTGAGGAGGTAGCTGTATGCGATCTGATGTGACCAACAACTCCCGTGATGCGCTCTCCCCGGTGGCGAGGGTGCTCGTGCGGATAACATCGGTGCTTTTTCTGTTGCTTGGCGCGGTGCTTTTTCTAGCGCCGGGCTGGGCCTCGCCCAATTTCGTGTGGAAGGTGTCGCCGTTCGTGGCGATGTCAATGGGCGGTTGGTACCTGGGCAACGGCTACATGGCGTGGGAAGTAGCTCGTATATGGAAGTGGGGCGATGTTTACGCGAGCATGTTGCTACTGTGGATATTCAGCTTTCTTGAAGCGGCTGTACTGATCATATTCAGTGATAAGCTGATCCTGGGTGCTACGCTCGGCTGGCCCTACATAACCATACTTACTGTCGCGACAATCACATCCATAGCCTGCATAGTTGATTGGGTGCGTACAAGGCCGTCAATTGCGTCTACAGTAGGTGGAGTGAGCAGCGGACTTTTGGCGCTACTCATAGCTTTCGTGCTTATCGTAGCTGTGATAGCCGTGCTCCCGCTGCTGGGCTACGGTACAAGTGGAACGATCTTCCCCGAGCCTATCAGCCCTTTTACACTCAGGGCATTCGGCTGTTTCTACCTTTCTCTAGCACTGGCCACCATCCCTCTGATAGTGACCAGGAGCCTGCGGGCAACGCTTTTCTATGCGCGGACAGAAATGGTTTTGCTATATCTGATCACAGCGGCAGCACTGGTGAATCTGGACAAGTTTGATTTCGATGTCCACCCAGGAAAGTGGGCATACCTGGGCACCTATATTGTTGTGGGTGTGGCAGTGACAATCCTCGTGTTCCGGCACGCGGCACAGACCAGGCGGACAGATGTGCCCTCACAGGCGTAGCGTGCTCGGTGCGCGCCCCGTCTAGCCCGTACCGGCGATCTCCTCCGCGCACTTGTGGTAGTACGGGA
Source organism: Chloroflexia bacterium (assembly GCA_038203825.1). GTDB lineage: Bacteria > Chloroflexota > Chloroflexia > QHBQ01 > JADMIH01 > JADMIH01. The sequence continues at coordinate 24,602 of JBBRDO010000034.1, read as the reverse complement.
GAATGTTGTTGGCAGCTCTGGTGCCGTGCCCGTGCGCCAGCCTTCCTGATCGCCCGCCTCATATCATAAATACCGGGCTGTATCCTAGAATTACTTATAGCTTGGCAGGCGGACGACCGGGTCAACAGATGCGGGAGTGCGTCAAGACCAGGAAGCCCGGGCGGTCGGCCGGGCTTCGTTGTGCTGTGCTGCGACGTGCCTCTAGCGGAACCGCACGACGCGATCGTGCTGGCTGTTGGTCGCCTGCTGTCCTTGCGCCGGCATTAGCTCCGGCGGGTTCGGGACGCCGGGGAACAGCGCGTCGCCGATCGTCGGAATGAACTGCGGTGGAACGCGGACGTGCGTCGCCTGTTCGTAGTCGTAGGCAAGGCCGATCAGCCTCGGTTCCTGCCAGCGACGGCCGATGAAGGTGATCCCCATCGGCAGCCCCGCGTCGTAGCCGGCCGGCACCGTGATGTCCGGATAGCCGGCCACCGCAGCTGCCCCCGACGAGCCGACGAAGTACTCGAAGTGCCCGTTGAGGTCGCCCTCGTTCGGATCGTCGTTCGTCGGCCACGCCGGCCCGTTGGTGAGCGCGATGATCGCGTCGAGGTTGTTCGCGGCCATCAGCGAATCGATCGCAGACTGAACGGGCGGCGTCGTCGCAGCGCGCAGCTGAGCGCAAGCCGCGTCACGGCCGTTCGTCGCCTGGGCAGCCTCGAAGACGGCGTCGTTCCACGGGCCTTCAAGGTTCGGATAGGCCGCATCGAACGCTATTAGGTCGGCGAGCGTTTGCGGGTACGGCTGGCCCGTCACCGGGTTCGTGCCGTGGACGTACGTATGGAGGTACGTCGCGATGTCGGTCTTGAATTCGCATAGCAGCGCCGGGAACTCGTTGGCGGTCGCCGACAGGTCGATGTCGGCCGGGTCGACGACCGTCGCACCTTGGGCCTCGAGCTGGTCGATGACGTTGGCGAGCAGCGGGTCGACGACCGGGCCCACCAACGTCGGGTCGTAGGTGCCGGCGCGCCAGACGCCAATGCGAGCGCCCTGGAGGGCGTGACCGTTCAGGAATTGCGTGTAGTCGGTGAAGGCGTGGCCGACCTGAGCAGCGGTTGCCGGATCGTTCGGGTCGACGCCGGTCGCTGCGCCGAGGAGCACGGCAGCGTCGGTCACGTTGCGGGCGATCGGGCCAGCCGTGTCCTGGTCGGCGCTGATCGGGACCACGCCTGCGCGGCTCCACAGCCCGAGTGTCGGCTTGAGCCCCACGTCGTTGTTCGCGCCGGACGGGCAGACGATCGAGCCGTCTGTCTCGGTACCGACAGCCGCGACCGCGAGATCGGCGGCGGCGGCGACGCCTGAGCCCGAGCTCGAGCCGCATGGATTGCGATCGAGGACGTAGGGCATGTTCGTCTGGCCACCGATGCCGGTCCAGCCGCTCGACGATGGGCCGGACCGGAAGTTGGCCCACTCGGACAAGTTTGCCTTGGCAATGATGATCGCGCCGGCGGCCTTCAGCTTATTCGCGATGAACGCGTCGCCGGGCGTGCTGCCGGCGAGTGCCCAGGAGCCGGCCGTCGTTGGCATGCCGGCGGTGTCGATGTTGTCTTTCACGATTATCGGAATCCCGAGCAGTGGACGCCGGTCGCCGTGCCGCCGCGCCTCGTCGGCCGCTCTTGCGTCGGCGAGCGCCGTCGGACTGACGGTGATCACCGCGTGCAGCGTCGGGTTTAACTGGCGGATCCGCCGGAGATAGAAGTTGGTCAGCTCGACGGCGTGGATCCGGTGCGCGTTCATCAACGCCTCGAGCTGCGGGATCGTCGTCGCGTCGACGTCGATCCCGGAGACCTTGGTGTTGGTGTTCGTCGGGTTCTCCGCGAGGACGCCCGGCGCCGAGGCGGCGGGCAGCCCGAGCAAGAGGGCGAGAAGGGTCGTCAGAAGGAGCGAGCGCAGAAGGCGGCTATTCATGGTTTGGCCTCCACGGATTGGGTGTAGTGGACCCTGATACCATAGCGCCGGGCTGAGATCGGGCTGAGATCGGGTCGACTCTATAACCTGTTAGGTTATTGCATTATATCGCTATAACCTAACAGGATCAATAGGTTTGGCAGCGAGTTCGGAGAGCACTTTTGGTACCTGGCCAACGGAGTCTTGGTTCTCTTGTTTCCCCGTATACACCGATGGCGCGCACCAGGGAAACTATAAATACTCTCATGGTAGAGCAGGCGCAGTAGTCACCGGTACCATGCTACAAACCTGCGGAAGGGAGCGTGCCGCCCCTCCTCACCGTTCAACGTGTCCACCTATAAAGTCCTGAACAATCGCTGCGCTAAAACTCAGGTGTTTCGAGGCCGAGAACACCCAGCATGAGGGCAAGCTCCCCAGCACGGCACAGGTCGTGATCGAGCCTCCCCCAGATGGTGCGCAGGCTGTCCTTCTCCTGCCCCGACACCATGCCAGGGTCGTCCGCGGTGGATGGCCCGATGTAGTCTTTCAGCAGTGCCGACTTTACTTTTCGCCTTCTATTTCTTCGGTCTGGCGCATATGTGAGACACGTTCTAGTACGCTAACGAGCGCGATCACCCTGCTGGAAACAGGCGGCAAACTTGCCGAGATCAACGGCCTGTGCAGCATATCCGTCGGCGACCAAATGAAGTGGCCGGCATGACCTTCATCTGACCCCTCCCCGTCCCCGTTACCCCAGCCTGGGCAGCACGTCCTCAGCATACCTGCGAAGCCCCGCGATGTCGTCCAGGTGCCACCACTGCGTCATTACCTCCTGCGCTCCCGCCGCGCTGAATGCGCCAATTTGCGCCGCGATCTCTTCGCCATTGCCGATCAGCGCATGCCGTTCGTCGCGCCAGAAGGCGATCTTCTCCTCGATCGTTTTGCCCTCTACGCGGGCATTGTTAAACGGTGGCGTTTCCAGCACCTTCCCCAATTCTTTCGGATCCTGTGCGTATAGTACTGTGGTCATGAGCGAGCGCGTCACCTCTCCCGGCTGCCTGCCGTTCTCCTTCAACAATCCGTCCAGGTAGGCCGACAATTCCCGGAACGCCTCCGGGGCCGGGGCGACCGCGTTCCAGTGTCCTGCATAGCGCGCCACCAGCGGCAGCGTGCGCTTGCGCCCTGAGCCCCCGATCAGTATCGGAGGGCCGCCCGGACGCTGCGGGCGCGGCAACAGCAGCGCGTCCTGCAGCCGGAAATATCGCCCCTCAAAGCTCACAGGCTCGTCACTTATCAGCAGCAGGCTGATTACCTTGACCCCCTCCTCGAACCTGTCCATGCGCTCCTTCATCGTGCCGAGGTTGTGCCCGAACTTGCGGTGCTCCCGTTCCTGCCACCCCGCACCCAACCCCAGCAGCAGCCTTCCCCCGCTCAGGTCGTCGATCGCCGCGGCCTGCCGCGCCAGCATCGTCGGCTCCCTGAAAGAAATGGGCGCGACCAGGGGGCCGAAGTGTACTCGCCGTGAGTTCTCAGCGAGATGCGTCAGCGAAACGATCATCTCCAGCGAGTCTTTGTTGGGTGGTTGTGGGTTGGTGTAGTGGTCCGACCGAAACAACCCCGCGAAGCCCAGCGTCTCCACCTCCGCGCCCAGGCTCTTCCAGCGCGGCCAGTTCAGTCCGTCCTGCGCCTCAATCATGATAGAAAGCTTGGTCATTTGCTCCTCCGGCAGTTTTGTGTGGGCCTATTATAAGCAAACAGGCAGACCTTCAACTACCGCGCCCGGCCTACTCCCCCAGCCAGCGCCGCATGAGCCTGCGCTTCGCAACCTGCACCACCAGCAGGTACGTCACGGTCAACAGGGTCAGGAACAGGAAGAAATCGAGCGGCAAAGGCACAAACCCCACAAAGCTCGCTAGCGGCGAAAAAGGCAGGACTATGCCCACCAGCACCACCGTCAGTGTAGTAACAGTCAGTGGCAAGCTGGGCCTTGACCGGAAGGGGTTGCCTGCTGTACGTATCACAAACAGCACCAGCGTTTGCGTGGCCAGCGACTCGACGAACCACCCCGTGTGGAACAACTGCTCGGGGGCCTTGAACAACCACAGCAGCGCGAAGAAGGTCAGGAAGTCGTAGATCGAGCTTATCGGCCCGATGAACACCATGAAGTCGCGAATGATGCTGATGTCCCAGCGCCGGGGCTTTACAATGAACGCCGCGTCAACATTGTCTGTTGGGATAGTAACCTGTGCCAGGTCGTACATGAAGCTATTGAGCAGAATCTGCGTCGGCAGCATGGGCAGGAAGGGCAGAAACAGCGACGCCGCCGCCATGCTGAACATATTGCCGAAATTGGAGCTTGTGCCCATCAGCAGGTACTTCATGACGTTGCCGAAGGCCTTGCGCCCCTCCAGTATCCCGTTGTGCAGCACTTCCAGCCCCGGCTCGACCAGGATGATATCTGCGGCGTCTTTAGCCACATCCACCGCCCCCGCGACCGATATACCGACATCAGCGGCGTGCAAAGAGGGCGCGTCGTTTATGCCGTCCCCTATATAGCCTACGACGTGGCTCCTCGTTTTCAGCGCCAGTATAATTCGGTGCTTCTGCGCCGGCGAAACCCGCGCGAATACGTTGTTCTCTTCCGCAACGTGGGCCAGCGCCTGCTCGGTCATTCCATCGATCTCGTCGCCCAGCACCACCCTGCCGCCACCGAGGCCGACCTGGCTGCAAACGTGGTTGGCAACGAGCTCGTTGTCGCCCGTCAGTATCTTTACCTGCACCCCATCCCGCTTCATTGCCTCGATAGAAGAGGCCGCATCCGCCAGCGGTCTATCGAGGAAAGTGAGAAAGCCCACCAGGCTCAGGTCGTGCTCATCGCCCTTGCTGTACGCCTTCTCTACTCCTACAGGCCGGTACGCGACCGCCAGCACCCTGTAGCCGTTCGCGCTCAGGTCCTGGTATGTGGCCTGGCACTTCGGCAGGTTCGTTGTGTCCAATGGATACCTCTGGCCCTCTACTTCATACGTGGTACACACTTTCAGTACGCTCTCAGGCGCACCCTTCGTGATTATCATCCGCTCCCCTGCGTTCCCCTGCGCACCGGATGCCACAACCACCGACAGCAGCCTGCGCTCGAAGTCGAATGGTATCTCGTCCAGCTTGGTGTAAGAAGGAGTCTCGGGGTGGCTGCTCTGCACGATCGCTTCGTCCAGTGGGTTCTTCATCCCCGTCTGCAGTGAGCTGTTCAGGCTTGCAAGCAGTAAAACCTGGTCGCTATGAGTCCCAACCGGGTCGAGACTGCCGTCCAGGGTCATTTGCCCGCTCGTAATCGTGCCCGTCTTGTCGCTGCACAGCACGTCAATGCTGCCGAAATCCTGTATGGCCGCCAGGTTCTTCACGATAACGTGCCGGCGCGACATATGCACTGCCGCCTGCGATAGCGTTACCGTGGTAATCATCGGCAGGAACTCGGGCGTCAATCCTACCGCCAGCGCCACCGCGAACAGGAGCGCCTCCAGCGGCGTGCCCTTATTGCCCACCACCGTCACCACAAATACGAACAGCACCAGGAAGAAGACCGTCCTCATTATGAGGAAGCCGAACTGCTTCGTGCCCCGCTCGAACTCGGTCTCCGGTGGCCGCGTGGAGAGGCGCGTCGCGATGTCGCCGAACTGTGTCTCACTACCTGTAAACTGCACTAGCGCCGTCGCCACGCCGCTTATCACCGACGTGCCCAGGAAGACCGCGTTGCGCGCATCCAGCGGGCTCCTGGCTTCCGGGTCCACGTCCAGGGCTTCCTTCTCGACCGGTAGCGATTCCCCGGTCAGGGCCGCTTGCTGAATATGCAGGTCCCGCTCGTCTATCAGGCGGGCATCCGCCGGCACCATGTCCCCTGCCGACAACCTCACAATGTCGCCGGGCACCAGTTCCCGCCTCGGTACTCCCTTCCACGCACCGTCGCGCAGCACGGCAGCCGTCGGTGTCACCTGTGCCCTGAGCCGCTCGGCTGCTTGCTGCGACCGATACGATTGGTAGAAGTTCAATGTTACGCTCAGCACCACGATTATCATGATGATGCCGGCATTTATCGGGTCCCCCACGATGGCCGACACGAAGCTCGCGAAGAGCAATATCCCCACCAGAGGATTAGCAAAAAGCAGTAGTATCTGCACCGGCAGGGACGTTTGGTGCTTTGGCGCAGGCTCGTTAGGTCCCGTTGTCGCCAACCGCTTCTGAGCCTCTACGCTCGATAATCCCTGCGGCGACGCCCTCAGTTGCTGTAACAGCGACGCAAGAGATGGCTGCTGCCACCCCGCTCCTGCACTGTCCGGAACGAGAGGAAGGGCGGGCGCAACCGTGCGCGCGTCGGCCGGTTCGATAGTTGCGCTACTCTCTTGTTGCAGCCCCATGCTTCAATTGCCTCCGTAGCTCGGTGGGATGTTCTCATCTGTTCGATTGACCAACCGCGGCTTCCGTCGCACAGGGCAAAACAGGCCTGCTTCGAGTACGCACCGTCTGATGCTCATGCCCTCTCAACTTTATTATATGACTATAGCGCATGTGCATAAATGCCACCCACCTATAATATTCCGTGCGCCGCCTAACGCGAGCCGGGCCGACATATCCCACTAACCATAAACCTGCACCAATGCTATAGTAAGGCAATACAGTGCGCACCCTGTGCGCAGCAAGAACCTGCATGTGCAGGCGCAACAAAAGGAGAACAGCGATGAACGAAAGCAATTCAGGTACCGACAATTCAGCCAACACCAATGGCACAACCGGTAGCAACGGCAGCGAGACACGCAATTTCTCCGGGCAGGCGGATGCCTCACAGACGGGACGCACAGAGGAGTTCACAGTCAGCGGCGACGACATCATGGCCCGCCTTCGCCAGCTCATCGAAGAAGGTAATGCCCGCCGGATCATCCTCCGCAAGCCCGACGGACAAACCCTGCTCGAGATCCCCCTCACCGCAGGCGTAATCGGCGTAGCCCTCCTACCAGTTTATGCCGCTATAGGCGCAGCAGTGGCCCTCGCGGCCAACCTCACTATAGTTGTAGAGAAGAAATAGCAACTCGTCCCTGCGTCTGCAAGATCCCACCAGTAACAGCGATCGGCACCAAACGCCGGTCGCTGTTTCACATCCAAGCCAGTCCCAAAAACCCTATCCCCTAACCTTGACATTCCGTGCACAGCAGGCTTCCCTTTTGGGGACGAACAATCAGCCCCGGCACCCAGCCAATAGGTAAAGTGACCGCCCAGCTTCGGATTCACTCTACCCACAGCCTTCCACCCAACCTCTTCCGTCCTTCCTAAACCTTAGTGATCTCTTACTCTCTTACCCTTCGTGATCAATAATCCTTCCTCTCTTGGCGACCTTGGCGACCTTGGCGATCTTGGCGTTTCAATTCCGAATCCTATGACCCCTCCCCAACTGATTGTGTATAATATCCCATGAGCACTACGGCAGCCGCGCGCTACAGAGTGCCTGCCGGGCTTTCCCACCGCAACAGGCGGAACATTCATGCCCACCTACCCTCGCTGAAGCTCTCCCCTCCAAAGATAGACTGGACGCGTGCCGGTTCTGCCTTGCTGGCGCTACTGGTAGCCGCCACTCTCACCCTGATCTGCCAGGGTCACGACCGGGGCGCTTATCACCAGGGTCCGCACCTGACCTTCCTCGACATTTTCGCCTACCACCACACTCCGGTTGCACAGACCGCCCCACCGGACGCCGGCTTCGACCTCGTTTCCTTCGACTCCCTTGGCGCCCTGGACGCTTCCGGCAGCATGGATATGGCGGGCATGGACATGTCCCACGGCGATAAGCACTCAATGCACATGGTCAACCTTGCCGCCTACTCGCACGTCGTCTGGCAGTTCCCCTCCTCTTCCATCCCAGACGCAGCCAACCCCGGCGGCGCGAACATAGCGTCTGCTGTCACCAATTCCACCTCAGAAGCCACCGGCCTCTCGATGCTCAGCTTCCTCTTGTTCGTCTCCATCCTGTGGCGCGCCCCCCCTTATGCACTCCTCGACATGACCGCAACGACCCGGCGCAAGTCGCAGGTCATCGCACTCGCCGAGCCTCCTCCTCCACGCCCCGCTTAGCCTCTATTCCCCTCATCTGTCACATTCGTACCTGTGTCGGCCTGCTCCCCGTGCCGTCGCGGGCTGATCCCTCATCTCCGGACATCTCGATTACTAACCACCAAAGGGAAACTTCAACCATGCAACGACTTCACCGCGTTTCGACGCGCACTCTACTGGTACTCAGCGCGCTCCTGCTCCTCTCCGTCGTGTTCGTGAGCAGCGTGAGCGCGCATGCCCACCTCGTAAGTTCCAACCCCGCCGACGGTGCTGTGCTGACCTCCCAGCCTGCGGTCATCACCGCCGTGTACGGCGAGGAAACATCCCTCACAAAGACCACCTTCGAGGTCACCTTTGCCGCCGACGCCAAAACTGCACCCCGAAACGTGGCTGACGGCAAAGTCGATGTCAACAAGCGTACCAGCATCAGTGCGGCCCTACCCGCCGGGCTAGGCAACGGCATATATGTTGTCAAATGGCACACAGTCACCGAGGATGACAATGGCCTGGCCGACGGCACGTTCAGCTTCACAGTGTCGGGCAGTGCATCCTCCGGTTCAACAAGCGGAGCCACCACGGGTAGCTCAGGCGATACCCTCCCCACCACAGGCCGGGGCGACACTCCACTCCTCTGGCTTGGTGCTCTCCTAGCTGCCTTCACCTTGCTTTGCAGTGGCGTGGCTGTGCGCGTCCGTGCGCGCCGCTAAACTTCCGTTCACCAACTGAGCGCGCCCCGCCGATCGAGGTCTACCCTTCCTCCGGCGCGTCGCCACGCCTTGAAAGACCTGAACAATATATGCGCATTCGCACAATCCTGATCGCGAGCCTGCTGGCCGCTGCCCTCGCATGCCTGTTCGTGGGCAGAGCAGGCGCGCACTCCATACTGGTAAGCTCGAACCCCCCTTCGGGCGCAAAGCTGCCCGTGGCCCCTACTACCGTGCAGATGACCTTCAGCGAGGGCGTTGAGCCTGCCTTCAGCAGCTTCATCGTCATCGACCGCACGCGCAAGCACTTCGAAGCAGGTGCTCCTATCATCGACCGCGTAAGCGGCCTGGCCACCGTACCCTTGCAGTTCAACCTCGCGCCCGGCGACTATGTCGTGCAGTGGAAGGTCGTGTCCGTGGTCGACGGCCACCTCACCCGCGGCAGCTTCGCATTCAACGTTCAGGCCGCCCCAGGCGCGCCCACCTCCCTGCCTGCAACGCCCATCGCAGGCACTACGGGCACCCCACCGGACCCCGAACCCACGGTCGACTCCGGATCCTTCTTGCCCCCCTCCGACCAGGATACCGGCGAGTCCACCGCGCCGGGCGTGCTCGACGTGGCCGTGCGCTGGCTTGGTACCCTCCTGGCCGCGTTCCTGGCCGGTGGTGCCTTCTTTCGCCTGCTCATCATGCCGGGTGCGCTCGCCCTCTTGCCCGTGGGTCCTGCTGACCGTGCCGCCACGCGCAATCGCCTCGATGCCCGCTTCCTCCGTGCGGGCATGGCTGCTGCGGTGCTCCTGCTGCTCGTGCTGGGGGCGGAACTGGTCCTGCAGGCCGTGCGCGCCACCGAAACCGACGTGTTATCTGTCTTCAGCGAGCAGCGCGTCTTGATCGCGGTGCTCGCCTCTGCCTTCGGCGTGTCGCTCCATCTGCGCGCACTGGTCGTGCTAGTGGCCCTCGTGCTCCTCGTGTTAGCCATAGTAATCCGCCAATCGGGGCGCTGGCTGTGGGCGCTACTGGTGCTGGCTGGCGCAGCTTACTTCTGGGCGCAGACAGGCAGCGCGCACGCTACTGCCCTCAGCGAGGAGCCTACCGCGGGTGTCCTGCAGGCCCTTGCCCCTGCCTCCAACTTGCTGCATTTGTACGCCACCTCCACCTGGATAGGGGGCATCCTCTACTTCGTGGTTATCCTCCTGCCTGTGCTGCGTGGTCTTGCGGATAACAGCCGGGGCGCTCTGCTTCGTGAGACTATCACGCGCTTCAGCCAGCTTGCCCTCGTGACCGTGCCTCTCGTCGCTCTGAGCGGCACTATCATCTACCTGGCCGAGCAGCCGAGCGTGGAAAGCACCCTCAACACGGGCTACGGGCGCGAGGTGCTGATCAAGGTTGGCCTCTTGTTCGTACTTTTGATCCCTGCCTCCTACAATCTGCGTAAGGTCGGCCCGGGCTTGGTCAAGCTGCGCGACAAGGCAGGTCCCGCTCTGCAGGCGCTCGCCGGTGGTTTCCGTCGCTCGATCCGCTGGGAGGCGCTGCTGGTGAGCGTCGTCCTCGTCTTCTCAGCCCTTCTCACGCTCTCGGCTCCCGCCACCGACCCCTCTGCCTACGCGGTCAATGCGCCGACCCCCGTGGCGCTTGTCTCGCCAACCGTTGGCTCGCCTCTCTCGACGCCCACAAAGCAGGTGGCCGAAGCAACCGCAACCCCCGCGCCTCCTTCCACCCTTACCCTGACGCAGACGGTGCGCGGCGTGGACGTGACCCTCACCATAACCCATAGCACTGTGGAAGATGAGTTGCATGTTAAGCTTCTCGGCCCGAAGGGCCCCATCATCGCCTGCGGCCCGACTCCCGGGCCTGATGATGATTGCGCGCTCAGTGTCAAGCTTGCTCTCACCGAGCTCACCGACAATTCCAGCCAGACGGTGGATGCCCCCGACGACGGTCAGGGCGGGTTTGCCGTGCCCGCCGGTCCCTACTTGCCCTTCGACGACACCTGGCAGGTGGTCGCCACCGTGCGCCGGTACAACCAGCCTGAGGATGTCCGTGCTGCTTATCGCTACGTGCTCAACGGAAGCACGATGACGGGCAAGGTCAGCGATTACGTCAACGTCGATGTCGCCACCGATCCTTCGCCTCCGCGTTCAGGCCGGATGCAGCTAATCTTCCACCTGACCGACAACAACGGGCAACCGGTCAATGATGCCACGATCGCCGTGCAGGGCATAATGCCCACCCACGGCCACATCACCGAGGTGCAGCAAATGGACAACTCGGCCGGAACCTACACCGCCAATCTGCTTATGCCTATGAGCGGCGGCTGGACCGTTGAGCTAACCATTAGCAGGCCGGGACACGACACGGTCGTCTCGGAAGTGTCGCTTGACCTGGCGACCTCCGACTATGACCTCACTCCCTACCCGAGCCCTAACGCGCCTACAGCCGCGCCCTGAGTAGGATGGCAAAGGGGAGTATGGCCGTGGAGTGCTCGCCCCAGCCATCACAGGCTAACAGCATCTCACACCACTTTGTTCGCTGATAGAAATATTGGTGAGACTGTGAGGGCTCAAGTGGGCAGGCCAGCCGGTGAATCGACCATAATACTCTGGAATTGCCCCAAAAGTCCCTCAGATTGGGGCTTGACAACGAAGCAATTATGCGCTATCCTGATCTTACTTCGGTCACAAAATATTCTTCACAGTGGGGTGGTAGGCTCAAAATGCAGCTACGTTCCGGTAACAGGCAGCTAATACGCGAGATAAACAAGTCCCTTGTGCTAAACATGGTGCGGGATCATGGTTCCATTTCGCGCACGAGTATAGCGCACACCTCCCACCTCAGCCTCGCAACAGTATCAGGCATAACGAACGAGCTTATAGAGCAGGGCCTGATCTACGAACACGAAGAGGGCACCTCAACAGGCGGTAGGCGGCCCATTCTACTGGCCCTTAACCCCCACGCCGGCCTGGTGGCCGGTGCCAAGCTCACAGATACCCACGTGGTAGTGGCGCTCACCGACCTGAACGCCGACGTGGTTGAGCAGCGTGAGCTGCCCCTGGGCGACGACAAAAGCTACGAAGCTGTCCTGTCTGTCCTGGAGCAGGCCGTTAATCAACTGCGCGAGGCGCACGCCGACCGCCCTGTGCTGGGCATGGGCGTAGGCATGGCTGGTGGCATAGACCGCAAAACCGGCGTATGTCGTTTCTCCCCATTTCTCGGGTGGCGCGACGTGCCCCTGCGCCAACTGCTCGAAAAGAGGCTGGGCCTGCCCGTAGTGATCGAGAACGACGTCAACACCTTCACGATGGCCGAGCGCTGGTTCGGAGCAGGCGTGGGCGTGGCCGACTTTCTTGTAATAACCCTGGGACGGGGCATTGGCATGGGCATGGTGCTCAACGGCCAGCTATACCGGGGTGGCTGTGGCGGAGGCGGCGAGTTCGGCCACGTAACTGTGGCGCCCGATGGCCCCCTGTGCGACTGCGGTAAGAAGGGATGCCTTGAGGCTCTGGTGTCCGACCCTGCTATCATGAAGCGCATACATTCAGCCGTAGGTCGCGATCTCACCATGGAGCAAGCAGTCGATCTGGCCCGTCAGGGCGATTCGGTGGCCCTGGGCATCTTCGCTGCTGCGGGCAGGACCCTTGGCACCGCCGTCGCCGATCTGATCAACATCTTCAATCCGCCCCTCCTCGTGGTGGGAGGCGAAGGCGCCCGCGCCCTCGACCTGATGCTTGAGCCCATGCAGAACGCCCTACGAGCCAACTGCTTCGATGGCTTCTTCAACGACTTGCGCCTGGTAGTCGAGCCCTGGGGCGACGATGCCTGGGCCAGGGGCGCAGCCAGTCTGATGCTTGAAGAGCTTTTCCGGCCCACCCTCTATCACGGTGACGAGGCGCGCGCCTCCCTGATACTTCCCTTCGACTAATCAATCCATCAGTTCCTATGTAGCTGCTTAGCAGCTATTTGTCGGGCAAAAGTAACTTTACTCATCAAATTAAGTTAGCAATGGAGGTAAAGAGCCAATCGGGGCATGGCACGCCCAACCTGAACTAAGGCAGGACGACAGCTCACCTGCCGCACCGGCCCGCTACGGTTATCCCAAAGTTGGAAACACTCACGAAAGGACACAAAGATGTTCCGAAGAAAAACACTCTCTACTCTCGCTCTTGCCATTCCTCTTGCTCTCGCGCTTAGCTCATGTGGTGGAGATGCCACACCGACTACTGTTCCCGCGGCACCCGCTGCCACGGCCACTACGGCCGCTGCTCCCGCCGGTGCAACCGCCACCAAGGCAACAACATCGTCCGCTACCGCCACCACAGGCTCAGCAGCCGACAATCTCTCCGGCACCGTCACCTTCTGGACCACCTACAACACGGTTTCGCCTGAGATGGATACGTTCAACAACACCATCGTTCCCGCCTTCCTGAAGTTGCACCCCAACGTCACGGTAAAGGTAGAGGCCTACCCCGATGTTGACCTGCGCCAGAAGATCCTGACAGCCATCGCGGGTGGACAGACCCCCGACCTGGCTCGCGCCGACATAGTGCAGGTGCCTGAGTTTGCCGAAATCGGCGCTTTGGCCCCTCTCGACACCGAGATGCCCGACTTCAGCAAGATCAAAGATACCGTCTACCCCGGCCCCCTCTCCAGCAACGTCTACAAGGGCCACTACTACGGTCTACCCCTCGATACGAACACCCGCGTGCTGATCTACAACAAAGACGTATTCGCCAGCGCAGGCATCACTACTCCGCCCAAGACCTTCGACGATATGAAGGCTGCCTGCGACAAAGTGAAGGCACTTGGCAAAGCTGATACATACTGCTATGCTGAAGGCGGCACAGGCTCATGGAGTGTCCTCCCCTGGATCTGGAGCAACGGCGGCGATATCACTAATGCCGACTACACCAAGGCCACAGGCTTCCTGAACGGCCCCGGCACAGTAGGCGCGGTCACGCTTCTGAAGTCCATGCTGGATGACAAGATCCTCTCCCCCGGCATACTGGGCAACGGTATTGCCACCAGCGACGCGATTGGCAAGGCACAGACCGCCACCATCCTCGACGGCCCCTGGATGCCTCCCATATTCCAGAAGCAGTTCCCCGACCTCAAGTTCGGCATGTCAGCTATGCCCTCAGGACCCGGCGGCAGCGTTTCAGTGGTGGGCGGCGAGGACATAGTGATGTTCGAGCAGAGCCAGAACAAGCCCGCAGCCATGGAGTTCATGCGCTACATGTTGAGCAATGATCCCCAGCTTGCGCTTGGCAAGGTCGGCCAGATGCCCGTAATCAAGTCTCTCAGCGGCAGCAAAGACCTGCCCGACTACTACTCGGTCTTCCAGACACAGCTTGCTTCAGCCAAGGCTCGCACCCCAAGCCCAGCATGGCCCAAGATCGACGACGCTGTTACAGGAGCGGTTCTTCAGGCGCTGAAGGGCGAGAAGACCCCCCAGGCCGCACTCGACGAAGCAGCAGCCACGGTCGACGGTTTGTTGGCAGGGAAGAAGTAGCCTCTAATTCTTAATTTTGAATTCTTAATTCCTAATTAAGATCGAGGGGTGACCGGTGGCAGGCGCGGATGCGTGATACATGAGAACGCATGGCCTGTCACCGGTCACTAACCCCCAACCCCCAAATCCCTCGCCACCAGTCACTGGTCACTGGTCACTGGTCACTGGTCACTGGTCACTGGTCACTGGTCACTCAAGGAGGCACACTTGGCTTTGGTAGAGTACAACGCCGTGCAGGAGACCGCCGCTCGAGCCAAAGTGCGCGCTAGCGAGAAGATGCCGCTTCGCGAGCGGTTCAAGCGCACATGGCCGGCCTATCTCTTCATCCTGCCAGGCATGTTACTGTTCGTGGTATGGTCCTTCTACCCGCTGCTCAACTCCTTCATCATGAGCTTTGCCGAGTGGAACCTGATCAAGCCGAGCGTCTTCGTTGGCCTCGATAACTACACTCGCGCCCTGGGCGATCCGCTCTTCTGGAGCTCGCTGGGCAACACCGTCTTCTATACAGTAGTCACCGTGCCCGGCCAGATGATACTGGGCCTCGCGGTGGCGCTATTGCTCGATGCGCCGTTGCGCGCTAAAGGCTTCTTCCGCACCGTCTACTACATTCCGGTGGTCACCTCCTGGGTGGTGGTGTCTCTCGTCTTCACTTACCTGTTCAACGGGCAGGCGGGCCTGGTCAACTGGGTATTGCGCGACGTTCTCCATGTCATCAGCGGTAACGTCAACTGGCTCGGCGACCCCCTCACCGCGAACATCGCCATCGCCAGCCTGGGCATCTACAAGGGCCTGGGGTGGACCGCTGTCATCTTTCTGGCGGGATTACAATCCGTGCCCTCCGAGCTATACGAAGCAGCCTCTTTGGACGGGGCAACCGCGTGGCAGCGCCTCCGCTACATTACGATCCCGCTGATTCGCCAGACGACCCTGTTCTTGCTGGTCATATTGACCATTGGTGGCTTCCAGGTGTTCATCTCCGTATTCGTCATGACCGGCGGCGCTCCTGTACACCGAACTGATGTGTTGCTTACCTATATGTACAGCAACGCGTTCCAATCGCTCGATCTTGGTTACGGCGCAGCGTTGTCGTACCTCTTTGCGATTATGGTTTTTGCGCTCAGCATGGCGCAGTTCAAGTTTCTGCGCCGCAAGGTGGAATATTGATTATTAGCAAGGATCTCTAAAATGGAACGCCGTCTACCGCCTCTTACAAGTTTAATCTACTATCTGCTGCTGGCTGCGGGCGCTGTGGTGATGCTTGCACCCTTCGTATATATGTTCAGCACATCGCTCGAGCCTCATGCCTTCGTGCTGGAGCTGCCACCGCGCTTCATCCCAGCTCAGCCTACGCTCGACAACTATGTGCAGGCTGTGACGACCAATCAGTTCGGGCGATACTTCCTGAACAGTATGTTTGTGGCTGTTAGCTCGACGATAATTACGGTGATACTGTCGGCGCTGCTAGCTTACGGGTTTGCCCGCTGGGACTTCCCAGGCCGCCAGTTCATGTTCTTTTCCATGCTTGGCACCATGATGATCCCCAGCCTGGTGCTGATCATCCCCCAGTTTGTGCTTGCCAAGAACCTCCATTTGCTCAACAGCTTGTGGGGCTTGGTGGTGGTCTATTCGGCCGGCACCGCGCTCAATATGTTTCTGCTGCGCGGGGCCTTTGAGGATCTGCCTCAGGATCTATTCGACTCCGCGCTCATAGACGGAGCGGGTCCTTTCACCGTCTTCCTGCGCATTGCATTACCCCTGGTGCGCCCCTCTCTGGCCGCAGTGACTATATTCTCGTTTCTCGGTGCGTGGGACGAGTTCACCTGGGCGCTGACCTCGATCAACGACAGCGATCTGCGCACTCTACCTATCGCGATAAGGCTATTCCAACAGCAGCATGGCACGGAGTGGGGGCTGGTGTTCGCTGCCTCTATCATAGCGATTTTGCCCGTGGTAATAATCTTCATCATCTTCCAGCGCCAGTTTATCAAGGGTGTTATGTCGGGTGCGCTGAAAGGGTGACAACAGACGACGGACGACGGACGACGTACCTATTTCGTCGTCCGTCATCAGTATGCAAAGGATTGTAAGAAAAGCACTATGACCAACGATCTATTTAGCCGAAGCATCGAGATAATCAAGGCCAATCAGGCGTCCGGCGGGGCATACATGGCTAGCCCCAACTTCGAGCAATATCACTACTGCTGGTTTCGAGATGGGGCATATACAGCATACGCGCTCGATCTTGCGGGCGAGCACGAGAGCCCGGCGCGCTTCTACGATTGGGCTGCCGGCAATATCGCGGGACGCGCCTCAGACGTGGGGCGGGCGGTGGCGGCCGCTGCGCAAGGCCAGGTGCCCGCGCCCGATGATATACTGCACACCCGCTACACGGTGGACGGCGCTGCCTCGTCTGACGACTGGCCCAACTTCCAGCTTGACGGATTCGGCACCCTCCTGTGGGGCATGTCGCGCCATCTCGATCTGACCAGGCGCACACTTGATGCTGCGCCTCCCGCCTGGCGCGACGCCGTCACGCTGCTGGTGCAATACCTGGGGGCGTTGTGGTCCATGCCCTGCTACGATTGTTGGGAGGAGTTCCCGGACAAGCTGCATACCTATACTTTGGCTTCGATCTACGGCGGTTTGCGAGCCGCAGCCGCCATGCTTGGTGCCACGTCCGCCGATGCCGGCTCGGTAGCCGAGTTTGCTTCTGAGACAGCGGCCCATATCAAGCGGTTTGTGCTCGATAATTGCGTTGTGGACGGTAGCCTGGTCAAGTTCAAGGGCAGCACACTGGTGGACGGCAGCCTGATCTGCGTGTCTACCCCCTATGGACTGTTTGCGCCGGACGACCCTATCATGCAGGCCACGATAGCCCGCATCGACCACGATCTGCGCCGAGAGAGTGGAGGAGTTCACCGTTACATAGAGGACAGCTACTATGGCGGCGGAGAGTGGGTGTTGCTCACGGCCTACCTCGGCTGGTACTATGTCGAGCGCGGTGAAGCGCCGCAGGCACAGGCTTTACTTGGCTGGGTGGAATCATGCGCCGATCCTCAGGGCGAACTGCCTGAGCAGATGCCGCGCCACCTGAATCACCCTGATATGCTGCCGGTTTGGGAGGAGCGCTGGGGTTTGATAGCCACGCCGTTATTGTGGTCGCACGCCGCGTACTTGACGCTGGCAACTTCGCTGCATCAGAAGCCTGCCTCTTCGTCACCTCCGGCACCATACCGGCTCGCCGTCCTGCCCGACAAGGCTACATATCGCCCCGGAGATGCCGTTAAGGTGGTCGTAACGCTGGGTGACACCAACCTGCCTTTGCATAGCAAGCTCATACTGTCGGTGCGCCATATTGACGCGACTGTGTCCACCTACGTGCAGAATCTTGAGGCCGCTGCGGGCGCGGCCGTTGAAGAGCGCGTCTTCTCGTTCGCCTTTACTCCGCCCGCCACGCCGTTGCGCGGCTATGGCCTGGACGCGGTCTTGTATGCCGAGGATGGCCTGGTGCTGGCAGAGGGGAGCGGCGCTCTTGACGTGTTGGAGCGGTGGTCGCAGGCTCCACGCTACGGTTTCCTGTCCGACTTCGCGCCTGAGCAGGAAGGGACCGTGCCGGGGCGGGTCGACTCGCTGCGGCGCTACCACCTCAATGTCGTGCAATTCTACGACTGGATGTGGAGGCACTATGCGCTGATGCCGCCCACGGAAGAATTCACCGACGCTCTAGGACGCAAGCAGTCTCTCGGTACGGTGCGGGCCGCCATTGAGGCTGTGCAAGAGGACGGGGGCACAGCGATGGCCTACGGCGCGGTATATGGTGCTGAACCGGAGTATGCGGATCAGCATACAGACCTGAGGTTATACGACGAAGCGGGCCAGCCCATCAGCCTGGCCGAGCTTTTCTACATCATGAACATCTCGCTCGGCTCTCCCTGGGTTGATCTGATCGTGGCCGAGTTCGCGGACGCCGTGCGGCGCATGGGCTTCGACGGTATTCATCTGGACCAGTACGGCTTCCCGAAGACGGCTTACTCGGCTTCGGGCGACCTGGTCGACCTCTCGACCGCCTTCCCTCCCCTCATAGATAGATCGCGCGCGGCCGTGGTCGCCGAGCGCCCAAGCGCGGGTGTGATATTCAACGCAGTTGATAACTGGCCCATCGAAACCGTTGCTCCCACCAGCCAGGACGCAGTTTACATAGAAGTGTGGCCTCCCTACGACAGCTACAACGACCTGGGGGATCTGATCAGCCGGGGCAAGGAGCTTGGTGGGGACAAGCAGGTCATTCTGGCCGCTTACCTGACGCCGTTCCTCAATGCCAGCACGCAGGATTTGCCGGGGGCTGAAGCTGCCGCGCTTCTGGCGACAGCAGTTATCGCCGCTCACGGAGGCTTTCATCTGCTCCTCGGAGAGCAGGATGGGGTGCTGTGCGACCCGTACTACCCCAAATACGCAACCTTGCGCCCTGAGTTTGCCACCGCTATGGGCAAATACTACGATTTCCTGGTCCGCTACGAGGAACTGCTCATAGCCCCTGAAATACAGGATTGGAACGATGCCGGGATTGTCACCATAACGCTGGCGGGCGAGACGGTCAGCGCGCAGGCCGAGCCGGGAACGGTGTGGGCTGTCCTGCGCCGCAGCACGCTCCACCGTATCGTCCACCTCGTCAACCTCGCCGATCAGGACAGTATTGCGTGGAATGCACTGCGCACTCCTCCCGGCACTATCGCAGACCGAGAAGTACAGATCACCGGCCTACCTCGGCTAAAGCAGGTATTAGTGCTGACGCCCGACGAGCCTCAAGCTGTGTCGCCCCTGTGGTCGCAAGAAGGTGGCTTTGTGCGCCTTCGTCTGCCACGGCTAAACGTATGGACGACGGTGGTCTGTGTGTTGGAAAACGAGGAGAAAGTAGGCTCCTGAATCCTGCAAAGTGGGCCAATATTCGGCCCACTCCCATAAGTCCTGTAACGCATTAGTACTACACCCTATCGGGTGATTTCCGGTACGTAAACTTACGTAACCATCCGATTTTTTTGCATTATTCTTGCGCCCTGGGGCCAAAATTGTATTGCATCCGGCCTTTACAGGATGGTAGGATAGGCCCGTGTCTACCACGCAAGGCGATAATTTCGTTAGCGAGGGTTGATACGAAAATGGGCAATAAACCTATCAAGGCGCTTAGAAACGGAGCCGCTCACCACATTCAGCAATAATCATCACACTTCGAATACGTTTCCCCTATTTCTTCCCTGAGGTATTTTTGGGCGGTTTATGGACTCGCTTCATTCCGTTCCCCAATGCCCGCAAGCACGAGCCTGCGGTCGCCCCACCTGAGGTACCACCGTCGCTCGGTACCATCCTCACTCTATCTGCTGGGACTGTTGCCTTATTCTTTCTGCAGTGAAACGCTGCTATCCTATTCTGGGAGCATCTCGCGTGCTACGCGCCGATGCCTGCAGGATTTGGGTAGAAGTGCTGAGAAAGGCTACCTTACAGCGCTTATGGAGATTCCAATGATGCCATAAAGGGATGAATACGGGATTCTATTACAACAGTGCGCTGGTAGTTGGTGGTGGCGGCAGGAACAAATGGAGGTTCTCTAGAAAATGTTTACAAGAAAGCAAATCACTGCTTGCGCTCTCGGTCTCTCACTATTGGTTATTGCGCAGCTTGGGCTGCACAGCGATGCACGAGCCAGTACCACAAGCACCACTTATTACGTATCCAAAACAGGCAGCAACGGCGATGGACGCTCGTGGGCGACCGCCTGGAACGAGCTTGACCAGATATACTGGGGAGCAATTCAAGCAGGGGACACTGTCCTGCTCGATGGTGGAAGCTCACAGATGGTATATACGACCGCGATGACGGTAGGTGCGAGCGGCAATTCCTCCGCACCGATTACCGTCAGGCTCGCACCGGATGCCGGGCGCAACGGGCAGGTAGTCATATTTGGTGGCCGTTCCACTCCCCTGCCATACTGCGATCAGCCGACCTACACCTACGATGATGCCGGTGCCAACCAATTTGGCATCCATCTGGAGAACGCTTCATATGTCACAATAGACGGCACCAAGTGGAGCGGCATCTCGATTTACGGCAATAACCGGAGTGGCGTCAAACTCGTGATCGGTTCCGTCAATGACACCCTGCGATATATGGAAATCTATGATAACGGTGAGGCAGTTCTTCATCCTCAGACAAACGCATGGAGACCCGACCAGCCCGGTATCAACCTTGGCGGCACCGGAGCAGTATTCGACCACATGTTGATACACGACAACGGACAGGATGGTTTTCAGTCGGGTGGTAGCGGCATCAGCAACATCTCCTTGAGCAATTCCTGGGTATATAATCTGCGACCGCACCCATCTAACCCATCTCTGTCATACAACTTCTGCATGCACTCCGACGCTATGCAGATCTACAATGGCGGCAACCAGTCGGGCGTGACCTTCTCAAGCGATATATTGGGGCCCGGCCTTATGCAGGGCACTCTGCTGGGACAAACGCCGAGCCTGGCACAGGTTGACAACGTAACGTTCAACAATGTGCTGATCCTGGACACGACCAACGCCAACATCATGGGCTATCCCACGGTGCAGTCTCTAAACTGGTCTGTAAACAACGTTACATCCTTCCACGTCGCCTATGACCCCGACGGAAGCTCCCACTCGGCGGTTTTCCTCGAGGGATCCGGGCACCACATAAACAACTCCATCTTTTACGGCGGTACGGACTATCTGCCCAATGGGGTCTCCACAGGCGGCAATTACCAGTACAACAACACAGGCTATAATCTCGGCACGGTAGCAGACCCGCTGTTCGTGAACGCGCCAGCCTACAATAGCCAACCCACACTACAGGACCTGGCGAATGGTGATTACGCAGTGCAACCGGGGTCGCCGGCCACAGGTAAGGGTTCGGCCACCACTTCTGTCAGCGTGCTGA
Organism: Chloroflexia bacterium; assembly: GCA_038203825.1. Classification (GTDB taxonomy): domain Bacteria; phylum Chloroflexota; class Chloroflexia; order QHBQ01; family JADMIH01; genus JADMIH01. Next base: position 3,419 of record JBBRDO010000034.1, on the reverse strand, counting down.
TGGGCCAGCCTCCCGCGACAGCTACGCCCCAATCCAGCCCAACATCCACACAACCCGCCGGTACGGCCACCAGCACCAATACGCCCCAGCCCACGAATACACCCCCACCAGGCTCAACGAACACTCCTACGTCAATAGCTACCAACACGCCTTGGTCTACGGGGACTTCGGAGCCTCCTCCTCCTACCGATACTAGTGTGCCGGGCACGTCCACAGACACACCGGGACCGGGTACGCCCACTACAACCCCCACCTGTATTATCACCTTCGTCGACGTGGACCAGGGCAGCACATTCTACCCCTACATAGAATGTCTTGCCTGTAGAGCGGTCATCTCAGGCTACTCTGACGGCACCTTCCGCCCGGGCGATCACGTAACCAGGGGTCAGCTGTCGAAGATAGTGTCGAACGCGGCGGGCTTCAGTGATGAGGCGACGGGGCAGACCTTCCAGGACGTGGTTCCCGGCAGCACGTTCTACCTCTACGTAGAGCGTATGGCTATACACGGCGCGGTCAGCGGCTATCCATGCGGAGGTGCGGGTGAGCCTTGCGGTCCTAACAATCTACCCTACTTCCGACCGCAGGTTGATGCTCTTAGAGGGCAGATCGCGAAGATAGTCGCTCTCGCGGCGGGCCTGTCGGGTACGCCCAGTGGCCAGATCTTCCAGGATGTGCCGCCAGGCCATACCTACTACCAGTGGATAGAACTGCTGGCCCAACAGGGAGCAATGACTGGCTATCCATGCGGAGGTGCGGGTGAGCCTTGCGGTCCTAACAATCAACCCTACTTCCGGCCACAAGCCGCGGCCAGTCGAGGCCAGGTGACGAAGATAGTCAGCAATGTGTACTTCCCCGTGTGCGCCCCGTAGGGCGACCGGTGACAGCTTATCAGTATCCGACCATGGACGATCAGGCGATGAAGCCCGATCGTCCATGGTCTTTTAACTTGACCCCACGCGTCTGCTGGCTTATCATTAGGGTAGCAAGCGCGGGCGTCGGGCAGATACCAGGATCAGGTAGGAAGTAGCCGGGTCGCTCAGGTTTGATATGTGCCCTGTCTAGGAACCACATCGCCGGCTCATAACTGATTCCTGAGGTGGTATCGGTTCAGGTCCCATGGCTATGGCCCTCTGCGTTGTCGCTTGCGGGCGCACCCACGTGAGTGATTGGAACAAATATGCCGGCCCCGGCTTGTCGCTTGATAATGGTTGGTGTAGCAATAGTGGCGCTTATTGTCTTAGTGCCACTGGTCGTGCTGCCCTGGTTTAATGTTCAGATTATTAAAGGCGCTGTGCCCAGTCCCACCCGCAGTCCATCCCCCGTCGCCGGTCTGCCCCAGGCCACTCCATATGCACCTGTAGCTGTTTCCAGCACCCCTACTGTATCTGGTCAGGGCACAACATTCTACGTTTCCAGGACAGGCAGCAACGCGGACGGTAAGTCATGGGCAAGTGCCTGGAACGAGCTTGACCAGATAAACTGGGCCGCAATTCAACCCGGTGACACCATAACGCTGGATGGGGGAGCGCAAGGCAGCCACATCATATACAACACCCCTCTTGTGATAGGCAAAAGCGGCAACGCCTCCGCGCCGATCACGATACGATTATCGCAGGAAGCAGGGCGAGACGGGGCAGCCTTTATATTTGGGGGCCGCTCGACGCCCCTACCCTATTGCGATCAGCCGCAGTATACGTACCAGACGCAGGGGGTGTACACCAGGGGGATAGAAGTGGGCGACAACTCCTGGATAGTGGTGGACGGCACCAGGTGGAGCGGCATCACGATATATGGCCACAACGAGTCCGGTATACATCTGACTAGTGCGGCCTCAAACAATACGTTCCGCAACCTGGAAATCTACGACAATGGGCAGGCCAACCTCAATCAGACAACGGGTGCATGGCGGTCGGATCTGCCGGGGGTGTATCTGTCCGGAAGCGACAACCTGTTCGAGCGCGACCTCATACATGACAACGGTCAGGATGCTTTCCAGTCGAATGGCGGACTGCACAACGTAACGGTACGCCAATCATGGCTGTATAATCTGCGGCCGCATCCCTCTGATCCCTCGCTGGCTTTCAACTATTGTATGCACTCTGATGGCATGCAGGTATACAACGGAGGGGTGCAGACAGGAGTGAACTTCGACAGCGATATACTGGGGCCGGGGCTGATGCAGGGGGCGATTCTGGGGCAAGCACCGTCGAACGGCAACTGGGCAGAGGTGGACGACGTAACGTTCCAGAATGTGCTGATCCTCGACACCACCAACGCCAACATCATGGGCTATCCGACGGTGCAATCCCGTAACTGGACCATACGCAACGTCACCTCTTTTCATGTGGCGTATGACCCAGATCAGCCACCCCACAACGCGATCTTTCTCGAGGGCAGTAACCTGAACATAGAGGACAGCATCATTTACGGCGGCAACAACTACCTGCCCAATGGTGCGCAAACCAGCGGCAACTTCCAGTTCGATTTGACGGGCTTCTCAGTCGGCACCAGGGCTGATCCTCTCTTCGTGAACGCACCATCTTACGATAGCCAACCAGATCTGCAAACGGTTAGCAAGGGCGATTACGCTCTTCAGCCTGGGTCACCCGCTGCCGGCAAGGGATCGGCTCTTACCTCTGTAGCTCAATTGATGGCCCTTCCTGCGTCTGCAGAGGGCTCTCCCTCTCCGACGCCTACCATAGCAGGCGTACCGGACCCTTCGGGCGAGCCCCAGCCTATTCTTGTCGAAGCCGAATCTGGGGACATAACAGCGCCCTTTGCGATAAAAGGCGACTTCATTGTCCAGACTACTAGTACGCTCGATGTAAGCGAGGGAGGCAGGGTTTCGTACCCGTTCAACATAGAGCAGAGCGGCGACTATCTGGTCAGCGCGCTCGTCTTGCCGCCCGACGCCAATTCCAACTCCCTCTTCCTGAATATAGATCGCGACCCGGTCAGCCCGGATATGACCTGGGATATCAACTATGCCCGGTCATTCGTCTGGCAGACAGCCTCCTGGCGAGGCGCTGGTACACCCAAAGCGCCGCAATACAGCCCCAAAGTTTTCCACATGGAGGCGGGGCCCCACACCCTTATTGTAGTGGGCCGTGAGAGCAACCTGGAAATTGACAAGTTCCGGCTCGACTTTTACAAGTAAGTCTTGAACCCGATCACACAACGGGTGAATCAAGAAGACCGCCAGCGACACTGGCGGCGGTCTTCTTGATATTCGGGCAAGCTTTGCATTTGCTGCCTGCCCCATGTGCTATTACGGAGCGCCTATGTAGCCCTTAGCCACCTTGACCTCATCGAAGTAAACATCGGTGGCGGCTGTGGGGATGTCCTCATAAGCCAGGCAGTAGAGACTGTTGATGTTGTAGGCTGTGCCTGTGCTGGTGTCTGTTATAGAGGCCTGGAGC
>JBBRDO010000033.1:0-44538 GCA_038203825.1 Chloroflexia bacterium | reverse complement strand
ACAGACGCTGTCGGCCAAGCTGGGGATTGCCACGGGCAAGAACCTGGCCGAGATGTGCCGCGACCAGTTCCCGAAGCCGGTGGTGTGGGGCATGTGGGGCGTGTCGGAAGTGGTGGCGATGGCGACCGACCTGGCCGAGTTTCTCGGCGCGGCGCTGGGGTTCAACCTGCTGTTCGGAATGCCTCTACTGGTTGCGGGTATACTCACGGCTATAGTCACATTTATCATCCTGGCACTGCAGAGTCGCGGTATACGGCCTATAGAAGCGGTGATTGGCGCGCTCGTAGGGGTGATCGCGGTTTGCTATTTGATAGAGATGGTGATCGGCACGCCTGACTGGGGAATGATAGGGCTGCATGCTTTTGTACCGCAGTTCTCGGACTCGGAAAGTATATTCCTGGCGGTGGGCATACTGGGCGCGACAGTGATGCCGCACGTGATCTTCCTGCATTCCTCGCTGACGCAGGACCGCATTCGCCCGGCCAATGAGACGCAGGCCAAGAGGCTGTTGAAGTTCGAGATAATAGACATAGCAATCGCGATGGGGCTGGCGGGGCTGATTAACGCCGCGATGCTGATTATGGCGGCGTCGACATTCCACGCCACGGGCAACTCGGACATTGGGTCGATAGAGGAAGCGCACCGGACGCTCACGCCTTTGCTTGGTGGGGCATCCAGCATGGTGTTCGCAATTGCGCTGCTGGCGTCGGGGCTGTCGTCAGCGACCGTAGGGACGATGGCGGGCCAGGTGGTGATGCAGGGGTTCCTGAAGCGCACGATACCGCTGTGGGTGAGGCGAGGGGTGACAATGATACCGGCACTGGTGGTGATCGCGATTGGGTTTGAGCCGACGGCGACCCTGGTGATAAGCCAGGTGGTGTTGAGCTTCGGTATTCCGTTCGCGCTGATCCCGCTGGCGATTTTCACTAGCAAGCGCAAGCTCATGGGCGGGCTGGTGAATAGACCACTGACGAAGATTGCTGTGAGCCTGGTGGCCGCGCTGATCGTGGGGCTGAATATGTATCTTTTGTACAGCACCCTCATGGGGAACGTGTAGCGGGCGCAGTTTTTTGGATTGAAACGCCAAGATCGCAAAGATCGCCAAGAGTTGGGAGATTGATCACGAAGAGTACGCGAGCACGAAGGGTTCAATAGGTTAAGAGTTGGGTGGAAGGCCAGCGGGTAGAGTGAACCTTGGATTTGGGTCACTCTGCCTGTTGGCCTTTGTTGTTAATGCCGGGAATGTGGGAGGTCAGGAGTTGAGCGGGGGGCGGCCTCGGGTTATTGCGCGATCTTCTACCTCGTGGCGGTAGCGGGCGATTGCGCGCTCGGTGCTGTAGAGGCGACCTGCTCGCTTGACGGCCTCGATGCGACCCTGGCGTACGAGCCAGCCCAGGTAGGAGGCGGTATAGCCAGAGGGAGCGGCCAGATGGGACAGGGGCTTGTAGTCCTCCTCAGGCTCGGATAAGGCGTGGGACGAGGCGGCGCAGGCTTCGAGATAGAGGTCGAGGCCGCCTTCGACAGACCTGCCTATGAGATTGAGCAGGGGGTTGAAGCGACCGCTGCCTGCGGAGTCGAGCGCGCTCAGGTAGCGCACACGCCAGCTACGCAGGAGGAGGGCCGGGGGCCAGCCATCGCGCATGAGCATCAGGTTGAGGAGGAGGCGGCCTGTGCGCCCGTTGCCGTCGAAGTAGGGGTGGATGGCCTCGAAGTCGTGGTGAGCCACAGTGGCACGCACGAGGGGCGGGTAGTCGAGGCCGGGCCCATTTATCCATTCAAGCCAGCTGTCGATCAGGCGCTCGACCTGGGAGGCCGGGGGCGGGGTCATGCGAGCGCCGCGTATGTAGACCGCGCCCGTGCGGAAGCGGCCGGCAGTGTCGTCGATGCCTGTCATGATCATGCGGTGGAGGTCGAGGATCGTGCCGCTAGTGATGGGTTCCTGCTGCGTGGCAACGGTGACCAAGTATTCGTAGGCCTGGGCGTGATTGGTGGCTTCGAGATGCTCGCGCAGGGGGTGGCCGCCGACGGTGATGCCCTCTTCAATGACGATCTGGGTTTCGCGCAGGGAGAGCGTATTTCCTTCGATTGCGTTAGAATGGTAGGTAAGCAAAAGGCGCAGGGACTCGCCCAATCGGGCCGTCACGGAGCGCGACAGGGGCCGGAAACGGTCGAGATCATTACGCTTGGCGGCGAGCCTGGCGGTCAGGCGCGCGTCCATGTGGGGGCTATCGGTGTTGTAGGATGGAGGATACATAGGCACCAGGGTTCGATAATTACCACGTTTTATGTATTATATAGCAAAACGTGGTAATTATCAATGGGGGAGCAGTTGCAGTTATGAGCGAGCATTTCGATCAAAGGCCGGGGCAGAGAGTGATAGTGGTGGGGACATCAGGGTCGGGCAAGACGACGATGGCGAAGAGGCTGGCGGAGAGGCTGGGGGCGCCGCGCGTGGAGCTGGATGAGCTGCACTGGGGGCCGAACTGGACGGAGGAGCCGGACGAGCTACTCCGCGAGCGCACGGAAAAGGCGCTGGACGGGCAGGAGAAGTGGGTAATAGATGGAAATTATCACGCGGTGCGCGATATTGTGTGGCCGCGCGCCGATACGGTGGTGTGGCTCAACTTCTCGTTGCCGCTGATCCTGTGGAGGCTGACGCGGCGAACATTCCGGCGAGCCGTGCTCAGGGAGGAGTTCCTGCACGGCAACCGGGAGCACTTGCATACGCACCTGTTCACCAGGAACAGTCTCTACTGGTGGGTGCTGACGACGTATAAGAAGCGGAGGAGGGAATATCCGGTGATATTCGCCGAGCCGGAGCACGCGCACCTGAAGAAGATCGTGCTGAGGTCGCCGAGTGAGGCGGAGCAGTGGTTGCGAAGCGTGCCCCCGAGTAAAGCAAAGTAAAGCAAAAGCCTCCCGATGTGTATGTGGGGAGGCTTTTGCCCTTGTGAGGGGAAGGAGGAGGAAAGAGGGTGTCTGTTTTGGCCTGTCTGCTTGGTACGTGATAAGTGATAAGTGATAAGTGGCGGGAGGAGTGTGCAGGCCTTTGTTTATGAGGTTCGGCGTGAATTCTATGGTGAATTCTTTGTTCTTATGAGGATATTGTAGCGGCGGTAGATTAAGGGGAGGTGGGAATAGAGTTAAGGTTTGATTAGAGTGGCGGGGCCAGGGTGCAGAGGGGTTGTTGGGGGGTGGGATATGGCGTAGAATCGCTTTATGAGCAATTCTTCTTTTGGCTTGCCCTGGCCGGGCGCGGGCGAGCAGTTTCTTTTGCGGCCGGACGTGGCGTTTCTGAATCACGGCAGTTTCGGGGCTTGCCCGAAGCCGGTGTTTGAGGCCTATCAGGCGTGGCAGCGGGAGCTGGAGGCGGAGCCGGTGGAGTTCCTGGGCAGGCGCAGTGGTGGGCTTTTGGCGGAGGCGCGCAAGGTACTGGGGGCATACGTGGGGGCCGACGCGGAAGATCTCGTGTTCGTCACCAATGCTACTTACGGGGTGAATATCGTGGCGCGGTCGCTCGACCTGGGGCCGGGGGACGAGGTACTGACGACGGACCATGAGTACGGCGCGTGTGATCGCACGTGGAAGTTCATTTGTGGGACGCGTGGCGCACGTTATGTAAAGACGTCGATCCCGCTACCCCTTCCGAGTGACGAGGAGATCGTGGAGAGGCTGTGGGCGGGGGTGAACGAGCGCACGAAGGTGATTTATGTAAGCCATATTACGTCGCCCACGGCGATTACGCTGCCGGTGGTGGAGATATGCAGGCGAGCGCGGGAGGCTGGCATCCTGACGGTGATAGACGGAGCGCACGCGCCTGGGCAGGTGGATTTGAGGCTGGAGGAGCTTGGGGCGGATTTTTATACGGGCAACCTGCACAAGTGGCTGTGCGCGCCCAAGGGATCGGGGTTTTTGTATGCGAGACGCGAGAGGCAGGCACTTCTCAACCCGCTGATCGTTAGCTGGGGTTGGGAGAGCGAGACGCCGGGGACGTCGCAGTTTATTGACCACTTTACATGGCTGGGGACAGCCGATCCGTCGGCGTATTTGAGCGTGCCGGCGGCGATAGAGTTCCAGAGTCAGTGGGATTGGCCGAAGGTACGCGAGGCGTGCCATGCGCTGGCGGTGGCCGGACGGCGACGGCTGGAAGAGGTGACGGGGATGCCGACCTTGAGTCCGGAGAGCAATTATGTGCAGATGTGCGCGATAGAACTGCCGGTAGGGAGCATTGAGAAGCTGGGGACGAGGCTGTTTGACGAGTATAAAGTGGAGGTGCCGCTGACGCGGTGGGATGGTAGGGAGTTTCTGCGGATATCGATACAGGCGTATAGCAGTTTGGAGGACGTGGATAGGTTGGTGGGGGCGCTGGGGGCGGAGAGTCGTAGATCGTAAGTCGCTGATCGTAAGTCGTAGATAGTAAGTCGTAGATCGTAGATCGTGAGGGCCGCGATGTGGGCAGGGTTGCCGGGGTTTGAATGACGTTGGGCTCTGGGGCTTCGGCGGGCCGATGTGTAGGGAGGATGATTCTTCGTCGCTAGAGGGGTGGCCTCGGCGAGGCTGGGGTCAATCGTTGGGTTTGGGCTTGTAGGATTCGGGGGAGTAGGTGACGGCGGCTAGGCGGCGGGCGTTAGCGGAATCTTCGATGAGGATAGCGAGGCGCTTTTGTCGTGTTTCCTCTTTTTTGGGGCTGATGATCCACCAGTAGGCAGTCTTGCGGTAGCCGGGGGGCTGGGATTGGAAGAAGTCCCAGGCGGGCCGATTGGCGCGGAATTGCTCAATGTACTCTTCGGGGAGCTCACGAGTGGAGGCCTCGAAGGAGTAGAGGTTTGTGCGATCGGGGTCGCGGCTGTTGAAGGTGGTGAGGCCGGAGGGGTGCATGAGGCCGAGTTCTGATAGCTCGCCGACGCGCTTGATGTTCACGGCGCTCCAGATCGAGCGACGCTTGCGGGGCGTGAAGCGGTTGGTGTAGGTGGAGATGTCGATGCCCTTGCGGATGCCGTCGATCCAGCCGAAGCAGAGGGCCTGGTCGACGGCCTCGGGGTAGGTGATGCCGGTTTGGGCAGCGCCCTTCTTGTAGAAGCCGACCCAGAGTTCCGTGGCGGTGGCGTGGTTTTGTTCGAGCCAGTCGCGAAGGTCGGAGGGGGATTGGAAGAAGATGGGGTCCATAGATTAAGCCTCACCAGGGACGACCGACGAGTCGTAGATCGTAAGTCGCAGATCGTAAGTCGTAGATCGTAAGTCGTACGCTGTAGAACGTCACTTATCACGCGGTCGTCCGTTGGCTGTCGTGCTAGAGAGCGGCCAGGCGGGCGAAGAAGCGGCCCCAGTAGCGGATCGCTAGCTTGAAGTCGTCGAGGAGGATGCTCTCGTTGGGGGAGTGGACGCGAGACTCGGTGGAAGCGACGCCAGCGGTGAGCACGGTGGGGATGCTCAACTCGGCTGTGATGAGGGACATGGGGCCGCTGCCGCCTGTCAACGGGGCGATCACGACGCGCTCCTCGCCGAGATCACGCCAGGCTGCCACGCTGGTTTGGACCAGGGGGCTATCAACGGGAGTTTTGGCAGGATAGAGGCCGCCGATCTGGACGATTTCTATGTCGGTGTAGCCGCGCTTGTCGAGGTGGGCGCGGAGGAGGGGAAGCATGTTCTCGGGGGTCTGATGAGGCACGAGGCGGAAGTCCATTTTGACCATCGCGGTGCTGGGGACGATGGTTTTGGCGCCCTCGCCACCATAGCCGCTGTGGAAGCCGGCGATATTAGCTGTGGGGTCGAACAACTCGGCGTAGAGCACGTCGCGTCCCTTGAGGCCGCGCTGCCAGTGGTCGAGGCCGTAGGTGGACAGGGCGGCCTGTTCATCGAAGGGCATGGCTTTGGCTGCCTTGATGTCCTGTTCGGTCGGGGGGTCAACGACGGTGTCGAGGCCGTCCATGACGAAGTTGCCCGTACTGTCGCGCAGGGTGGAGAGGGCGGTGACGAGGCGCCACGCAGGATTGGGGAGGATGCCGCCCGCACCTGAGTGGGAGTCGTGGTCAGGGCCTTTGGCGTGTAACTCGACGTAGAGCATGCCTTTGACTCCGCAAACCACCTGGGCATCACCCGCCTCGGTGCGCGAAGAGCCCTCCCATGCACACCAATCGGCCTGGAGGGCAGAGCCGTGCTGTTCGACAACGGGAGCGAGGTGGGGGCTGCCGACTTCTTCCTCGCCCTCTACCAGCCAGCGGAGGCGAAGAGGAAGGTCGCCGATGGCGGCTTTGTAGGCACGAATGGCGAGCACACGGGAGAGGAAATCGCCACGGTCGTCGGCAACGCCGCGCGCGTAGAACCGGCCGTTGCGCACATCACCCGCGTAGGGAGGGGAGTCCCAGAGGTCGAGGGGCTCGGGGGGCTGGACGTCGTAGTGGTTGTAGAGGAGGAGGGTACGAGGGCCTGAGCCAAGCTCGGCAAGGACGACGGGAGGCGCGCCACCTTCGAGGGGGACGACGGTGGTGGTGGCGCCGAGGGGCTCGAGGAGGGCGCGGACGGTGGCGACGCCTTCGACAAGGCCGACACGCTGGCCGGCAAGGGTGGGGGTGGAGCAGAAGGTGCGCAGTTCCTGCACCATCGAGTCGAAGTTGTCGTCTATGTATTTGTCGTAGGGGGTGAAGTCGGGTGTGGTCATAGTTGGAAGGCTCCTTGGGGTTTGGGCATTGATCACGAAGGACACAAAGGTTAAGAGGACACGAAGGTAAGAAAGGTTTGGAGGGTTATGATCGGGAGAGGTGAGGTTTATCTTGTAGAGAGGGGTTCGGAGGTTGATTCGTCGCTACGCTCAGAATGACAGGGCAACGGGCGTGGCTAGGAGAGAAGTTGGAGGATGCCTTTGAGGGGGATCTGGACCCAGTCGGGGCGCATGTTGATTTCGTAAAGGAGCTCGTAGACGGCCTTTTCTAAGAGGTGGGCGTCGAGGAGGAGGCGGAGATCGGCGGAGGTGGCGGGGAGCCAGGGCGCGCCGGCGGCGGTGTCGAGGTAAGAGCGCAAGTAGGCCGCGCTGATCCAGAGCTGCCAGAGATCGGCCCAGAGCTCAATGCCTTCCTGAGGGCCATGCTTGCTGATGGAGTCGAACATACCGGAGTAGGCGGCGTAGTGGAAGGAGCGAAGCATACCGGCGACGTCCTTGAGGGGGGAGTGCTTGAGGCGACGTTCGTCGAGGGAGCGCACAGGCTCGCCCTCGAAGTCAATGATGATGAAGTCGGTGCCCGTCCAGAGCACCTGGCCGAGGTGGTAGTCGCCGTGGCAGCGAGTGCGCATGGCCTGGATTTGATGGGCGGATAGAGGCTCGAAGCGGGCGAGAACATCAGACTGGTGGTTGAGGAGGGTGGAGGCTTCGGCGCGGGTTTCGGAGGGAAGGTCGTCGACGCGGCCACGCAAGAGGCGGAAGGCTTCTTCGGTGAGGGCGCGCATGGAGCCGTGCATGGCGCCCTGGTATTCGGGGGTGAAGGGCTCGGGCGCGAAGGCGAGGTTAGCGGGGTCGGAGGCAAGAGCGGAGTGCATTTCGGCGGTGCGACGACCAAGGAGGCGAGCCGAGTGGAGGTAGGGGCCGACGGCATCCTGCACAGCGGGAGAGACCTCAGCGCCGGCAAGGTCGAGAAGGTGGGAGCCGCGAGGGAGATCGAGATCGAGGTCGGGGTGGGAGTCAAGGTTGTCGTAGTAGGGCGCGATGGAAGCGAGGGTGTAGCTCCAGGCATCGCCCTGGTTGGGAACGAAGCCCTGGAGGATGGCGAGGGTCTGGGGCTCCGGGATGGAGGTGGTGTGGTATTCGATGGCGCCTGCGAGGGGCGGGGTGTTCTTGAAGCCCTGCTCACCGAGGAAGCGGCCAATCTCCAGCTCGGGACTGACGCCATCTTCGAGGCGACGGAATAGCTTGAGGATAAGGGAGGTGCCGTAACGGACGGAGGTGTTGCTTTGCTCAACGCCCATGACGGTGGGGTGTAAAGCATCGTCGGCGGAATAGAGCGCGGGGAGGGAGGAGGTAGACCAGGCGGAGATCGCGCCCATGTCGCCTTCGCGGAGATCGAGGCCGGAGCGGATGGCGGAAAGCAAGCCGAAAGCTAAAGCATGGTCGGCTGTGGCGTCGTAGGCTGCGAGGCCGCCGGGGAACTCCGCGACGGCACCCTGGTGGCTGACGTCGGCGGGGCCAAGGCGAAGCAAGAGGACGTAGCGGTGGGGGTCGCTTTCCTCGTAGTTGACCTGGACGATGACGAGGTAGGAGTCGGGGGCCTCGGGGAGGGGGATGGTTTGCGCTACGTCGACCGAGGTTATGGTGTAGGCTTTGGCGCGGAACCAGCGCTTGCTACGCAGGTAGGCGGGTAAAGCGGCCTCGAGAGCGGCTTTATCGTCGAGGGTGAGTTGGGGATTGTTTGTCATGGTGTGTGAGTCGTAGATCGTAAGTCGCTGATCGTAAGTCGGGAGTGCTACGGGAGGGGCGGGGGTTACTTGCTGCTTAGCAGGAGGATATGGGCGGGGAGGACGTGGGGGTTTAGCTGGACGTAGTTGTGGGTGCCGGACCACTCGTAGTAGGTGCCTGTGAGCAGGTCCTGGACCAGGTAGGGTGCGAAGGGGTCGATGCCCAGCTCTTGGATTGGGACTTCGACGGTGCCCGACTGGGTGGAGAGGGGGTCAAGGTTGACGATGACGAGAATGACGTTGCTGAGGTCATCGGTGGCTTTGCTGTAAGCGAGCAGGTGCTCGTTGCCGGTCTGGTAGAAGCGGAGGTTATCGTTGGACTGGAGGGCGGGGTTATCATGCCTGATCTTGTTGACCCTGGCTAGCAAGGTCTTCAGGCTATCGGCTCGGCCTGTGTCCCAGTGCTTGATCTCGTATTTTTCAGAGTCGAGGTACTCTTCTTTGCCGGGGGCGACGGGGGTGTTGACGCAAAGCTCATAGGCAGGACCATAGATCCCGTAGCTTGCGCCGAGGGTGGCGGCGAGCACGAAGCGCGACATGAAGGCGGGGCGGCCGCCATGTTGGAGGGACTCGTGGAGGATGTCGGGCGTGTTGGGCCAGAGGTTGGGGCGGAAGAACTCTTTCACGTCGGTCCTGGTGAGCTCGGTGAAGTATTCGGTTAGCTCCCACGCCGAGTTGCGCCAGGGGAAGTAGTTGTAGGACTGGGTGAAGCCGACCTTGGCGAGATAATACATGATCTTGGGGCGGGTGAAAGCCTCGGCGAGGAAGATCGTTTCGGGGTGGGTTTCTTTTATGCCTCCGATAAGCCACTTCCAGAAGCGGAGGGGCTTGGTGTGGGGGTTGTCTATGCGGAAGATGGTGACGCCATGGTTGATCCAGAACTCGATGATGCTGCGCAGTTCGGCCCACATCTCGCGCCAGTGAGGGGTATCGAAGTCGAAGGGGTAGATGTCTTCGTACTTCTTGGGTGGGTTTTCGGCGTACTGGATGGTGTTGTCGGGGCGGAGCTTGAACCACTCGGGGTGCTCTTTCACGTAGGGGTGGTCGGGCGAGCACTGGAAGGCGATGTCTAGGGCCACGTCCATGCCGAGTTTGGTGGCTTTTTGCACGAAGCGTTTGAAATCCTGGAAGGTGCCGAGGTCGGGGCTGACCGACTTGTGGCCGCCGAGGTCGGAGCCGATGGCCCAGGGACTGCCGACGTCGTCGGGCTGGGCGAGCACGTTGTTGTTCTTGCCCTTGCGCTTGGTGTTGCCGATGGGGTGGATGGGGGGCAGGTAGACTACGTCGAAGCCGAGCTCTTTCATGTAGGGGAGGCGGCCTTCAGCGATCTTGAGGGTGCCGTGGGTACAGTTGTCTTCCCAGCATGAGCGCGGGAAGAACTCGTACCAGGCGCCGAAGCGGGCGCGCACGGGGTCTACAACAACTTCCAACTCACGGTCATAGGTGATGCCGCCTTCGCGGTCGGCGTGGGCGAGCATGAGGGCGGCCAATTCGCCGGAGAGGGCTGCGGGGACGCCACTTTCGGGGCCTGCGCGGAGCTGTTCAGCGTAGGTGGAGAGGAGGGCTGCGTCGTTGCCCTTCGTCCGATGCAGGGTGTCGTCTATGAGGTTCGCGCCGATGAGGAGCTCGATAGTGACGTCCTGGCCTACTTCAAGGCGCTTGACCAGGTTGCGCGACCAGAGCTTGAAGGGGTCGAGCCAAGCGTGGATGGTGTAGGAGTATTTGCCCAGCCCGGTGACAGTGAACTCGGCGCGCCACCTGTCGTTCACCAGGGGCTCCATCGGGACGGCGAGCCATGCGCCTGAGGTGCCGGGGCGGTAGAGGAGCTCGCAGGAGAGGGCTTCGTGTCCATCGGTGAAGACGTCGGCTTCTACGACGATGCGCTCGCCCAGCACGCGCTTGATGGGGTGGCGCCCGCTGTCGATTTCGGGTTTGACACCCTCGATAACCACCCGCTTGTTGTTCATCTCTGCGTCGGTTTGCGAAGTCATGGGAGCTCCTGTTGTGTGAGGGGGACCATCATGGATAGTCTCGAACATATTATCATAAGAGAGGGAAGATTCGCTAAAGGGGGTTAGGAGTGACCAGTGACCAGTGACCAGTGACCAGTGACCAGTGACCAGTAGGGATTTGTGGGAGTGGGGTGGAATCTTAAGCAAACCTTAACTATTGCCTCATGCTTGTTTAATCTGGGATACTTACACTGAGAATAGGAAAATGGCGGAGAGGTTACAGGAAGGTTGAGGATGACACAGAAATTCGCGTATATAGTAGCAGCTGGGATGGCGGCTTTTATGATTGTACTGCTGGGGGCGCTCGGGGCTTATATCGTGCTGCACGGGCAAGCGGCCTCGGCGGCGACGGCCAGTGTTACTGCGCCCCTGCAGAGTACGGTCCCCAATGGTTCTGGATCAGGAGATCTCGGCACTTCTGAGAATAGTGGTCAGAGCAGTGAGGGCACGGCCTACCCGGTATCAGCCGAGCAGGCAGGGAATATCGCGCTGAGCAACGCGCCCGGTGCGTCGCTCTTGCAGCAACCGCGGTTGGTCAACTTGCAGGGAACTGCTGCTTATGAAGTGCTACTCGACAGGGGGCAGGTCTTCGTGGACGCTACTAGCGGGCAGGTGCTTTATGATGGCACGACGACAGGCAGGCAAAGGCGGGGATTCCGCAGGTAAGTTGGTATAGTCAGAGGGGTTCATAGTAAGACGGAGAAACAATAATGGCAGTAAAGAATACTAAGAAAAGCAAAGCGATGGGCGGGGTAAAGGCGCTGTTCGTTACAGCATCGGTGGCGGCGACGCTCGCGGGCTGGGCGATGCTGCCTGCGAATGACCCGCAGTCGACAGTGTTGGCTAACCAGCAGAGCAACCTGACAGCGCAGACGGTGCCGAATACGGGGCAGACGGGGTCTCAGCCGCGATCGCTGGCGAGTCTTCCACAGGCGCAGGTACCGCAAAGCTCGCAGAACATGCCGTCGCCGTTCACCCGCTCGCGCTCTTCAAGGTAAACCCATGAATGATGTAATCACAGGACAGATACAGCAGATAGAGTTCAGGGCTATGGGGTCGGAGATAATGGCAGCCGTGAAGTCGGACAGGCCGGAAGTAGAGGCACTGCTCGCGAACGTGCCGCGATGGTTCGCCGAATGGGAAAAGAGCCTTAGCAGATTCAAGCAAGAAAGCGAGCTGAGCAAGCTCAACAACGCGGAGTCGGGCGCACCGATGGTAGTCAGCGACACGCTGTGGAAGGTGCTGAAGCTGGCGTTGGAGGCGGCACACAGCACAGACGGTATGATAACGCCCACGGTGCTCGGTGCGGTAGAGGCGGCAGGATATACGACCAGTTTCGACCTGATGCAACAGGGGGCAAACTCCAAGGGTGAAGCAACGGGAGTACCGGGGGCACAGGCCCAGAGTAAGGGCGCGTTCAGACCGACATCAGGGCGAATGGCAGCGCTGATCGAGGGGAAACGCGAAAAAGAGTGGCGTAAGATCAAGACTAACGCGGCCACGCACTCGGTCAGGCTGCCGGTCGGGGTGAGATTAGACCTGGGCGGTGTTGCAAAGGGATGGGCCGCAGATGAGGCGGCAAGCAGGCTGGCACAGTTGGGGCCGTGCATAGTGAACGCGGGCGGTGACATAGCAGTAAGAAGGCCTGCGCTCGAGGCCTACCACTGGCTGGTAGGGATAATGGCGCCAAGCTTTACGGGTAAAGGTGAGGAAGGCGAGGTAGAAGAGGAAACCCAGCTTGAGCTGCTATCGATAGAATCGGGCGGGTTGGCAACGTCGGGGCGAGACTACCGGAGATGGAAACTGGGTGGGCAGTGGAAGCACCACATAATAGACCCGCGCACGGGGGCGCCCGCAGAGACGGATGTTATGACCGCCACGGTAGTTGCGCCGACAGCGTGCCTGGCGGAGGTCGGGGCGAAGATGGCTTTCTTGCTGGGCGGTAGCGCGGGGCTGGAGTGGATTGAGGCTCGCCCATCGCTGGCAGCACTGATGGTGCTGGAGAACGGACAGGTGCTACGCAGCAGCAGGCTGGCGGACTTCGTCTGGAGCGAGCAGAACGGAATCGGAAGATAGGGGTAGGATGGCGACGCAATTGGAGAAACGACAGATGCCGGGACCCGTGCTTGTTCCGGAAGAACAGCGGGGAATGCCAGGGTGGATGTGGGGCGCTTTGATAGCGGCGTTCGTCGGGATGGTGCTGGCGCTGGTGATGATACCGGTGTGGGTGCCTGCGCTGGGCGCGTCGATTGTGGGGGCGGACCCCAAGTTCTACTGGTATTTGTCGCGGGCGAGCGCGATGGTGGCGTTCGGGCTGCTGTGGGTATCGATGGCGAGCGGGTTGATCATCACGAACAAGATGGCTCGGATCTGGCCGGGGGCGTTTACCGCCTTTGATTTGCACCAATTCACAAGTCTGCTGGGGCTGGGCTTCGCGGCGTTCCATGGACTCATTTTGCTGGGCAACGCGTTCGTGCCTTACAGCCTGGTGCAGATAGTGGTGCCGTTTGGGAACGACGTTTACAGGCAGTTATGGGTGGGAATAGGACAGGTGGCGATTTATTTGTCGGCGCTGGTGAGTTTCACGTTCTATATGCGGAAGAGGATAGGCACCAGGGCGTGGCGCGTGATACATATGTTCAGCTATGGCTTATTTGGGTTGGCGCTGCTGCACGGGGTGTTCGCGGGCACTGATACTAGCAACGTGTGGATATCAGAGATGTACTGGTTCAGCGCGATAAGTTTGGTTGCGCTGACAGTTCACAGGGTGTGGGTGAGTAGCAAGCAGGCCGAGAGCAAAGCGGCAAAAGCATAAGAAATAGGAGAACGAGTAGATACCACCCGATCTACTTTCGCTTTGTGTTATGGGTTGAACTGCGCGCAGAATTGAGGGCAACGCCTGCTTCGCAACCCAGAAAGTAGCCAGGACCCCGGCAACGACCACCAGGCGTTGCCCTCAATGCGGACATCTTCTCACCCGCCCAACCCCGCGCTGCGGGCACGCGAAACAGCCTCCGTTCGATCAGCGACTTGCAGTTTGCTAAAGATAGTGGACACATAATTGCGCACGGTTTTGGGGCTCAGGATCAGCCTGCCGGCGATTGCTGTATTGGTCAGTCCTGCCGCGATCAGTGACAGGATTTCGTGTTCCCGCTCCGTCAACTCTGGGAAGGACTGGATGGCGGCAGGGTGTGGGGTCGCAAAATAGTTCATCAGGCGCAAGGCGATGGAGGGACTGAAAATCGCTTCTCCATGGCTTACAGCCTTGATAGCGCGCACTGTTTCTTCTCCCTCCGCCCCTTTGAGAAGATAGCCACGCGCGCCTGCACGCATCGCGGCAAAGACCGAGTCATCATCGAACATCGTGACGACTAGCACGGCGATCTGGGGATGGGTTTCTCTGATACGGCGTGTGGCCTCGATGCCGTGTATACCCGGTAGGTTGAGGTCCATCACCACCACGTCGGGTTCCAAGCTAGCTGCAAGGGTTACCGCTTCCTCGCCTGTGGACGCCTCACCAACCACTTCCATCTCTTTCTCTGCGCTCAAGCGGGTGCGCAGTCCAAACCGGAACATCGGGTGATCATCAGCAATTAAGATACGGATCACGTCCATGCTCCCTCCCTTGCCTCATCGCCGCCCATCGGCAGAATAGCAGTCACACACGTGCCACCACCGGGAGTCTTCTCTACGTGGCATCTCCCGCCCAGCTCTTCTGCGCGTTCGAGCATCGAAGCCAGACCAACGCCGGCACGCCGTCCTGGATCAAGGCCGCACCCATCGTCCACCACCCGTATCTCCAGGACACACCCCTCTTGCAGGTTAGAGTTCGTGATCAGGTCCAGGGTAATACCACAGCGCCGGGCGCCAGCGTGGCGCACAACATTGGTCAGCGCCTCCCCCACGATGCGGTACACCGCAACCTCAACCGCCGCCGATAGCGGAGGTAAGACCCGAAGGGGATTGACGGTAACTTGCAAGTCGGGCCTGTTGGCCTGTACTGCAAGTTCGCGTAGCGCGCCCACCAGCCCCAGGTCGTCCAGAGCCGGAGGGCGAAGGGCGTAGACCAGCCGGCGGATATCGGTGAGCGCGGCCTGAGACTGGGCCTTGACCTCGCGCAGCAGTGCCGTGGCCGCCTCCGGATCGGACGGGGTGCGCTCCAGCAGCAGGCACGCGGTATCTAGAGTGAGCGCCTGGCTCGCAAGGGCAGGGCCAAGACCGTCGTGTAGATCCCTGCGCAGACGACGACGCTCCTCTTCGCGCGCTGTGACGAGGCGCTCGCGCGCACGCTGCAGGTCGGAAGCGAGGAGTTGTGCGTGGGCTGCAATGCCTGCCTGGTGAGCCAAATCATCCAGGAGACGGAGGTCAGCCGTCCGAAAGCTACTCTCGCCACGGCGCGGGGCGAGGAGGAGTTGGCCGACGGGTTCGCCCTGGTACACCAGAGGGAAGGTCACAAGCCGATCAGGAGGTGCCGGTAGATCAGCAACTCGAGCGTTCTTTGTCCGGCGTCCCACAGGAGAATATGCGGCAACCGTTGCCATCGCGCCGTCCCGCTGGAGTGCGATTGCGGCATATGGCAGCTTTAGCGCCTGGGCAACGCTCTCCACAATGGTTGGTAGTACCGTTTGCGGAGCAAGAGTCGCTCCGAGACGCTGGCCCAACCGCACCAGGACCCCGTAAGGATCATCGCTCTCGCCGTAGACGAACCGATTGATCATCCTTTGAAGGCGGCTTTGCAGCGGGTGGAAGAGTACCGCGACGACAGCCGTGGCTGCCAGAGAGATCGCCAGGCTGCCCTGGGTCTGAAAGAAAGCGCTGAGACCTCCAACCAGCAGTACATAAATCGCGCCCACACTGACTGTTAGCAGCAAGAAGACCAGTAAGCGGTTGAGGATCAGATCGATGTCCCACAGCCTGTATCGGAAGATTGCCAGGCTGATCGTGACCGGGATCAGCAGCATCACGCCGGAGATCAAGGGCTTGACGAAGAAGTATCCTAAGGCGCCGGGAGCACCGAAGGTTGGGAAGGCAGTGTCCAGGGCGACGAAAAGCATGATCAGGGCGAGCGCCCCGGAAAGGCCAAGCACAACCCATTTAGTCTGCCTGCGCTCCGGTTCTGAGGAGATCTTCCAGTACCGGTAGACCTGCGCGCCAACACCCGTGAACACCATCGTGACCGCAAATAGGGTGCCAAGCCCGCCGAGCCAGGTTCCCGAAATGAGCCCTCGCCAGCCACCGAGCGAAGTCCCTGAAACGAAATCGAAAATCAGGTCCACGAAGCTGCCGAGGATCGCCGGCCAGTGCATCCAACTGGGGACCGCGCGCCCGTCAGGAAAGAAGAAAAGGAACAAGATCAAGCACGGGAACCCACTCGCGACGATCAACTCAACAGGCAGGGTAAAGGCGGGCTGAGCCTTGTACAGGGCGTCCAACGACCACCACATGCGATTGGCGCCAAGCATCACCAGGGTGAAGGAGATGAGGAGGCCGATCCCTTCGTGCGACTTGCGAGCAAAGATGAAGATGGCCACCACGAAGAAAGAAGCGGCAAAGGCTGTCATTACCCCAATATGGTAGATGGTGAAGGCGCTCAACGAAACGCCGAAGCCTGCTAGAGAACGCGCATCAGTTGCGGAAAGCTGCCACAAGTACGGCAAATCGGTCGCCAGGCCAATAGTGACGCTGTGCTGATACGCAGGTATGATGCCGGCAACACAGAGCAGCAAGGTTGCAACTACGGCGCCCAGCCAACCAGCACGCGCCAGGACGAGGCCCCAACCTGAGTACCTCATCCCCCTGACCTAGCCAGCAGAGACAGCATGGATGTATGTGACGCACCGGTATGCTCCATCTGCGTCGTCAGGTTATGTACAGCCATAGTAATTCCCCTTCTTACCCTTCGCGTGATCATGGGTGCGCCAGATTGTAGCGGTAAGCACGATTATAGCATGCCTTTCATGACCGGCCCGGCTATAAGCCGTGACTACTGGGCCGAGAACAAGAGTAGTCGGTCGAGTAATCACGGCGTATCGCTTAGCGCCACTTTACCGTTAGCGCAGACTGCGGTGCCTGGCAAGCGTGCCGCCGGCGAGGGCTAGAATACCGGCAAGGCCCAGCGCAAGTAACGTGAGCAACATGCCGTCCGAACCACCGCCTGTAGATGGCATACCAGCCTGAGTGCCGGAACCCGAGCCTAAACTTCCCAGGGCGGAAAGGGTTTCGGGAGCAATGGTCTCCACCATCCGCACAACGCGACCGTTGGCGACCGTGACCGCATAGCTCTCATGGAACGGGACGCTTATTGGGGGCAAGCTAGGTCCGCTCAGGTTCGCATCGAGCAGCACGGTATCAACACCCGTTTGCTTCAGGCTTAGGACGGTAAGTTGGGCCAGATGCCCCTGAAGTTCCGCCAGGGTCTCGGTATGCGAGCCGGGCTGGCGGAGATCCTCTACGAAGCCGAACGCGGGGTCAGCAAGCGCCGACATGGCGGCCATGTCGCCCCGGTTGGAGGCATCCACAAAGGCTTGCACAACGTCAACCGGGCTCGTAGACTGTGCAGCTGCCAGGGCCGCGCCACCTGTACCGACCAACGCCAGAGATAAGAGTGCCGCGGCCGCTCCTGCGGTCCGTACATGCTTCCATAGTTGCTTCCAATTTTCGTGATACGTGTTCATGATGTAAACCCTCCTAAGGTTGCTATGATTGTCTCCCACATTCCTTCAGCGTGGTTGCGCTTCGGGCTCGATGGTTTTAGTTTAGCGTGCCCGGTGTCCCACCGGCATGGGCCACATATCACAATTCGGAGAGGATTATTTGTCCCGTGAGGAGCCGCGGAAGCAGGTCATTTCGTCCCAGGCAAGCCATCACGTCGCCAACGCCCATTAGTATCTACATGCCCTATACCGGAACGGTGGGGCACCGATCCGATTGCCAGTGGTTCGAGGCCCAGGGTACTGAGCGACCAGGGAGGCATCTTATGTTAGGGTGGAGAGGTGAAGCATAAGCGGCTGCTGTGAAGGCATCCAGTGTCCAGATGTATAGGTTGCTACGACCATAGGCGGAGGCACCGGGGAGAAACGGGTGTTATACTTTAGGACGGCCTTTCGTTCAGAAGGCGTGCCTCCCTATGCAAACAGCGTTTTCCAGTTACAGAAGTATATTGGCCTCTTATCTGAAGCCGCAGCGCAAGCGCGTGACTATTCTGGGCGTGTTACTGGCGCTGGGGTTGGGGTTTGAGCTTGCTAACCCGTGGATATTGCGCGCCTTTATCGACCAGGCGACCACGGGCGCGCCGATTGACACGCTCACATGGCTGGCTTTGCTATTCCTGGTGGCAGCGCTGGGCGCGCAGCTTGTCACGGTGGGCGAGTCATATGTGGCAGAGAACGTGGGATTGACGGCTACGAACCAGATGCGGTCGGACCTGACGCTGCACACTCTAAAGCTGGACCCACAGTTTCACGGGTCGCACACGCCGGGCGAGTTGATTGAGCGGGTGGACGGGGACGTGGCTACGCTCAGCAACTTCTTCTCGCGCTTTGTCGTGCAGATGTTCGCCAACGCGGTGCTGCTGGTGGCGGTGCTGGGGCTGATGTTCACGATAGACTGGAGGGTGGGGCTGGCGACCAGTGTGTTCGTGGTGATCACGGTGGCGCTGGTGAACAAGATGCGCAACATGTCGGTGTCGTACTGGAGGGTGGCGCGGCAGTCGAGTGCGGAACTGTTCGGGTTTCTGGAAGAGCGGCTTTCGGGCACGGAGGATATAAGGTCAAGCGGGGCCGTGGCCTACACGATGCGCAGGCTGTATGAACGGTCGCGCAACCTGCTGCGCACAGATAGGAAGGCGGCGCTGATTGGTAGCTCGTCGGGCGGTGTGACGATCATTGTGTTTACGCTGGGCACGGCGCTGGCGCTGGGGCTGGGCGTGATGCTATTTCAGGAGGGGGCGATTACGCTGGGGACGGTGTACCTTATCTTCAGCTACACGGAGTCGCTAAGGCGTCCGATTGACCAGCTTACGCGCCAATTGCAGGATCTACAGCAGGCAGGGGCCAGCATCAACCGCATAGGCGACCTGATGCAGGAAAAGAGCACTATACACGACGGCGATGGCCCGGCGATACCTGCGGGGACGCTATCGGTGCAGTTTGAGGGGGTGACGTTCGGGTACAACGCGGACGAGCCTGTGCTGGAGGATGTGTCGTTTTTCCTGCAGCCGGGAGAGGTGCTGGGCGTGCTGGGGAGGACGGGGTCGGGCAAGACCACGCTGACGAGGCTGCTGTTCCGCCTTTACGACCCGCAAAGGGGGATGATAAAACTGGGCGGGGTGGCGTTGCAGGACACGCAGGTGGCGAGCATACGTCAGAGTGTGGGCATGGTGACGCAGAGTATACACCTCTTCCACGCGAGCCTGCGCGACAACCTGACTTTGTTCGATAAGAGCATACCCGACGCGCGCATAATCGAGGTGCTGCAAGAGCTTCGCATGGGCGATTGGCTGGCATCAATGCCGGAGGGGTTGGATACGAAGCTTGCGCCGGGCGGGAGTACGTTGTCGGCGGGACAGGGGCAACTGGTGGCTTTCGCGCGGGTGTTCCTGAAGGAGCCGGGGCTGGTGATACTGGACGAGGCATCTTCGAGGCTGGACCCGGCAACCGAGAGGCGGGTGGAGAAGGCGGTGGACAAGCTGCTGGGGGAAAGGACGGCGATTGTGATCGCGCACAGGCTGGCGACGGTGCAGAGGGCGGACACGATTTTGATAATCGAGGATGGCAGGATCGTGGAGTACGGCAGCAGAGTGCAACTGCTCAAGGACCCGAGCTCGCACTTTGCCGACCTGATGCGGACCGGCAAGATGGCGGAGGCGTTGACATGACGGCAGACGACCGACGACCGACGACAGAGAAGAGGCGTGGGCCTAAATCAAACGACCCTAAGGCCGACCAAGCAACGTCGTCGGTCGTCGATCATCGGTCGTCCACCAGAAGCTACTGGTGGTATGTGCAGAGGCTTATCCTTTACAGGCCAGGGCTTTACGTGACGAGTGGGCTGCTGGCCAGCACCATGTTTTATTTGTTCCCACTGGTGCCGGGGCTGGTTATTCGAGGGATTTTCGATGGGTTGAGCGGAAGCGCGCCCGCCGAGTTCAATGCTATGGGGTTGCTGGCGCTGCTGGTGGGAGTGGCTCTTTTCAGGGGCGTGTCGGTGCTGGCGGCGGTGAGCGCGGAGGTGACACTGAACCTGACGCACGCGACGCTGCTGAGGCAGAACGTGTTCGAGAGGATATTACACAGGCCGGGGGCAAGGGCGCTGCCGGCGTCGGCGGGCGAGGCGGTGAGCCGCTTCCGGGACGACGTGAACGTGATCTCGCGCTTCATAAGCTGGACGCTTGATCCGCTGGGGCAGCTGATCGTAACGGTGCTGGCGTTGGTGGTGCTGGTGAGCATCAATCCGTGGGTGACGCTGGTGGTAGCGGTACCGCTGGCAATAGTGATCGGGGTGGTGAGATTGGCGTCGAAGCGGATACAGATGTACAGGAAATCGGCGCAGCAGTCGATAGGCGAGGTAACGGGGCTGCTGGGCGAGGTGTTCGGAGCGGTGCAGGCGGTGAAGGTGGCGAGCGCGGAAGAGAACGTGGTGGGCTACTTCAAGACGCTGAATGAGACGCGGCGGAAGGCGGCGCTGAACGACTTGCTGTATACGCAGATACTCGGCTCAATATCGACCAATGCGGCCAATATAGGCACGGGGGTGCTGCTGCTGATCGTGGCAAGCTCGATGCGCGGCGGGGACTTCACGGTGGGCGACTTCGCGTTGTTCGTGTCGTACATAGCGTGGCTGTCGCAGGTGACGAGCATGTTCGGCAACTACCTGACGCAGTACAAGCAGATGGGCGTGTCGATAGACCGACTGCTGGCGCTGCTGCCGGATGCGCCGCCGGAGGCGCTGGTGGCGCACTCAAATACCTATCTGAGGGGGGCTTTCCCGGAAGTGACGCACGCGGTGAAGACAGAACGCGACCGGCTGGATAGGCTTGATGTGGAGGGGCTGACTTATCACTACCCCGATACGGGCGTGGGTATAACGGATATAAGCCTGCATTTGGAGAGGGGCACGCTGACGCTGGTGACGGGGAGGATAGGAGCGGGCAAGACGACGTTCTTGCGAGTTTTGCTGGGACTGCTGCCTAAGGAAGCGGGAGAGATATGCTGGAACGGTGAGCGGGTGGAGAACCCGGCGACGTTCTTCGTGCCGCCGAGGACGGCGTATACGTCGCAAGTGCCGCGACTTTTCAGCGAGACTTTGCGAGATAATATTTTGTTGGGGGTGCCGGACGAGGGCGATATCCTTCAAGCAGCGATTGACCACGCGATCATGGGGCCGGACCTGGAGAACCTGGAGCACGGGCTGCTGACGGAGGTGGGGCCGAAGGGCGTCAAGCTGTCGGGCGGGCAGGTGCAGAGGAGCGCGGCGGCACGGATGTTTGCGCGGAATGCCGATTTGCTGGTTATGGACGATCTGTCGAGCGCGCTGGACGTAGAGACTGAGCAGGCGTTGTGGGAGAGGCTGCGGCAGAGGAGGGATGTTACGTGTCTGGCGGTGTCACATCGACGGGCTGCGATGATGAGGGCGGACAGGATCGTGGTGCTGAAGGACGGGGCGGTGGAGGCGGAAGGCACGCTGGAAGAGCTGTTGCGGACGAGCGCCGAGATGCGGCAGTTGTGGAGCGAAGAGCCGAGCGGTTAGTGGCTAGCGGTCAAGTGCATACTCTGCTTTGCTCAGGGCAAGGCTGTGTGGGTTGGGAACGGTGACACCGAAGGCATAGGAGATACCGAGGCTGATGGGGATGGGCCTGGTGTACCTACCCACTGGCGGGTGGAGAGATCGAACACGAAACTCGCGTGATTACTGGGGTCGCGAGGCACAACACTAACCGCAGAGCCAGATATGGATGCAATCCGTACCTCGCCTACATTCACAGGGGTGTCGTATGTCGCAGAGTCACGGCCCAAGTGTTCCTCGATGGGTTCAAGGGACACTACTATCAAACCTCTGAAAGGGTTCATCCCATCTTCCCCTCCATTGTGATCGCCCGTGAATCCCGCTCCCACAAACAGCCAGGTTCCATTTACATTGGCTTCCCAGCAATTGGGGAACACAGGCTTGCCAGAGCTAACCGGAGGGAGGCAATCAGATTCAGAGATCAAGCCAACGCCCGGAGTGCGCGTAGGCTCAGGCGTGTAGGGGACCTCGGTTGTTGTGGGTGTTAGAGCTATAGCAGTCAACCGCCTGTTATTCCGCTCCACAATCTCTGTTGCTCCTGCAGCGTGTGTTGGATCAGCCATCCAGCCCCCTGGGTAACCCGCCTTAAGTTCCTGTAAGGCAACAGTAGCATTCTCTGTTGGTGAAGCGATTACAACTGTATCTGTTGGGAGAGTTGTAGCTACAGTTGAAGCTGAGGCTGTGGTGGATGGGTTTACTGCGGCAGGTGCAGCAGGCAGGGAATGAGCGGAATCACAGGCACTTATGGCGAGAAGAACTACAATACCTACCATCAGAGTTGCTATTAATATACTACCTTGTGAACGATGAGAGATCATTTCACAGCCACCCTTTCTTAGATGATCAGCTTTGGGCAGGGCCCAAGATGGTAACTATGGACTGTCGCTATTGCTATTACCTATGTCGGTAGAGTACGGCGGAGATTGGCTCGTTTGTCTGTCGCCATTGAGGGCTAGCCAAAGCACAGGCCAGCCCTGTGTTGTATTCAGTTCGCCAATACATCCGGCATGGCAATCGGTCATTTGCCCATAAAGCTTCATAGGCTTGTTATATTGATCTTTGCCCCAGCGCGTAACCGGGTATATGTACCCTGTCTTCGATGATGTGTATGTCTCCAACAGGGGCAATGCCTGGTTCGGGGCGAGCCCGTAGGCAATCTGGTAGTGCTGGTCAACATTCCAACCAGAACAGGGCTCGGGATAAGGGACGACTGGAGTAGGAGTGCCAATCCCAGGTGCAGGGCGGCAAGGGAATGTATCTATCGCGCCAAAATCATAATAAGGGGCCGTTCCACCAGCTATGAAGCCTGCCAACCAGTTTTGAGTAGAAGTAAACCCTGGATCAAAGCCATCTCCCTCTTCTGCGTCTATACCCCCTGCTACACCAAATCCAGGGTATGTAGTGGCGTAGGCTTGAACTGTCGCCACCATATGTGCCCATTGTTGGCCGTGATCGGAGTTCAAGGCAGTGGAATAGCCGTTGTTCACAGAGATTGCCATCCTGATAGTTTGATTTGAACGATCTGGTCGACAAGTGTCGTAACCATCAGCAAATGCCTCCGCTGCCACCTTGATCTGGTCGATAGAAGCGAAAGCGCCACTGTTAATAAGTATAGTCCCATAGAGCGGTCCCGGCCCGATAGCTGGCTTACCATAGTCCAATACAACAACTCCGCTCACGGCGGTCGCAGCCGCATTGCACCCTTGGCCACGGTGAACTGTTGGAGTCACCTGGACTTCATAGTAACTTCTTGTCACTGGCTTCGCAATGGGCGCGGTAAGGTTCTCAACCAACGTCTGCGGTGTGGCACTGGCATCGTCTGCATAGCCTGCCGCCCAATCGCTAGTCGCTGGAGAGTGCGACGTGATGCCATTCAGTTCGTTGTCGTTTATTCCCAGATTGGTGCTTTGGGCTATGTCCCATTGACTGCCATTCCAATGGAGGATGAGGGTATTCTCAACTCCGGAAGGATTAGCATATGTACCCACTGCCCACACATCCCCGGTACGCGTCCTGAATACGCTATGTAACTCGTTTACTTGATACAGCGTGTCAGGGTCAGGACTAGGGACGATGAACCATCCTACAGGGTACCCGTTAGAGCCAGTCGAATTGTAGTACTCGGTCAGCGTGTGGTGGCCTTGCGCGTCCACATAAGTGCCAACGGCCCACAAACCCCAATAGACTGTATTGTTGATAGCAGTGATGCTGTTTAGAGAGGCGCTTGTAGCTCCCGTAGGGGTTGGTACTGAGATAGACGCCCAGGCGCTGCCATTCCATCGCATGCTGAAAGGGCCAGATCCACTAGAGCCAACTGCCCAAATGGTTTGCTTAGGCGTAATTCCGGTTTGGTCGGTAAACGCTGTTATACCATTCAAGGTGCTGCCAGTGGACACAGACGTGGCAGTTGCCCATGCAGACCCGTTCCAATGCTGGATAAGTGTACCGCCGGCTGCATAAACATCGTTTGATGCAAAGGCCGCAAATGTCTTGGCCCCTGGAACGCCTGGGTAAGGGGTACTCCAGGCAGTACCGTTCCAGTGGATAATACCCGTATCACTTCCCGCCCACACTTCGGCCTGCTGAGTTGGTCCGGCGGTAGGAGGAGCGACAAGTCCATTAATTGAACCTATACTTGTTGGAACGCTGACAACGTTCCAGTTGTTCCCATTCCAGTGTTCCATCAGCGAGACTTGGATACCAGGAGTAGGATCTGTATGCCACCCGCCTACCCATACATCATTTTGTGCGATGGCTGCAACACCGTTTAGGCTATTGGCTCCGGGGAGATTCACGCTGCTGCCTACACACCACTGGCTGGATGGTATGCAGGTAAATGTAGCAGTTGGTGTTACAGTGGGTGTAGGAGTGGCGCTAGGACCATTGAGCACAGGAGTACCACTGGGGTTTTCCAGCGCTATATCCAGCCCATCGTTCCCATCTTCCGAGTTGTCTATCTCAATCGGGTAGAACCCCGCCACTGGGAACCCTACAGTGACCGCCCCGTTACAACACCCTCCCGTGTTGTAGCGCGCCACTATAGTCAGATTGCGGAAGGTAGTAGTGGGATATGGTGTGGGAGAAGGCGGGGGCGGAGGATCATACGTGCCCGACACTCTATAAGGCTGCCAGCTACCCGGTACTCCGTTTAGCGGCCCAATACCAAACACGAATGCATTGTCCGAATGTAAGTAGAAGCTGATATCAGCAGGTTGGGATACGTAAATAGTGGTGCTAAACACAGCCTGATAGCCCGCCAATACACCTACACCTGCTTGCAGCAAAGTAGGAGTGGGAGCAGGAGCCGTAGCCTGGGCTGGTATGGCCGCGCACGGAACACCTTCATCTACGTCTGTCAGCGGGCGTGTCTCACCATCTACAGGGGTGCCGTTACAGGTATAACCAGCGGGAGGGTTGAAATTGATAAGGGGAAAGACCTGAGTGAAGGCAGGTGGGGTCTGGGTGCTTGCAGTAAATATGACGTCGCCCCCATAGAAGAAGCGTCCATCCACGTTCGTGACGTAAATCGTTGGTGAGCTATCGGGTACCAGAGGGGTGTAATTGTCCAACCCTGGCGGTGTGGGCGGCGCTGTCGGCGTGGATGTGGGCGCTGCGTGTAATAGCCCTGAGTAGGCTACAACATCTCCAAGCTTGACCTGTATTGGGCGGTTTGATTCCTCCCCGTTGGATGTGTTGGATACAGAGGAGATAGGGCGTACGGCCACAATTGCCAGGTCTGGATCGCCTCCGCCGCTTCGTACGGCACCCCTGACGCCAGTGCTATTGGTTCCGGTGGCGTCATTCCGAGCATTATTCGGGTGTCTATCCAATGCGATACCCGCGAACAAGAGAAATGCCACAATCACGAGCATGACACGAACAAAAGGCGGAAGAGAACGCCAGGAGAGCGGACGGGTAGCCATAACAGAGCCTCCTGTTTCGGTTCGCCGTGTGGCAGTACCAACCGAATTGATGCGATGGAAGGGGTATGTGGCGTCATCCTACATCCCTGAACAAGCAAAGTCAATAGCAAATTGACACCAATACGCCGGACAAAGGTACTATGTTGAGCCCTCTAGGCAGACATAGACGTATGCGCCCGCGAAAATAACGCCCGTTGGTTCGTAGGCGAGGTACTGAAGGATGGGGCTGTCGAGGCGGAAGGCACGCTGGAGGAGCTGTTGAGGACGAGCGCGGAGATGCAACAGTTGTGGAGCGAAGAGCCGAGTGGTTAGTGGCTAACGGTTGACCTGTAATAGTCTGAACTCGACCTTGCAAAGAGCAATGTCCGATCTTGACTTGCCTGTCCGATAACTCGTAATCACCCCGACATTGTCTGGCTGGTCAATTCCTGGCCACTACAGTTGACCCGGCCCCAAGAGAAAGACAACATCTTCCCAATCATAGGATTTCTACATACCCTTCTGTTCCATGCACACGAATTCGCTGCCCATCTTTTATGAGTTTGGTAGCATTTTCTACTCCCACAACTGCCGGTAAGCCATATTCACGTGCGATAACTGCTCCATGGGTCATCAGTCCACCCACTTCGGTGACCAGACCTTTTATGGATACAAACAATGGTGTCCAGCTAGGGTCAGTAAAGGCGGTGACTAATATGTCTCCATCTTCCAGATCAGCGTCTTCCATCTTTAAGATGACACGTGCTCGTCCTTCTATAACTCCGGAAGAAACAGGGAGACCCACAATAGCACCGGCCGGGAGATTTTCCCGTTTGTACTTACCCGTAATGATTTCACCATCAGACGTACTAACGCGTGGGGGAGTCAGTCTTTCGTATAATTTGTAATCCTCTTTTCGTTTGCTGATGATGTGGTAATCCAGCTTATTTGTGCGTACGACTTCGCGAAGCTCTTCAAAAGTGAGATAGTAGATATCTTCTTGTTCGCGAATGACGCCGGCTTGTACGAGTTGTTCGGCTTCTTTCAGTAAAGCCTGCTTATAAACGAAATAGTGATTAACTATGCCGTATTTTGGATACTCACGATAACCGCTGAAATTCCGGATCAGGTCGATCATTCGCTTTGTTTCTTTAGCTTTTTCTTCACCATCCGGCAATTGCCTCAATCGATCTAATAACTCCTGTGCTTTTTTCAAGGCTTCCTGTCGCCCTTGCTCAAATTTCTGTTTGCTTGCACCAGGCTCGACGTTCTTGATGTTATTTAGAATCATGGGTATAAGCGTGGCTGGTTTTTCGCTCCAGCGAGTTCTGGTTATATCGATCTCTCCTGCACATCGCATTCCGTATTTGCTGAGAAAATCATTGATAGCGTCCCGGCTTTCCTGCCCGCCATGAAACTTAACCAACTCATCCAGGAAGTTATCGTCCCTCACATGATGTAGATACTCGATTACTTCCGGATAAGGGCGAATTACATCTGCGACATCCAACAGCGCCAGCCCCATTTCCGAAGTGATATTGTTGGGTACAGATTGAGAAAGCGTGTCTGCTGCGTTCTTTTCACCCAACCATTCTTCCATTCTTTCATTGATCCATGATGAAGCATTCATGGCAGTCATGATCACGCCGAAGCTTTGTGGGTCGGATAAGCTTTTCCTAAATCGCGGGATGTCATCCCGGATGAAATCAAGCAGATCCGGCCCCGACTTCGTTTGGATGCTTTGTTGTAGATCTTCTATCGACGCTTCACTGCGCTTAATCAGTTCGGAAACGACGGACGGATCGTAGTCGAGCAGTGTTTGAAAACCTGTAGGCGGACGGCCTTGATTGCTTTTATCAGAACTCTGTTTTTGCTCATCATCCGGTAGTGAAGCTATGAAATCTCCTCGCTCTAAGATGGTCGTCAGTGCATCTCTTATGATTGGATCGGATTTGCCGAGGACACTTACTAGCATTTCCCTTTTAGAGGGTGAAGCCAGGTCATCTGCGACATCGACAAACAACCTTCCACCGGCCGTATACATGGGTCGGCCAGCTGTTAGCTGCCATATGGACAACCCCAATGGTTTGATGGGGTCGGTCATCATTTGTTGGTGACCGACGGATATATAGACGTGGTTTTCTTGATTGTTCGCCTCAGGGATGGGGTACAGAGTAGTGATTGGCCGGCTCTGGACAATATAGAATGTATCATCAACCAGACACCATTCGATGTCCTGGGGGTTGCCGAAATGTTGTTCGATTTTTCTGCCTATGCGCTCAAGCTCCAAAATTTGCTCATCCGTCAGCGCTTGCCTGTTCTGCCTTTCAGGCTCAATCTCCTGTTGTTTCGTGCCGCCATCTATTGAAGCATAGATAGCCAGCTTCTTGGTGGATACCCTTTTATCGATAACCTTGCCGTTACGAACTTTATAGTTATCAGCATTCACCAGGCCGGAAACCAGGGCCTCACCAAGTCCGAAGCCGGCATCAATGGACAACACCTTCCTGTTAGAAGTGGCAGGATCGGCTGTAAACAGAATTCCTGCCACCTGCGGAAAGACCATCTTCTGAACAACCACAGCCAGGAGGACTTGACGGTGGTCGAAGTCGTTTTGAAGGCGGTAAGTTACGGCCCTCTCGGTGAATAGCGAAGCCCAGCACTTGCTGATATGCTTGAGGATGGCCTCTTTTCCAATAATGTTCAAATACGTATCCTGCTGACCTGCAAAGGAGGCGGTCGGTAAATCCTCTGCAGTTGCGCTGGATCGTACTGCACAGGCGTCTTTTTCTCCAAGCCCGGAGAGGAGGCGGGCGATCTCTTCCTCAAGGTCTTGGGGGATGGCTATCCCTTCGATGACCCTGCGAATCACACCGCTAAGCTCGCCGATTTTATGCCGGTCTTCGACCTTTAGAAGCGATAACTGATCAAGTAATTGGGTAATGGACGGTG
Organism: Chloroflexia bacterium; assembly: GCA_038203825.1. Lineage (GTDB taxonomy): Bacteria > Chloroflexota > Chloroflexia > QHBQ01 > JADMIH01 > JADMIH01. Next base: position 16,448 of record JBBRDO010000033.1, on the reverse strand, counting down.
TTTCCCCAATGACTCTCTTAAAGGCTTCAGTAGAGATACAAAAGCCATCCGGGACGCGTATTCCCTCGATCCTGGATAGTTCCCCCAGGTTCGCGCCTTTACCTCCAACAACCATGAGTTTTGTCTTATCAATGTCGCGAAAACCAAGCACATATGAACTCATATCTTCTTCCTCCTTGCCTGACTGAGCCGAGCGTAGTCCTTCCATGCAGGCATGTCCTAGACGAGGCATGCGGCTAGAGATAGTCCGCTTAGTATAACTTCAATGCCTGCCGAAGAAATCGTACCAGGGACGGTTTTTTGTAGAGGATCGATCTGGTATACTTATATTGTGAGAGAAAGGCAGTAGTATTCCTCTCCACGGCATGCCGATTCGTGATGCTCTTCCTTGTGGGGGAGCATCTTTACATCCAGACGTCCAATGTTGACGGGCTCTCCCTGTCGGGTCGAGCAGTCTGTGCGACTCAGAACTGAAAACGACACAGGGACAACGAAGGTCACGAATCAGGAACGCTCAAATCCTAATGCAAAGACACTTAAGGCCTAACCGGACAATTCGTGTGTGATATACTTGGGGCGATGCAACTCCCGACATTATTGTAGCTGATGCTATAAGGCGCTGATTTATGAAGGGGATGAAATGAGCGTTAGCTCCAGGGATACAGGGACCCACCCAGCACTGCTTCCTTATGAGGTAGAGGCTGAACAGCGGCGTGTATATGACCGCCGCGTGGCCGCGTGGCCCGTGAGGATCGCGGGCATTGTTATAGGTGTGCTGTGGCTGATGCAGCTTGCAGGGCAGTTGCCGTGGAACAATTTTGTGAGGCCACCCGAGGAGAAGCCCAATGGGCTGGTTGTGAATACGAATGTGAGTGCAGAGCAGCCGGGACCATTTGTGGATAACGGGATGGGGTTGTATCACCAGCTTACGTTGATGGCACAGTACGGCAACAAGGGACCGCTGACTTCTTATGGCAACTTTGTTGCGAGTACAGTGTTGCCAAACTGGCAGTTTTTCGGCTGGGTGCTTTTCGTTTTAGAGGGGCTTGTTGCCGTGGGGCTGGTGCTTGGCATACTGAGCAAGCTGGCGGGCTTCCTCTGCTTTTTGCTGGGGCTGTTTTTCTTTTTCGGATTGGGGCAGGTGCCCGGTGGATGGGTGTGGGGCTATGCGCTGCTGGCGTTGTTTGGGTTCGTGTTTATGTTTGCGGGGCCAGGCAGGTTTTTGGGGGTCGATCAACTCTTGCGCACGAAGTTGCGGGAGATGATCACGCGGGACAGCACCGCCGCGAAGATGGTGTACCGGCTGACTTGAGTGATGCGGGGAGAGCCCCGGCGGCCCCCTGTTTCTCTGTTTCTTCTTGGTGGGGAGGTGGGGAGAGACCCACCCCGGCCCCTACTTGAAGGGAGGGGAGACTGTAAAATAGAGAGTGAGGGCCAGGGGACACCCCTGGTACCCCGGCAGGGGAGGACCCCTGTACCCCCTCTTTGGTTCCGAGGCAAATGAGGAGGGCCAGGGGACACCCCTGGTACCCCGGCAGGGGAGGACCCCTGCACCTCGTGCGTTAGTGGGGGCCAGGGGTGTCCCCTGGTCCCTTGTGTTGGTTGGGTGGTTAGTCTACGGGGGTCCAGGTCCAGTTGGTGATTTCGGGCATGTCTTCGAAGTGTTCACGAGAGTAGGCTACGGCGCGCCGGATCAGGGTGAAGCACTCGTCTATGAGGCCGGGGGTGCGGGCGTGCAGGCGCTCGGCGTATCGCATGGCATCTATTGCCAGGTGGTAGCGGCTCATGCCGTTCAGGACTACCATATCGAAGGGAGTGGTAGTTGTGCCCTGCTCGTTGAAGCCACGGACGTGAAAGCGCTCGGCGTTGGCGCGACCATGCACCAACTGGTGGATGGCGCGCTGGTAGCCGTGGAATGCGAAGATGACCGGCCTATCGGCGGTGAAGAGGTTGACAAAGGCTGTCTCGGTCATGCCGTGGGGGTGGACGGACGGCGGGAACATGGTCATGAGGTCGACGATGTTCACCACGCGGACCTTCATCTCAGGGATGTGCATGCGAAGCCACCAGGCCGCGGCGATTGTTTCCATGGTGGGGATGTCGCCCGCGCAGGCCAGCACTATGTCGGGCTCGAGACCCTGCTCGTTGGAGGCCCAGCCCCAGCGTGATGCGCCCCGGGCACAATGCTCGATGGCTTCGTCCATGTTCAGGTATTGCAGCTGAGGTTGCTTGTCCTGCACTATGAGGTTGACGTAGTTGCGGCTGCGTAGACAGTGGTCGGCAACCGACAGGAGGCAATTGGCATCAGGAGGCAGATAGAGACGAGCCACCGTGCCGCGCTTGGATAGCAGCACGTCAATGAGGCCAGGACCCTGGTGGCTAAAGCCGTTGTGGTCGTTGCGCCAGGAGGTGGAGGTCAGCAGGATGTTGAGGGAGGAGACCGAGTCACGCCAGGGGAGCTCTATGGCCTCCTGAAGCCACTTGGTGTGTTGCACGGTCATGGAGGCGGAGACCATTGCGAAGGCCTCGTAGGAGGCGAACAGGCCGTGCCTACCGGTGAGCAGGTAGCCTTCCAGCCAGCCCTCGCAGTTGTGCTCGCTGAGTATTTCCATTACGCGGCCATCGGGCGAAACGTGGTCATCGATTGAGATAGTCTCGCCCACGAAGCAGCGGTTTTCGACCTCGAATACGTTGCCGAGGCGGTTGGAATTGGCCTCATCGGGGCAGAAGAGGCGGAAGTTGGCCTGCTTACGGTTGCCGGAATAGATGTCGCGCAGAAGCTTGCCCAACTGGCGAGTGGACTCGGCCCGAATTGTGGATGGCGTGGTGACATCCAGCGCATAGTCGCGGAAATTGGGCATGTTGAGATCTACCAGCAACTTGCCACCGTTGGCGTGAGGGTTGGCGCCCATGCGCCTGTTCCCCTTTGGAGCCAGATCTGCCAGCTCGGCGATCAGCTTGCCGTTGGCATCGAATATCTCATCGGGCTGGTAGCTACGCATCCAGGCATTCAGGGCGGCGAGTTGTTGGGGGTCCTGCTTTATGTTGTCAAGAGGAACCTGGTGCGAGCGGAAAGTGCCCTCAATGGGGAGGTCGTGCACCACTTCCGGGCCTGTCCAGCCTTTGGGAGTGCGCAGGACAATGAGGGGCCAGCGCGGGCGTCCCGAAAAGCCGTCAGCGCGTGCGCTCTTTTGAATGTCGCGGATCGCGTCATAGCAAGTATCGAGGGTGGCGGCGAAAGCCTGGTGCACGATCTCGGGGTCGTCGCCCTCGACGAAGTGCACGGAGTAACCGAAGCCCTCGAATAGCTCGCGCAGATCCGAATCACTGGTACGGGCAAGGACGGTGGGGCCGGCTATCTTGTAGCCGTTGAGGTGGAGGATAGGGAGGACAGCGCCATCGCGCACAGGGTTGAGAAAGTTGACGCCCTGCCACGAGCCCATGAGGGGGCCGGTTTCGGACTCGCCATCGCCGACGACGGCAGCCACTATGAGGTCGGGGTTGTCGAAGGCGGCGCCAAAGGCGTGCATGAGCACATAGCCAAGCTCACCGCCCTCATGGATAGAGCCGGGGGTTGGCACGCTAACGTGGCTGGGCACGCCACCGGGCGTGGAGAACTGGCGGAACAGGCGGCGCATACCATCGGCGTTCTCCGAGATGTCGGGGTAGATCTCGGAGTAGGTGCCTTCGAGGTAGACATTAGCGATGAGGGCAGGGCCACCATGGCCGGGGCCGGCGAGGTAGATCACGTTGGCATCGCGCTCTTTGATTAGGCGGTTCAGATGGACGTAGATAAAGCTGAGGCCGGGCGAGGTGCCCCAGTGTCCGAGCAGGCGCGGCTTGATCTGGCTATCGTTAAGCGGCTCGCGCAGGAGCGGGTTTTCCTGGAGGTAGATCTGACCAATTGTCAGGTAGTTGGCGGCCTGCCAGTAGCGCTGCATCTTGTTGAGCAGCTGGGGCGAAAGCGGCCCCTTTGCGGGTTTCGTGTCGTGCTGGGGGGCAGGGTGTTTCTTGTCGACCGCAACAGCACTTGAGATAGATTCGTCAAAATCGTACATGGCTTACTCCTGTGTATATGTAGTCCGGGTTCTTTCGGTTTAGAGACTTGCGGCGTAGCCATCGGCGCGTTTGTCGCTGCCTGCCACGTAACCACCTTCGGGCAGGCGCCAGATGATCTGGCCACGCCCGAAGGCACCTCCCGATTCAACCGACTCTACCTGGTGGCCCATTGCGCGTAGGCCCGACAGAATAGAGGGGTGTGCATCGGACTCGATCTGGACAGTCTTGCCTTCGGTCCACTGCCACCTGGGTGCGTCCAGGCTGGCCTGTGGGTTCATGGCATAGTCGATGGTGTTGGTTATCATCTGCATGTGACCCTGGGGCTGCATGAAGCCGCCCATGACGCCGAACGGCCCAACGGCCTCGCCATCATGGGTCAAGAAGCCGGGGATGATTGTATGGTAGGGCCGCTTGCCGGGCCGGAGGTGGTTGGGATGGTCGGGGTCGAGGTTGAAGTTGCCGCCCCGATTCTGGAGGGCGATACCTGTGCCGGGGACGACCACGCCGGAGCCGAAGCCTCCGTAGTTGGACTGGATAAAGCTGACCATCATGCCGTCGCTATCGGCGGTGCAGAGATAGACGGTGCCGCCAGAGTTAGGATCGCCGGGAGCAGGTTGCAGGGCTTTGTTGCCGATCAGGGCGCGTCGCCTGGCTGCATATCCTTTGTCGAGCAGGCCAGCGACTGGGACCTCGGCAAAGTCGGGGTCGGCTATGTAGCGCAAGCCGTCAGCGAACGCCAACTTGAGCGACTCGACCTGCAGGTGGAAAGAGGCGGCGGTGTCACGCTGCGAGTCGCCCATGTCGAAGCCTTCGAGGATGTTGAGGGCGGTCAGCGCGACGATGCCCTGGCCGTTGGGCGGGATCTCCCACACGTCGTAGCCCCTGTAGGAGGTGGAGATGGGGTCTACCCAGGTGCTGGTGTGGGCGGCGAGATCGGCCGCGGTGATCACACCGCCGGTTTCGGAGGCGAAGTTGACTATGGCCTCGGCGATGACGCCTTTGTAGAAGTCGTCGGAATTGGAGGCGGCGAGGCGACGGAGGGTGGCGGCGTGGTCGTGGCTGCCCCACTTCTCGCCTGAGCGCGGAGCGTGACCGTTGGGGGCAAATGTCTTGCCCCAGCCCTTGTACTCGGCGCCGGGGAGATTGGTGTAGACGGGAACAGAGCGCGCCCAGTAGTAGGCGACGATGGGCGAGACGGGGTAGCCGTTCGCGGCAAATTGGATGGCGGGCTCGAAGAGGGTGGAGAAGGGGAGCTTGCCAAAGCGAGCGTGCAAGTCGCGCCAGAGGGCGGGCGCACCCGGTACGGTGACAGAGAGCCAGCCCTTCTGCGGCATCGAAGAGTTGTGCCCACGCACGAGGTCCAGGGTGAGGCCCGTAGGGGCGCGGCCGGACCCGTTGATGCCGGATAGATTGGAGCCGTCCCAGACAAGGGCAAACGCATCGGAGCCAATGCCGTTGGATGTGGGCTCGACTACGGTGAGGGCGATTGCGGTGGCGATCGCGGCATCTACGGCGTTGCCACCGAGCTCCAGCATCTTCAGGCCTGCCTGTACCGCCAAAGGTTGGCTGGTGGCGACGACACCCTTCGGCGCGATAACGGAATGGCGCCTGGTGCTGTATGGGTTCGACGACAGGTCCATAGGCGGCAACATGCTTCCTCCAATGGGCGGTGGTGCCGGGGCTAAGGGATAGACGGTTTTCGCACTTTTAGGGCCGGCCGATCCCCTGCCTGACGCTTTCGCGCCGCCGACTGTAGAAGTAGAGCGGCGCAAGAAATCTCGCCTTGTGATGTGCTTATTCGGGTTGGGCTTCTCTGTCGTGCCCGGCCAGCGCGCATCGGGTAGTACTTCGTCTGCCATTCATATTCTGTGTTCTTGCGCAACGCGCGAATCCAGACGATAGCCCAGTATAACACAGGAGTGTCTACGAAGCCTTTGGGGAGAGGCGCCAGGCTCGTGCCAGCGGTATTCGCGTCCGATTAGCATAGCTGACTGTCTACTGATAATTGTCTAACGAGTCATATTGGTGCCCTAACTGATACCGCCTATATATTGACTCCGATTATTTGCTCTGATATGATGGCAGACAGACACAATCGTACTGCCGCCTCCGTTGCCTCCGTGTCCAGTGATAGCGTTGCCCTATGTGCAAGGAAGGAAAAGGAGCAGTCATGCCAATCAAGACCGACACACCATCGCGGAGCAGCTGGCAGAAGAACTGGGGATATTTAGTGCTGCTGCCGTTATTGCTGGTTGCGATTGCGGTAACGGCCAGCGCGACAAGAGCGGCCGTCCCTGTTGGCAGTGTCCCCGGCGCAACGGACACAAGCGCGACCATGGTTACAGGACAATCGTCGCGCAACGACGTATCGCCACCGCTGCGTGACATGAAGCAGTTGCCGATGGTGTCGCACCCGGAACAGGAGCTCAACCGGAATCCCTACACGGCAATCCAGCGCAAGGACGAGCCCGACAAGTCAATTCAGAACGTTTTCGGGGTGCTGGCCATGCCAACCCCCATCCTGAACTTTGACGGCATCCCGTTCCCAGGCGTGAGCTGCAACTGCGCGCCTCCCGACACAGACGGCGAAGTGGGCGCGACGCAATACGTGCAGATGGTGAACGAGGGCTACCAGGTGTTCAATAAGAACACGGGAGCCTCGATCCTTGGACCCAGCTCGATTGTGAGCCTGTGGGCAGGGTTCGGCGGTGTTTGCCAGAACAACGGTTCGGGCGACCCGGTTGTGTTGTATGATCAGTTGGCTAACCGGTGGCTGATCAGCCAGTTCGCAGGCGTCAGCGTGCCAACTGACGAGTGCATCGCGGTGTCGACTACCAGCGATGCGACAGGCTCGTACAACCGCTACGACTTCCATCTTGGAAGCAACTTCTTTGATTATCCCCACCTCGGGGTATGGCCTGACGCTTACTATATGAGCGATAACGTGTTCAACACAGCAGGCACCCAGTATTTCGGCCCGCAGCCGTTTGCGTTTGACAGGGCGGCTATGCTGGCGGGTACACCGGCTACGTTCATTACTACGGCGGCGGCACTGGGTGTTACGGTTGATCCGATGCTGCCCGCTGACCTCGACGGATCGAACCTGCCGACGAGCGGAGCGCCCGAGACCTTCGTGGGATTCCCAGGCCTGGGACAGTACACTACATACCATTTCCATGTTGATTTCGGCACCCCAGCCAACTCTACGTGGACCACGTTCGCCAGTCCGGCGGCTGCGGGCTTCACCGCGCTGTGCCCAACCACACGCGGATGCGTGCCGCAATTGGGTTCAGCCACCAATCTGGACGGCATCGGTGATAGACCGATGTTCCGGCTTGCCTACCGCAAGTTCGGTGACGGGCACGAGTCGGTCGTGGGCAACTACAGCGTGAGCGCGGGCGGTGTATCGGGCGTGCGATGGTTCGAATTGCGCGGTGTCACCGCGGGGCCTGTGACGGTCTTCCAGGAGAGCACATACCAACCTGATGCAACGTGGAGATGGATGGGGTCCATAGCCATGGACGTGCAGGGAAACATGGCTCTGGGTTACAGCGCATCGAGCGCCAGTATTAATCCGCAGATACGATACACAGGGCGTCTTGTAAGCGACCCGATCAACCAGATGGCGCAGGGTGAGGCCACTCTCTTTGCGGGCACAGGATCGCAGACCGGCACGGGTAACAGATGGGGCGACTATTCGGATATGACCGTTGATCCTGTGGACGACTGCACGTTCTGGTATACGCAAGAGTACTATGCGACCACAGCCCAGTTCAACTGGCGCACGCGCATAGGCAACTTCAAGTTCCCGGGCTGCAGCGCCGGGACTCCAACGCCCACAGTCACAGGTACACCACCCACCAACACACCGACAGTAACACCAACAGCCACGAGTTGCGTATTGGGAAGCCCAATCAACGAAGGGTTTGAGGGTGGCCTCAACACATTCAGCAGTGTCGTAGGTACTTGCGTACCGGGCGGCTGTGGCTGGACGCCCAGCGCAAACGCTCACACGGGCACAGGAGCAGCTTTCGCACCGGACCTTGCTAACATCAGCGACCAGTACCTCCAACTGACCAATTCTATTAGTATTCCTGCGAGCACTTCGAACGCGACGCTTACCTTCTGGCATGCTTATGACATGGAAAGCACCTTCGATGGTGGAGTGCTTGAGGTGTCCACAAATGGCGGCACCACCTGGGTGGACGTGACCACTGCGGGAGGCATCTTCAATTCCGGGGCGTATAACGGAACGATCAGCTCGAGCTTCGGCAGCCCCATCTCGGGCAGGCAGGCCTGGACAGGAGCATTCACCACCTACTCACAGGTGTCAGTGAACCTGAACTCACTGATTGGCCAGGCCAACGTAAAGCTAAGGTTTAGAGAAGCCAATGACAACAGCGTGGCACGCGTAGGTTGGTACGTTGACGACGTACTGCTGACCCTGGCCGGCGTCTGCGTAACAAATACGCCTACCAACACGCCAACTAACACAGTTGTTCCACCAACGAATACACCGAGTAATACGCCAACTAACACTGCCATTGTGCCGAGTAACACACCGAGTAACACACCAACCAACACAGTTGTTCCACCAACGAATACGCCTACCAATACACCCACTAATACAGCTGTAGTGCCGACTAACACCCCAAGCAATACGCCAACTAACACAGCTGTGGTGCCAAGTAATACGCCTACCAACACGCCCACCAATACTGCCATTGTGCCAAGTAATACGCCTACCAACACGCCCACCAATACTGCCATTGTGCCAACCAATACCCCAAGCAATACGCCAACTAATACTGCCGTGGTGCCGACCAATACACCGAGCAATACGCCAACTAACACTGCCGTGGCGCCAACGAACACGCCCAGCAACACGCCTACAAATACAGCTGAGGTGCCAACCAATACGCCCAGTAACACGCCTACCAACACTGCTGTTGTACCGACCAATACACCGAGCAACACGCCTACAAATACAGCTGAGGTGCCAACCAATACGCCCAGTAACACGCCTACCGATACGCCTTTCCCCACCGCGACGGTTTGCGGGATATCGAACCTGATCGACGAAGGGTTTGAGGGCGGATTGGGCACGTTCAATAGCGTAGTCGGCACCTGCGTGCCGGGTGGCTGCGGCTGGGTCCCCGCCGGTAACCCTCACACAGGCTCCGGCTCAGCCTTCGCGCCCGACCTTAACAACATCAGTGACCAGTACCTGCAACTAACAGCCCCCATCAGCATCCCAGCGGGCAGCACATCTGCCACACTCACCTTCTGGCACGCCTACGACCTGGAAAGCACCTTCGATGGTGGAGTGCTGGAAGTATCCACGGACGGGGGCAGCACATGGGTGGACGTACTGGCTGCCGGTGGATTGTTCATCAGTGGCGGATATGACGCAACCATCAGCTCCAGCTTCGGCAGCCCCATAGCGGGCAGGCAAGCCTGGACGGGTCTGTTCACCACCTACCGACAGGTATCTGTCAACCTGAACGCCTTGATTGGCCAGAATAACCTCAAGATCAGGTTCCGAGAAGCCAACGACAGCAGCGTAGCCCACGTAGGGTGGAACGTTGATGACGTACTCCTGGCTGTAAGCGGCGCTTGCGGCAGCACGACACCTACAAACACTCCGACCAACACGCCGGTTATTCCAACCAACACGCCTAGCAACACGCCCACTAACACCCCTGTCGCGCTAACCAACACGCCAAGCAATACGCCAACCAACACCCCGGTTGTTCCGACCGATACGCCAACCAACACACCTACAGGCACGCGTTCGCCTACCAACACTCCTACCGACACCCCTGTTGTGACGCCCTCTTCTACATCCACAGGTACGCCTGTAAGCACCAGCACCAATACGCCGGCTGCTACCTCTACTGTTTGCCCACTATTGTTCACGGACGTACCTGTAGGCAGCACGTTCTATCCGTTCATCAGGTGCCTGGCTTGCCGGGGCATCATCAACGGCTACAGCTCGGGCTGCGAAACGGGCAACCCGTGCTTCAGGCCTGAGAACAACGTATCAAGAGGCCAGTTGTCGAAGATAGTTTCGAACTCGGCGGGTTGGACTGAGGACCACACCGAGCAGACTTACGAGGATGTGGCGCCGGGCTCTACGTTCCACCTGTACATCGAGCGACTTTCATCGCGAGGTATAATCAACGGCTACCCATGCGGTGGGCCGGGTGAGCCTTGCGGTCCGGGCAACAGGCCATACTTCCGCCCGAATGGTTCGGCGACTCGCGGCCAGATAGCCAAGATAGACGTACTGGCGGCGGTAGCGGCGCTGGGCTGGACATTGCTTGACCCTGCTACCAACACGTTCCAGGACGTGCCGGTGGGCTCGACCTTCTTCCGGCACATCGAAACGGCGTATGCGCATCAGGTGCTGAATGGATACCCATGCGGCAGCCCGCCTGCTGGGCCGTGCCAACCGGGTAACAGGCCCTACTTTGTGCCGAACAACCTGGCGACGAGGGGGCAGACATCGAAGATAGTTGCCAACACCTTCTTTCCTTCCTGCGACACGCCATAAACAAGCTAGCTCAAAAAGGGTTCCCGCAGTCTGTCGTGGGGACCCTTTTTGATTCGTGACGGATATGGTGGCATATAGATTGCACTTGGCTGTGGTGGTAAAATTGTAAGGGTTCCTAAAAGGGGGCATATGGATAATCAAGGGACAACCGTAGCAAATACAATCACGGAAGCACGCAAGCCGCAAAGCAGGTGGGAGCGCTGGAGCGCGCTGATCAAGGGGCAAGCGCTTATAGGGTTGGGGGTTGCGTTGCTGATCATGTTCGCTATCGTTACAGCTCTGGTGTTGTTTCTTGATCCTAAGTCGCTGGATCTACCGGTAACTCATGAGGTGCAGGAGCTCAACTTTGGGCCGACCAATTGGCTGTGGTCTGCGATGAGCGCACCGGGGTACCCGCCCTTCAACTACCTCATTCCAGCAGTGACGATTGCGGTAGTGGCGTTGTTCAGGCGGTACGCGGCCGCGGCTTTTCTGTTCCTTGCTGTGCTGGCAGTGGGGGCAGCGGAGGTAGTGAAGGTACTGGTTCATCGCGTACGACCAGGCGGACCCCTCGTGATAGTTGTGGGGACGCCCACCGGATACAGCTTTCCGAGCGGGCACGTAACAGAGTACACCCTCTTCTTCGGTTTTTGCTTTTATCTGGCGTTCACGCTGCTGAAGAGCGGCGTATTGCGCACGGTATTGCTATCGATTTGCGCTATAATGATCGTCCTTATCGGGCCTTCGCGCATCTGGCTGGGCGCGCACTGGGCGAGTGATGTGCTCGGGGGTTATACTTTAGCGTTCGGGTTACTTTTACTCGTGATATGGGCCTACAGAAAGTGGGAAGAGAGAGCGGTCTCTAAACCGAAGAACGGAAGCAACGCCGTTGGTGCTAAGCAACCGTAAAGCAGATGTGAGGGAACGATTATGTCGTGGTGGATAGGTTTTATTTCGAGCTTCCTGGCGAGCAGCGTGGAAGTGGTAGAAGCGGTGACGATTGTGCTTGCCGCGGGTATTACGAGAGGCTGGCGCAGCACGTGGATCGGGGTTATCAGCGCGGCGCTGGTGCTGTCAGCCCTGGTGGCGCTCGTTGGGCCGGGATTGCAGGCGGATATTCCCCTTCCGGTGCTACGCGTAGTGATAGGCACTCTGCTTTTGATCTTCGGCCTGCAGTGGCTTCGCAAAGCGATCATGCGCTATACGGGGCTGAAAGCGTTGCATGATGAATCGGCTATATACCAGCGTGAGGTGACCGAGCTGAGCGCGGGGGCGAAAGTGGATGTGCAAGCAGGAATGGACTGGACGGCGTTTACGGTCTCGTTCAAGGGAGTGCTGCTGGAGGGGCTTGAGGTGGTATTTATAGTCATCACCTTCGCTCTCAGCGCCCGGGACCTTACACCGCCTCTCCTGGGCGCTGTGGGGGCAGCAGTAATCGTGACAGCAGTGGCGCTTGTAGTGCACAAGCCGTTGAGCCGCATACCCGAAAACACGCTGAAGTTCGTTGTGGGAATAATGCTTACCAGCTTCGGCACGTTCTGGGCAGGGGAAGGCGTCGGGTTGAACTGGCCGGGCGAAGACCTGGCGATCCTGGGGCTGATTGCCTTCTACGCGCTGACTACGGTGGGGTTGATTGCTCTGTTGCGCGCACGGATCGGCAGTACGGGCACGGGCAAAGTAGTGAGCGAGGCATAACATAGAGGACGGACGTCAGACGATGGACGACTGTGACGGCTGACGAGCGAGGCTTAAAACAGGATGAAGTATATAACGGGCTTTTTTGCATTCTGGTACGATTTTATCGTGGGCGACGCCTGGGAGGTAGCCGCGGGGGTGGTGGTTAGCCTTTTCCTGATGTACCTGGCCGCGCATTATGCCAGTGAGCAGGCGGGCACAGTGGCCGTCTTACTGCTGCCTGTGCTAATTGTGTTGCTGCTGGGCTATAGCCTGTGGCGGGTCGGCAAAGCAAACCAATAAGTTCTGATTCTCGGTTCAAGAGCAAGAGTGCTCCCTATGTATGGGAGCTTTTGTGCTACAATTTAGAGTGAAGTATTGTGTGAATAATTATCAGGTGAAGCTATATATCGAGAAACAGAAATATCTCGTTGTGAGGTGATTATCCATGGCTGAAGGAAGTACCACACTGAAGAAGCGGAGACTCGGAATATTAACCGGGGGCGGGGATGTGCCCGGGTTGAACGCTGCAATCAAGGCAGTTGTGTACAGGGCGAGCACGCTGGGGTGGGAAGTGACGGGGCTGCGCGCAGGGTGGGAGGGGATCACCTTTCTCGACCGCAGCCGGGGCATCGAGGGGGTCACCTTCCGGCCGGAAGACGAGGCAACGTGGCGGGACGGCTATATAATGCCGCTCAACAGGCTGAACACCGCGACGATTGACAGGATGGGCGGGACGATACTTACCAGCTCGCGCACTAACCCTGCAAAGGTGAAGGTGGGCGGCCTGCCCTCTTATCTGGCAAGATATGGAGAGGGCCACGGCAAAGATGATGCGGTCGATCTTACGAGCGAGGTGCTGGCGAACCTGGAGTTTCTAGGGCTGGATGGGCTGATAGTGATAGGGGGCGACGACACTCTGAGCTACGGAGCGGTGCTGAAGAAGCAGGGCGTGCAGGTGTGGGGCATTCCCAAGACGATGGACAACGACGTGCCGGGGACAGATTATTGCATTGGGTTCCAGACGGCGATCGCGCGAGCGACGGAGTCGATAAACCGGATACGGTCGACTATAGGGTCGCACCACCAGACGGCGCTCTTCAGGCTGTTCGGGCGCGACGCGGGTTTTACCGCGATCGAAACAGCAATCGCAACCTGGGCCGACCGCCTGCTGATCCCTGAAGTGAAGGCTGATATCGGCAAGTTGGCCGAACTGGTGGAGCAGGACAGGCATAACCCTTATGGCTACTCGGTGGTGGTGATGGCGGAGGGAGCTAACCTGGGGGTGACGCTGCCCGACGTTGGGCCTGCGGACGCTTATGGGCACCGCAAGAAGGCGAACGTTGCCGAGTTCCTGGGTGAGGAGTTGGGTAAGTATATGCCGGGGGTGCGGTTCTTGCCGATTGACCTGACGTATATCCTGCGGGCGGGCGAGCCCGTGCCATACGACAAGAAGATGGCTATCTTTTATGCGAACCTGGTGATGGGGCTTGTAGAGAAGGGCATTGACGGCGTGATTGCAGCGTACAGGGATGGCGAGTTTGTGTACACGGACATACCGGGCAAGAACCTGAAGCCGCGCCGCGTGAATCCGGAGGACTACAACGCTGAGCGATACAGGCCCAACTTTGAGGGCATCAGTGGACCGTACAGGCCGCAGACTACGGTGTAATTCTTAATTTTGAATTCTTAATTGAAGGCAGACGTCACTCAGATCGTCTGCCTTCTGCCTTTGTGGGGCTGTGGTGTGGAGGCGCAAGGTGTTTCAGCGCAGGTCGGGAGGTGGTTGGTCCCAGGGCTGACGACGATAGCGGAAGAAGAAGCGGAATCTCTCTACGTCCACCTCGGGCATTGCCTTTTCAATAAGATCGTAAGTCTGCTCGACAAGTAACACCAGGTCTTGGATGGCGGCGCGTGGCTCAGATTGAAAGAGGAGGGTGAGGCGTCGTTGGAAGTCGGGCGGGACGATTTGCATCTGCGGTATTTGCAGATGTATCCACTTGAAGCTGGAGTAGAAATAGATGCGGTTCAGCGCAAGGAGCAGATAGAGCAACTCCTTTGATACTTGTACGAGCGTGTCGTGGACGAGCATCAGGTTATTGCCGCGCTCAAACAGCATGTCGATGGTACGGAAGGACTCAATTTGCCCGTGTCTGTTTATTACTGCAAGCGCCAACTCGCGTGGATAGACGGCAGCGCGCGAGCGCCATGCTTCGATGAGGGTTTCCCCGTAGACCGGGATGGCCTGGACGAAGGCCGCCACGAGGTTCTGCTTGAGCTCGGCAGGGTCGTAATGGACAAGGACGTCGTCCAGCACGCGCTCTGTGAACTCGGTGGTGTTGTGGACCACCTCCACAAGAACGCCCGTGGAGCGTTGGCCCGCAGCCGTATGGCCCAGGAAGAGGTTATCCATCCACACCTCTTCTTCAGGCTCATAAGGATAGATACGCTGCACATCTCCGCCGGTAGCCTCAGCAGATGCGAGCCTCTCGCTGTCGGTGGGGGGTTGGTGCCACAATACGCCGATCTCTATGTCTGAATAACGGTCGGCATGCCCACGAGCCACGGAGCCGCCGACGAATGTGGCTGCTACGTGCGGGTTGGTGCTGTAGACGGCCGCTACGCGACGCGCGAGAGGCAGCCGCCAGTTGCCTGCACCTGTTGCGGGGTCATTGTGATGTGATCCTGAAGTGGTTGTCTGCGGCATCTTTACGCCTCCGATGGTTGTAGTCCTCGTGGGGTTCCAAGGTCCACTATAGGGAGGCGCGAGGGTTTATACATCGGGCCATAGATGTGTCCGACGGAGTTCGCAAGTCGTAAAAGGCGCGGAGGAGTTCAGGCTGTGACGGTGCCAGGACCTATCTGCAAACTATGATGCAGGTTGGTAAACTAAGCTCATGACGCCTACACCACGCAGACCTGAGCTAACAGACGAGCAAATGAGTTGCAATAAGAACGTCCGTTTGGCACCATAGTTTCATGGAAACTACAATACTAGTAAACTGAGGAGTGAAATTAGTGTGACTCTGCACCTGATGGTTGGCCTTCCATGTAGCGGAAAAACGACCCTTGCCAGACAACTCGAACGTAAATATTCGGCTCTCCGCCTTACGCTCGACGAATGGCACGTTCGGCTGTACGGACAAGACACAGCTGAAGAAGAACACGATGCCCGACATGAGCTAATTGAAGCTATTCAATGGGACGTAGCAGCTCGCGCCTTAATTCTTGGTGTAGATGTAATTTTAGACTTTGGCTGTTGGGTACGTATTCAACGCGATGAATATCGTTTACGTGCGGAGCAATTGGGGACAGAATTTAAGATCCACTATTTAGATACTCCCAAGCAAATGCTCCTATCCCGCCTTGTTGCTAGAAATGCCAATCTCCCATCAGGCACGTTTTATATTCCAGAAACAAAATTTGAAGAATGGTTTAGAATATTCGAACCTCCTTTCTCCGAAGAACTTCCCTATACTTTAATCTATCGAGTTGACGAGCGAAGTTAGGGCCCATCTGCAAACTAGAAAGTTATCTACAAGCAGCGCAACCGCGTGGAGCGCCTGACAAACCGGCTCAAGCGATACCGCAGGATAGCTACTCGCTAGGAGAAGCGGGCCGAGAACTACCGCGCCTTGTTGACTATCGCAGCTATCCTCCTCTGGATATGGTTTGCAGATGGGCCCTAGCAGGCAGCGCTGTAGGTTGTGCGGTGATGGCACTCATTGCCTAAAGGTAAGTATCTTGGCGCAGCAGCGGGAGTGCAATACACGCACGCAGGGGTAAGTGTCCAGATTTGAGGTGGAGGAGTTCCCATGATATGCTGTGAGGCACGATGGAGGGAACAAGAGATGGTTGAGAACCGGCTTCCTGTTACGCATTACCTAACTGGCGAAGCGCCGGTGGGGAGTGTAGGACAAGGGCCCGGTGGGGCCGGGCGTACGCTTGCCTCTTTATCGTTTACGTTGCCCTGGGCGCGGGCGCTCGCCTCGCGGGGTGGTGGCACCCCGACGCTACGTGGTTCCTGCAGGCAGCACGACATGTGCTGGATGGCTCTTTCGATCTCTACAGCCTTCGCGGAGGCGCTCCAATTGCGCCACCGTTGGGCATCACGTATTCCTATAGCCCTTTGCTGGCGATTATCATTTCGCCGGTCGTCTGGCTGAACGACACCTTCGGG